>NZ_JAJHVY010000015.1:0-538668 GCF_020861455.1 Bacillus sp. AF23
ACTGTATAAAACAAAAAAGCTTGTAGAAAAAACATCGTTTTCTCTACAAGCTGAGCCTTTTAAAAGGCTTTTTTTAGTTTATATCGGAATATGATTGACCAGACTGTTAGAAAAAACAAGGGGGAGACAGCATGAATCGTTTCTTGCTCCTTATCGTGCTGACGGCACTGGGTCTTGCGGGATGCAATCAGGAAACACCTCCTGATCATCCGCGGCGGGTACCGGAAAAAAAGGTAATAGAAACCTCAGCGTTTCGTCATCAGATTCAGCTGGTCAATAGAGAAGGCAAAAAAGTCGGATTTATTGAAATAAAAGAGTCAGAAGACGAAGGGCTCGATTTCCACATTTCAGCACACAGCCTGACACCTGGGGCTTCACTCGGGTTTCATATTTATGAAAAAGGATCATGTGTCAGGCCGGATTTTGAATCCGCGGGCGGACCTTTTAATCCGCTGAACAAAGAACACGGCTTCAATAATCCGATGGGACATCATGCCGGAGATCTTCCGAATCTTGAAGTCGGCGCAGACGGGAAAGTAGATGTTATTATGAATGCGCCTGAAACCTCTTTACAAAAAGGAAGCAAATTGAATATTCTCGACCAGGATGGCAGCGCGTTTATTATTCATGAACAGGCTGACGACTATTTGACGAATCCGAGCGGAAATTCAGGAGCGCGAATTGTCTGCGGAGCGCTTTCTGGCAATAACGAGAAACAGTAATATAGCGGGAGCCCTTTTGTATTGAGCATACAGGGGCTTTTTTAGTATACTCGTTAATGGAATACGAATAGGAAAGGAAACCTGTCTATGACATCTCAATTGCAGCATTTAATATTGCCGGAAGATATACAAAATAAGCTTTTATCATATAAAAGCCAGCCGATTTCTCCAGAATTTCAATCGCTTATTGGGACATCAGGCTATGAGGCGGAGGATGAAGCCATTTTATTCGATGCCATTATCGCATTAGCGATGGGGAAAAATATCCTGTTAAAAGGACCTACAGGCTCAGGTAAAACTAAGCTGGCAGAAACATTGTCCAGCTATTTTCATAAACCAATGCACAGTGTCAACTGCTCAGTTGATTTGGATGCTGAAGCGCTGGTCGGCTATAAAACCATTGAAAATCAATCTGGCCAGGCGACGATCGAGTTTGTCTCGGGACCTGTGACAACGGCCATGAATGAAGGCCACTTTCTTTATATAGATGAAATTAATATGGCAAAACCCGAAACCCTGCCCATCTTAAACGGTGTATTGGACTACAGAAAAATGATGACAAATCCGTTTACAGGAGAAGTCGTTCGGGCAAAAGAAGGGTTTGGAGTCATCGCTGCCATCAATGAAGGCTACGTCGGAACCGTTCCGCTGAATGAAGCGCTTAAAAACCGTTTTGTCATCATTGATGTGCCGTATATTAAAGGCGAGCTGCTGAAACAAGTACTCATGTCTCAGTCTGCTCTTCATGATGAGAAATTGATTGACCGGTTTATCACGCTGTCTTCTGATTTGATCGTTCAGGCCAATAACGGGCAGGTGTCTGAAGAAGCGGCATCCATCAGAGCTTTAATTGATACGTGTGATTTAGCCGCTTATATTCCGCCGCTACGCGCCATCGAACGCGGAATTGTAGAGAAGCTTGACGATGACCGTGAAAAGGCGGCGGTCCGAAATATCGCAGAAACTCTGTTTGAATGAGGGATGTGCGATGAAATTTATCAAATTTAATGACAGCACAATTGACTCGTTTTTATTTATGATGCTGACCGATTTGGCCAAAACGCTCACCAAAAGTGAGGCAGTGGAAGTGGAGTATGGCGTTCAGTCCTACTACAACCCATTTGAAAAAAAAATCTACATGAGCCACTTTTGGAAGGACAGAGCAGCTGAAGATATGGAAGCAGGTCTCAAAAGCGATGTCTACCTTCGATCGGTCGGAACAAAATACAGCTCGCTGCAAGAGTTTGCGAGCCTTTTGGATTATATCCAGCACAATCTTACGTACAAAAGCTTTGCCAAACAGCTGTTTATGCTGCTTGAGGACATCAGAATTGAAGAATGTATCAAACACGAGCGTCCTGGGACAAAGCATGTATTTGCAAAACGAAAAGACATGTACAGAAAACATTTCTCCACGCAGCTGACTTTAAATTTAGAACGAAGCATTTTTACGGATGCGCTCTTTTGCGCCATGTATGTCAAGCTGACGGCGGAATCGCCTCTGGAAGCCATCCCGTCTATGCGTGATGATATTGATCTGATGCGCCCGTTTATCGAACAGCAGCTCTTGCGTGTGTATGAAGCTGATTCTACACATCACGTTCTGAAAATTGTCGAAGATATCATGGACGGACTTGAAGAGGTGCTTGATAAAGACATGCTGAATACCTACTTCTTTTTGCCTGAGTTAGATTATGCAAAAGCTGCAGAGCAGCCGTTATTTGAAGAAGAGAAAAAAGCGCCGAAGCTGAGCGATGACATAACGCTTCCGAAAAAGTCAGACGGCGATGAAGATATTCACGATGAAGAAATGCCGACTTGGCACCGTGAAACAGAAGCGCCGTCTAAAAGCTTCCTTCAATTTGATATTGAACACGGCGCAAAATCTGATTTAGGAAAAGATGCTTCTCGAGAAGGGGACGATGGAGACCAGGCCCTCGGCTCTGTTCAAGGTTCAGCCAGACAGACAAAACGAAAAGACTATTCCAAACTGGAAGCGCTGGAGTCCAAAAAAGACCAGCCGAACGGTGCGGGTCTTGCCAACGGAAAGGAAAATAAATTCGCGTTTGCGATTTATAAAGAACCGCAGCCTGCAACACAAGATGAAGAGCTTTCTTATAAACAGCAGGCAAAATCGATCGAATCGTATCAGAAGCGTTTGAAACAGATGATTCAAAAAACGCTTGAACACAAAAAAACGCTGCCAAGGACTGACCTTCACGCGGGCCGTCTGAACAACAAGCTTCTCCGTTATTTTACGGAGTGGAATCCGCGTCTTTTTTACAAAAAACAAGAGCCTTCTTCAGAAATTGACGCTGTTTTTACATTGCTGGTCGACTGTTCAGCAAGCATGTTCGACAAAATGGATGAAACGAAGCGGGGAATCGTATTGTTTCACGAAGCCCTGAAGTCGGTAGCAGTCCCGCATCAAATTGTCGGTTTCTGGGAGGATACAAACGATGCGACCGAAACGAGTCAGCCGAACTATTTTAATACGGTAATTCCATTTCAGTCATCCTTAAGAAAGGCGGCGGGACCGGCGATTATGCAGCTTGAACCTGAGGAAGACAACCGTGACGGCTATGCGATCAGGCAAATGACGAAAAAAATGCTGCAGCGGAGCGAGGCGCAAAAATTCTTAATCGTGTTCTCTGACGGAGAGCCGGCCGCATTTGGTTATGAGCAAAATGGAATTGTCGATACAAGTGAAGCGGTTATCGAAGCTCGAAAAAGAGGAATAGAAGTCATAAATGTTTTTCTCTCCAACTCGGAAATTGAAGAATCACAAATGAAAACGATACAGGATATGTACGGGAAGTTCAGTATATTTGTCCCGGATGTCGATCAGCTTCCGGATGTACTGTATCCGCTTCTTAAAAAACTGCTCCATAAAAGCATAGGATAACCCTTTATTCTATGCTTTTTGGCGTTTCTTTTTTTAAATGATTAAATTTTTTGTTTTTTATAAAGGTTTTTTACTATTTTGTGAACAATCAAGGTAGAATCAAATTGCAAACAGTGGTAAAATATCGTTGGAAGCGTTTTTATTACATAATTTTGGACACAGCGTTCGAAAGTTATTTTAAGATAGTGAATAAATCACTTGATTATCTAGGTTGGGGGTAATATTCAAATGTTTCAAAATAATATGAAACAACGAATGAATTGGGAAGATTTTTACGGTCCGAACCTCGGTTATGCCCTGGAGCTTTACGATCAGTACACCCAGGATCCGAACAGCATTGATCCGGATCTGAAGGAAATGTTCGACGAACTCGGAGCTCCTCCAAGCGATATAAAAGAGGCATCGGGAACAAAAGAAAAGGGACGTGTTACAGCCGATCTGATACAAAAGATCGCATCAGCAATCAGACTTGCAGAAGATATACGAACCTATGGCCATTTGAACGCTTCCGTCAATCCGCTCAGAAAGGATGGGAAAAAGAGCGAGCTCTTTCCATTATCCGATTACGGGCTAACAGAAGAGGAAATAAAAGAAATACCTGCGTCGGTCATTTGTAAAGACGCTCCTACAAACATTACGAACGGTTTAGAAGCCATTCAATATTTACGAAATACGTATAAAAGAACCATCTCATTTGAATTTGATCATGTACACGACTTTAAAGAGCGCGAATGGCTGACTCAAAAGATTGAATCCGGTGAATTGTTCCAAAAGAACTCAGCCGAAAAGCTGTCAGCTGTGCTGGAGAGACTGATGGAAGTAGAGGGATTCGAGCAATTTTTACATCGGACCTTCGTCGGGCAGAAGCGTTTTTCAATTGAGGGTCTGGACGCTCTCGTTCCAGTGCTTGATGACATTATTGCACAATCTGTCAAATCAGGTACAACGAGCGTCAACATCGGTATGGCGCACAGGGGCCGCCTGAATGTGCTGGCACATGTGCTGGGCAAACCGTATGAAATCATCTTCTCAGAATTCCAGCACGCGCCGAACAAGGATCTTGTCCCGTCTGAAGGATCAATCGGCATCAGCTACGGATGGACGGGGGATGTCAAATATCATCTGGGAGCGAACCGTGAGCTTCATGACGCTGAAACGAAGTCAGCGCGCATTACGCTGGCGAATAACCCGAGCCACTTGGAATTTATCAATCCGATTGTTGAAGGCAGCACAAGAGCGGCGCAGGAAACAAGAACACAAAGCGGATATCCGGTTCAGGATGAAACAAAATCACTTGCGATTTTAATTCATGGAGACGCTGCGTTCCCGGGGGAAGGAATTGTAGCTGAAACATTGAATTTAAGCTCTTTAAAAGGGTATCAAGTCGGCGGTGCGATTCATATTATCGCCAATAACATGATCGGATTCACAACAGAAAGCGCTGAATCAAGATCAACAAACTATGCCAGTGACCTGGCGAAGGGCTATGAAATTCCGATTGTTCACGTAAATGCGGACGATCCTGAAGCCTGTCTTTCAGCTGTTAAGTTTGCAGTAGAATACCGAAAAACATTCAACAAGGACTTTCTGATTGACTTGATCGGGTACAGACGCTATGGACACAACGAAATGGATGAGCCGTCAACTACTCAGCCGATGCTGTATGACGCTGTAAGAAAGCATCCGACTGTCAAACATATTTTCGCGGAAAAGCTCGTTAAAGAAGGGGTGCTAACCGAGGAAGTTGTTCAAAACATTGAAAAGTCGGTAACGAAACGCATAGAAGACGCTTATCAAAAAGTGCCGGCTAAAAAGGAACATATCGCCAGTGAAATAGAACTTCCGGAACCTGTTTCCAACGGCTTTCCGGATGTAGATACATCTATTGATTTTGATGTGCTCCGCAAGCTGAATGGCGAACTGGTCAATTGGCCGGAGTCGTTTAATGTATTCGGTAAGCTAAAACGCATTTTGGAAAGACGGGCCAAAGCGTTTGATGATGACAGAAAAGTGGAATGGTCATTGGCTGAATCTCTCGCGTTTGCTTCCATTCTGAAAGACGGAACACCGATTCGATTAACAGGACAGGATTCTGAGCGCGGAACGTTTGCCCAAAGAAACCTTGTGCTTCACGACAGTGAGACAGGCAAGGAATTTGTGCCGCTGCACCATTTGTCAGATTGTGACACATCATTTGCCGTTCATAACAGCCCGCTGTCTGAAGGATCTGTACTCGGTTTTGAATACGGCTATAATGTGTATTCACCTGAAACACTTGTCCTTTGGGAAGCGCAGTATGGGGATTTTGCCAATGCTGCTCAAGTGTACTTTGACCAATTTATTTCTGCCGGACGAGCAAAATGGGGCCAAAAATCCGGATTAGTGATGCTGCTGCCGCACGGTTATGAGGGACAGGGCCCTGAGCATTCAAGCGGTAGAATCGAGCGGTTCCTGCAGCTAGCTGCTGAGAATAACTGGACGGTTGCCAACCTGACAAGCGCCGCTCAATATTTTCATATATTAAGAAGACAGGCTAAAATGCTGCTGCGTGAGGAAATTCGTCCGCTCGTCATCATGACGCCGAAGAGCCTTCTGCGCAATCCGAATACCGTTTCTGAAGTGCAGGAGCTCAGCGAAAGCCGCTTCCAGCCTGTTTACGAACAGTCAGGACTTTCTCATGAGTATGAAAAAGTAACGCGGCTCGTATTATCCAGCGGTAAAGTATCTATAGACATCAGCGATCATTTCAACAAGTTAGAAGACGGGAAAGAGTGGCTTCACATTGCGAGAATTGAACAGCTGTATCCATTCCCTGCAAAAGGAGTCAAAGAATTATTTGCAAAGCTTCCGAACCTTAAAGAAATCGTTTGGGTTCAGGAAGAGCCGCAGAACATGGGGGCTTGGAGCTACATCAGCCCTTATTTGACAGAACTTGCACCAGAAGGAGTAAGCGTTCAATATATTGGACGAAGAAGACGATCCAGTCCTGCAGAGGGAGATCCGACAGTTCATAAAAAAGAACAGGAACGTATTGTATCTGATAGCTTGACTCGCAAAAACTAAGGGGGAAATGAAAAAATGGCGGAAATTAAGGTACCTGAATTAGCAGAATCAATCTCAGAAGGAACAATAGCCCAATGGTTAAAGCAGCCCGGTGATTATGTAGAACAGGGTGAATATCTGCTTGAACTTGAAACGGATAAAGTAAATGTTGAATTGACAGCAGAAGAATCGGGTGTTCTTCAAGAGGTATTGAAAGATTCGGGTGATACCGTCCAAGTTGGAGAAATTATCGGTACCATTACAGAAGGCGCGGGTGAAAGTTCTGCCCCTGCTCCTTCAGAGAAGGCTGAAAGCAAAGAAAGTGAAAAAGAAGAAAAGCAAGCTGAACCAGCGGCGCAAGAAGTGAGCCAGGAAGCGCAAACTGAAGCAAAATCAAGAACAATCGCATCTCCTTCTGCCCGTAAGCTGGCGAGAGAGAAAGGGATTGACCTGTCTCAGGTTCCGACTGGCGACCCGCTTGGAAGAGTGCGCAAACAGGATGTTGAGGCGTATGAAAAACCGGCGGCGAAACCAGCTCCTCAGCAAAAACAGCAGCCGCAGGCTCAAAAAACACAGCAAAGCTTTGAAAAGCCTGTTGAAGTGCAAAAAATGTCACGCCGCAGACAGACAATCGCAAAACGTCTAGTCGAAGTACAGCAAACATCTGCGATGCTGACTACATTTAATGAAGTTGACATGACGGCTGTTATGAATCTTAGAAAACGCCGCAAAGACCAATTCTTTGAGCAAAATGAAGTGAAGCTCGGCTTTATGTCTTTCTTTACAAAAGCTGTTGTAGCGGCTTTGAAAAAATATCCGCTCTTGAATGCAGAAATTCAAGGCGATGAGCTGATTGTTAAAAAATTCTATGATATCGGAATCGCTGTCGCAGCTGAGGAAGGACTTGTCGTTCCAGTTGTACGTGATGCAGACCGCCTGACATTTGCAGGCATTGAAAAAGAAATCGGCGAGCTTGCGAAAAAAGCGAGAAGCAATAAATTGACCCTTGGTGAGCTGCAAGGAGGCTCATTTACCATTACAAACGGAGGGACTTTCGGTTCACTCATGTCGACACCGATTTTAAACAGCCCTCAAGTTGGTATCCTGGGTATGCATAAGATTCAGCTGCGCCCTGTCGCAATTGATGAAGAGCGTTTCGAAAACCGTCCGATGATGTATATCGCTTTATCTTATGATCACCGAATTGTAGACGGTAAAGAAGCAGTTGGATTCCTTGTCACAATTAAAAACTTACTAGAAGATCCTGAACAGCTTTTATTAGAGGGATAAAATTAAAAAGGTACATCACGGATAAACGTGATGTACCTTTTTATATACAATAGAATGTTAAAGAGACAGTTCTGTGCTGTTTGAATCTTCTTTTGGATTCTTACCTTTTTTAGACCAATATGTAGCGAGCAGGGAGCCCGAAAGGTTGTGCCATACACTGAAAATCGCGCTCGGAACGGCAGATAGCGGTGAAAAATGTGCCGTGGCAAGTGCTGCGCCAAGCCCTGAGTTTTGCATGCCGACTTCAATTGCAATTGCTTTTTGAGACGAATAATCCATTTTTAACAGCTTTGCACAAAGAAATCCCAGTAAATATCCAAACCCGTTATGCAGGATGACTACTGAAAAAATAAGCAAACCTGATTGAAGCAGGTTTTCCCGGTTGCCGCTTACAACAGCTGACACAATGGCAACGATACCGATGACTGAAACAAGCGGCAGGGCATGAACGGCTTTTGCGACCTGTTTTTTGAAAAATATTTTGACGACTAGGCCTGCAATGATTGGAATCAATACAGCCTGCAAAATCGAAATAAATAACGAGCCAGGTGAGACAGGCAGCCATTCCTTGGCAAACAGCATAATCAAAACCGGCGTCAAAACAGGTGCCAACAAGGTGGAAATCGTAGTGACAGCAACAGACAGGGCCGTATTGCCTTTTGCTAAAAATGTCATGACATTAGAGGCAGTTCCACCGGGACAGCAGCCAACGAGAATAACGCCTACCGCGATTTCCGAGGGGAGATGCAGGCCATAGGCTAAGCCGAAAGCAACAAGCGGCATAATCGTATATTGGGCAATCACTCCGATAATGACGTACAAAGGTTTTCTGAGTAGCTCTTTAAAATCATCGGTTTGCAGTGTTAGCCCCATTCCAAACATAATAATGCCAAGGAAAATCGTAATATAAGAACTGATCCAAGAAAATAATGACGGGAAAGAAAATCCGAGCACGGCAAAAACAATGACCCAGATTCCGAAGGTTTGTCCCGCGAAATGACTTATCTTTCTGATGTTTTCCATAAAAACACTCCTCATACACTGATCAAGAACTCCAGCAGAAATCCTTACAGATTTTTTGGTATTCCCCTATTATAATTAATTTTCTGAATAATGCAATATTGATAGATTGACTGTATTCTGATATATCTATGTAGATAGATGATAAATATATTATGTAAACTAATCAAAATATTCTTGACTATATAGGTAGATATTCTTACAATGAACCTTTAAGCTGTTTTGGAAAATAGGAGTGATAGGGTGAAGGAAGCTAATCAATGGTCTTCGAAGCTGGGCTTTATTTTAGCTGCGGCTGGATCGGCTATCGGTCTCGGTGCAATATGGAAATTCCCATATGTAGCAGGCACCAGCGGAGGAGGCGCGTTTTTATTTATTTTTATTTTATTTACAATTTTAATCGGACTGCCATTATTGCTCGGTGAATTCATCATAGGCAGAAAAACACAGCAAGATGCCGTCCAATCCTATAAATCTCTTGCTCCAGGGTCTAAGTGGCATTGGATAGGCTATTTGGGCATGGCGACGTGCTTTATTCTGTTATCATTCTACAGCGTCGTCGGCGGATGGATTTTAAATTACATTTTTAAAGGCTTTACCGGCGGTTTATCGCATACGTCAGGATTTAATACGCTGTTTGCGAATACTATTTCAAATCCTTATTTGGCTGTAGGAGGCCAGCTGCTGTTTATGCTGGTCACAATTTTGGTTGTCGCAAAAGGTGTAAGCAGCGGAATTGAAAAAGCAAGCCAAATTTTAATGCCGGCGCTTTTTATATTATTTATCATTTTAATGGTGCGTTCAGTTACACTTCATGGAGCGATAGAAGGTATTAAGTTTTTCCTGACACCTGATATCTCTGCGATTGACGCCAATACGATATTATATGCGATGGGCCAGTCCTTCTTCTTATTAAGTGTCGGTGTATCTGTAATGGTAACGTATAGTGCTTATCTAGAGAAACAAGAAAATCTGGTGCAGTCTGCTGTATCTGTTACGGTTTTGAATGTCCTTGTCGCCATTATGGCGGGCATCGCGATCTTTCCAGCTGTTTTTTCATTCGGCCTCAAACCGGATCAAGGGCCTGTTCTGTTATTTAATGTGCTGCCGACTGTGTTTAATCAAATGCCGTTCGGAATTGTCTTTTTATTAGCATTTTTAATTCTATTTTTATTTGCGGCACTGACCTCTGCCTTTTCAATGCTTGAAATTTTGGTCGCTGTGCTTTCTAAAGGCGATGTTAGTAAAAGAAAACGATTTGCTTGGATCGGCGGGATTGCTATCTTTCTGGTCGGCGTACCGTCTGCGTTATCATACGGGGTTTTAAGTGATGTTACCATTTTTCACATGTCTATTTTTGACGCAGCTGATTTTCTGGTCAGCAATATTTTAATGCCGTCAGGAGCGTTATTGATTTCTATCTTTGTACCGTTAAAAATACCGAAAGAGGATTTGTTTAACGAGCTGAAAAGCGGCTCAAACCTCAAGCGAAAGTGGTTCGCGGTTTGGCTTCTGCTGATACGTTATCTTTCACCTGTTGCAATCATTATTGTATTTTTACATGTATTAGGTGTTTTTTAAAAAATGAAGCCCCCTGGAAAAGGGGGCTTTTTTAATAGAGTTTCCATACAACTTCTTTTGCCTGTTCAAAACGTTTTTCGGCTTCACGCCAATCGACTACATTCCACCAATGATCAACATAGCTCCCGCGGTCATTTTTATATTGCAAATAGTAAGCATGTTCCCATACATCAAGCGGCAAAAGAGGGATAACATCCCACTGGCTGAAGTGCTGGTGCTTCTCTGCGGCTAAAATCTCAAGCCGTCCGGAACGAGGGGACCAGACAAGAATGGCCCACCCGACACCCTCCACTTTTTTTGCAGCTTGGGTAAAATGCTCCTTAAAGGCCGAATAGCTTCCAAATGAAAGATCGATCATTTGAAACAATGCTCCAGTAGGACGTCTTTTTCCGTTTGGATGCATAGAAAACCAAAAAATACTGTGCAAATAATGGCCGGCTCCATGAAATGCCAGCTCTCTTTCCCAATGAGTGATCAAGTCATAGTTCTTTGAAGCTCTGGCATTCTTAAGCGCCAATTCTGCCTTATTCAGTCCGTCAACATAGCTTTGATGATGCTTTGTATGATGAAGCACCATAATATCACGTGAAATATAAGGTTCTAAAGCGGAGTACTTGTACGGAAGCTTTGGGAGAACATGTTTTCCTATAGGAACGAAGGCACGTCTTTCACCTGTTTCTTCTGATTGTGTAATATCACGATAGAGTGTGGCGGCCTGCTGATACCACTCTTCTTCTGTCGTCTGGTCATCCTCCAGCGCTTCAATCATCTTTTCGATTTGATCCTCAAATTGATCAAGCTGTCCTCGTTTTTGAATCTGATCTTTTAAGGCTTCACACCAATTGAACATCTCGTTTTGATAAGATTCACGTTTCATTTGCTGTCTCCTTTTCAATAGAATTCAAATACTTGCTGACAGCCAGCAAAGGGAACACATAAGGGTAACTATGGTAACGAATATAAAATTGCTTTGGCAGCCCGATACCCACTGGATAAGTCAAGCTTCTACCGTCATGAGAACTGTTGTCCATGAGGTAGTTCATTCCTTTCACAATTGCTGAATGACTGGGTTTTTCAAATTGTAATAAAGCATCTAAAGCCCATGCAGTTTGTATAATGGTTCCTTCTTTAAGCGGCACATAGGTTTTGACCTCCGCGCTTTTGCAGGATTCACCCCAGCTGCCGTCATCATTTTGTACGGTTTTGAGCCACCGGATTGCCTTTTGTATCGAAGGATGTGTTCGAACAACTCCGCAGGCGTGCATACCGGTCAAGGCAGCCCATGTGCCATAAATGTAGCAAACACCCCATCGTCCGTACCAAGATCCATTATGTTCCTGGTTTTCAAAAAGCCAGTTCACAGCACGCTGAATGTGGTGATGTTTTACTGAAAAGCCGGCTTTTTCACCTAAAAAGTGCAGCACCCGCCCGGTAAGGTCGGCGGTTGAGGGATCAACAGCCGCATCCTCGGCGGATTCAAGCGGGAGGTGGCGGATAAGAGGGTGGTTCACATTTTTTTCAAAGGCGGAAAACCCTCCATCATTGTTCTGCATCGATAAAAGCCAAGCCACACCTCGCTCCCAAGAAGAAGGAGAGAAGTTGCGGGGAATTGCTTTTAAGACGGCTGCGGTGTCGTCACAATCAGGGTTATTCGTGTTGATATTTGAAAATCCCCAGCCGCCTGGAGATACATTTGGATTTTTGACAGACCAATCTGCTATCTTGGTATGCTGCCGCTTTTGTAAAAACGAAGCGGCTTTTGTCATTGTACCGTCTGTTTCGGCAACGCCGTTTTGCTGAAGCGCATAGGTGATTAATGCAGTATCCCAAACAGTGGATGTGGAATTTTCTAAGTAAGGAATGCCGCCGCATTCAGCCACCAATGCTTTGATGCCATTTATTGCCCTTCGGATGACCGGTGAATGGCGTGACACACCAAGTGACAGAAGGCTGTATACCATAAATATTGTGGCGCTTGCATAACTGTACAGTGTGCCGTCTTTTTCAATCCGGTCAAGCATATACGTTTTAGCTGTGTGTAAGCCCAGTTCCTGAAGAGCAAAGGGTGCACGAAAAATGCGCTTCCAATGAGTCAGAACAGAAGAGAGGTCTCTCTCCTCGAAAGCATCGGAACGGAGCCAAGTCAAAGGATTTTTTGTCATGTGCGGGTCGAGGTGGCGGAGAGATTGAATTTTGCGGTTTTTTAGTGTGAATCGCTGATTGAGTGTTACGGCCATCGGGGCAAAGTGTATACGGGCATATGTGCTGAACTGATAAAAATGAACCGGGAATGTTGGGGGAATTGCTAAAAGCGACAATGGCAAATATAAAGCGGGCCAAGGGTAAAGGCCATTTGCTGCAAGCATCCATTTTGTCATAAAATGAATATTTCTCAAGCCGCCATGTGAAGCAATGAATTGTTCAGCTTTTTTCATGTGCGGATCAGTTCGATGGTAGCATCCTGAAGCCAGCATTCCGACATATCCTTGGACGGTAGCTGTTATATTGCCGCCTGTTTCGTCAGGAAAATTGTTAAACGTTCCGTCTGGCTGCTGATTTTCGCGAATGCCGACTGCGAGTGCCGAAATGAGTTCTTTTTCATTTTCACCTTCATCAAGTGAGCTGAGGAGCAGAATAAAAAAAGAATTCGTCATGATTGGCCCTTCAAAGCAAAATGTCCAAGAACCGTCATCATTTTGCCTATCTTTCAGCTCTGAAATGGTTTTTTGCTGATAACGCCTCACCTTCTCCTGAAGTGTGCTCATCCCGCTCAACTCCTTCAGAAGATATATATTCATCTGCTTTTGCCGCCATTACTGAAAGAAAAAAACTGCTGGCTGGCAGCAGTTTTTTTGAAAAACCTTTTAGTCCTCAAGATTAATCCAGACACTCTTGACTTCTGTGTAGTTATCTAGAGCATATGAGCCCATTTCTCTTCCGAGTCCGGATTGTTTATAACCGCCGAATGGCGAAGCTGCGTCAAACACATTATAGCAGTTTACCCAGACAGTGCCGGCTTGAAGACGATCTGCGATATAATGGGCTTGTTTTACATTCTCGGTCCATAGTCCGGCAGCAAGTCCGTATTCAGAATGGTTAGCTCGTTCAATGACTTCATCCACTGTTTCATATGGTATGGCCGTCAGGACTGGTCCGAAAATTTCTTCTTTAGCGATGGTCATATCGTCTTCAACATTCGCAAACACAGTCGGCGCGACAAAGTATCCTTCTTCATAAGGGCAGCTTCCGCCAGTGACAGCTTTAGCCCCTTCATCTTTCCCTTTTTGAATATAAGAAAGAACGCGTTCATGCTGCTCCTTGCTCACGAGCGGGCCGATTTGGGTATCTTTATGAAGTCCGGCTCCTTGGCGGAGTGATTCAGCATAAGACACCATCTCATTGACAACTTCATCATACTGGTCTTTATGAATAAAGACGCGTGAGCCCGCACAGCAGACTTGGCCTTGGTTAAACATGACACCGTTTAAAGCGCCTGGAATGGCTTTTTTCAAATTCGCATCCGGGAGCAGAATATTAGGTGATTTTCCGCCCAGTTCCAGGGTGACCCGCTTAATGCTTTTTGCCGCCGTGCCCATGATTTTCTTTCCGATTTCTGTTGATCCGGTAAAGGCAATTTTATCAACCGCTTCATGGTTGGTAAGTGCTTCTCCCGCATCCTCACCGAATCCCGGAATGATATTGATGACACCGTCAGGGAAACCGGCTTTATCAATTAACTCAGCCAAATAAAGAGCTGAAAGCGGGGTTTGCTCAGCAGGCTTAAGCACAATGGTACAGCCGGTTGCAAGAGCCGCACCCATTTTCCACATCGCCATAAGAAGCGGGAAATTCCATGGGATGATTTGCCCGACGACGCCGACAGGCTCATGGCGTGTGTAATTAAAATAAGAGCCGGAAACAGGGATTGTCTGCCCTGTTATTTTTGTACACCAGCCGGCGTAATAGCGCATATGCTCAATAGCCAGCGGAATATCTCCATTTGTTGTTTCGTTTATTGGTTTTCCGTTATCAAGGGTTTCAAGCTGAGCAAGCTCAGTTTTATGCTCTTCCATTAAATCTGCCAGCTTATACATCAGTCTGCTTCTCGATGCTGGAGACATTGTTCTCCACTCGCCTTGATCAAAGGCTTTGCGGGCAGCTTTAACGGCTTTGTCCACATCCTCTGCCTGGGCTTCATACAGCGTCATTAAGGTTTCGCCTGTCGCCGGGTTGGGCGTGTCAAAGGTTGCCCCTGAGGCACTCGGAACAAACTTTCCATCAATATAAAGCTTCTTTGTTCCCTGTAAAAATGTCTCCAGCCTTTTACTCACTTGCATCGTTAAAGAACTCATTCGTAACAAACCTCCAGTCATTTTTATGGTCTGTTCTGAGATTCTTGGTGATAGAATGGATATTGCTTCATTGAAGAGCAGGAATTAGCTGTGATCGTTACTGCGGAAGTAAGCGTATACAAACATTCTATACTAGAAAACAAGGCAAAATCAATGAATAACCGATATTGCAATTTACAAAAGAAAAAAGCTACAATAGGTTTATAGACAAGTAAAGGAGATTTCATCATGATACATAAAAATTGGCTTGAAAAAGAAACCATTAAAAAAGTAAAGTGTGTTCAGACAAACGCAAAAAAATACATTGTAAATCGCGTATTAACTCCGGGGAAAGAATATGAAGTGAAGAATGAAACAGAGGAATTTCTGTTTGTCGTCGATAATACAAATAAAATCGGTGGTTACTATAAAGAATATTTTGAAGAGGTATAATCACCGATCGAATTCCTGAGAAAGAAGAAACAGAAGATGTCACATTGAAGATACAGATGGTTATGCAAAGAACCGCAGCTAAGCTGCGGTTCTTCTTTGTTTCAAAAAGGGAAAATAAAACAGATACACAAAAGAAACGTTAAAAAACTCATTTTTCAAAAAATATTTACGGAAAATGAAACTTTTTTCTCTTTTGGTGCGTACTACATGATGACAACAATTCAAAAGACAAGAAACAAATCAAAAATTTGAAAAATGTAATCTGTTCGTAATGGTTTAAATGTCTTCTATGTCGTATTCTTATATAGGGATAAAGGACTTATTTTATTTAATGTAATCTCGTCATAAGAAAAATAGATAAATGCAGAAAGAGGGGTTCTTCATTGGGTATTTTTTCTGTTAGCAGATCAACTGACGCAAAGAAGCTTGAAGCTTTGCTCGTTGAAGGGGAAAGAATAGAATCGATTTATAAGCTCCGGGTTGACCAAATTTGCTTTACAAACAAACGTATCATTTTCTTTGATAATAAGGTGTTTTCTAAAAAGAAGGTACGTGTATTTCTTCCATATAAAACGATTGAAAGCTTTGCCATTCAAGAGGCGGGAATGTTTGATCCCGATACTGGACTTTTATTAATGACAAGAAGCAAAACCTTTGAATTAGAATTTGCGAAAGATACCGATTTAAGCGAAGTGCAAGCGGTGCTGACAAAGTATTTATGCAGCTGAATAAACTGACTGAGGCCAGCCGTCTCCAAAGAATGGTTTGGCTTTTTTTGTGCCATAAAAGCTTTTTTGGTTTGTCAGTATTCAAAACGGGGAACAGAGAAAAAAAGGAGAGGATACACATGGCACTGACTAAAGAACAAACTCAGCATCTCTACCATAAATTGCTTGATATGCAAAAAGAATTGTCTGGCGAAAAAAAGAAAACACAATCAATGACTGAAGAAGTAGGAGAGCTGTCTAATGGGGTCGATAACCATATGGCTGACCACGGAACACTTGTAACAGACCGCATGACAGACCAAACGGTAAAAGAAATAGACCGGGAGCTTTTGGAGGAAGTTAATCATGCTTTACAAAAGATAAAAGACGGAACGTACGGCATTTGTGAAAAAACTGGTCAAGACATTCCATACGAAAGATTGGAAGCTGTTCCGTACGCAAGAATGACAGTGGAAGCTCAAGCTGATATAGAGGATGACTTCGAAACGGATGCTCCGTCATTCGAAAGGGAGTTTCATGAACAGGTCAAAGATCTATCTAATAAAGAAACAATTGATCAAAAAAGCTCTCAAACGTATGAGATTTTAGATCGTGAGCAGGATTCAAACTGAAAATGGCAAGCAAGTACACCGATATGAAGTGTACTTGCTTTTTTTTATGAAAAAATCTCATATTCGAAATAAAGTGATTGACTTTGCATAAAAAAGAAAGTAACATACTATTTGTAAGTTAATATAAAAAGTTTACCGGGAGGAATACAAATGTCTACAGTTTTATTTGTAAAATCAAGTGACCGTACAGCTGAAGAAGGTGTTTCAGTTAAACTATACGAAGCATTTCTAGCTGCATATAAAGAAAACAACCCTAGTGATGAAGTGATTGAATTAGATCTTCATAAAGAAAACCTTCCTTACCTTGGAAGAGATATGATTAACGGAACATTTAAAGCAGGTCAAGGTATGGAAATGACTGAGGAAGAGAAAAAACAAGCTGCAACAGCTGACAAATATCTGAACCAATTTGTAAAAGCTGATAAAGTGGTATTCGCATTCCCGCTTTGGAACTTTACAGTGCCAGCAGTGCTTCATACTTATGTGGATTACCTGTCTCGCGCAGGCGTTACATTCAAATACACACAAGAAGGACCAGTTGGTTTAATGGGCGGCAAAAAAGTTGCACTTCTTAACGCGCGCGGCGGCGTTTATTCAGAAGGACCAATGGCTTCACTAGAAATGTCATTAAACTTCATGAAAACAGTTCTTGGTTTCTGGGGTGTTCAAGATTTGCACACAGTTGTCATTGAGGGACATAACGCAGCGCCTGATAAAGCACAAGAAATTGTTGAAAAAGGTTTACAAGAAGCAAAAGAGCTTGCTGTTAAATTTTAATGAATGAAGACTCCTATCCGTGAGATAGGAGTTTTTTTGCGTGCACATATTATATAGAAGAAAGTGATGACTTCTTGCCGTTAAAAAGCGCCGTTTTTTATTGTAATATATTTTTTGTTTGTCGAATGATTAGATATATTAGCGAAAAAACAGTTTTATGGACGAAAAAAAGTTTTTCTGAACAATTGATCTACCCCTTGATAAAATATGTCCGATGGTGTACTATATAAAAGAAGCTACTTTGTACGTATTGTTAATTAAGTTTTAACCTTTAAGCTGTAATAGGGAGTTTTATATCGAAGCCGGAATGTCATGCCTCCATTGTAGAGGACGACAGGAACGTTTCTGCAAACACCCACTTTGAGGAGTGGTGGTTTAAAACTTTCTTACTTGCATACGGCAAGATGTAGCAAAAGCCATTTCCTTTATGGAAATGGCTTTTTATTTTATCTAAAAAAGGATTTTTATATCGAAAATTCAATTTCCATCTGAGAAGAAATGCAGGGTTATTTTTTGTGATATGATGGGAGAAATTGAAGGAAAAGCGAGGGTTACACGTTATGTTACATAAAGCCCAATCTCTTTTGGCGCATTATTTCGGTTATGAAAAGCTGCGCAGAGGGCAGGAGGAAGCCATCCGTTCGGTGACAGAAGCGAGACAAAACACGGCCTGCATCATGCCGACAGGCGGGGGGAAATCAATTTGCTATCAAATTCCGGCATTGATACTTGAAGGAACAACTATTGTCATTTCACCGTTAATTTCCTTAATGAAGGATCAGGTTGATGCTCTTGAAGAAGCGGGAATCAGAGCTGCTTACATCAACAGCACGCAAACCAATCAAGAGATATATGAAAGGCTGAACGGGCTGAAAGAAGGAGCTTATAAGCTTTTTTACATTACACCAGAGCGGTTAACGTCAACAGAATTTATTCGTATTTTGCAAAGCATTGACGTTCCTCTAGTAGCAATAGATGAAGCGCACTGTATTTCTCAATGGGGCCATGATTTCAGGCCAAGCTACAGAAACATTGAAATTCTGTTTCGTGAGTTAAATGACAAACCCGTCATCATGGCATTAACGGCAACAGCAACACCTGAGGTGCATGATGATATATGCAGCCAGCTGCATATTCAAAAAGAAAACACGGTGTATACCGGTTTCTCCCGTGACAATCTGACTTTAAAAGTTGCAAAGGGGGAAAACAAAGATCGTTTTATTGAAGAGTATGTAAAAAGAAACAAACATGAAGCAGGCATTGTCTATACGGCGACAAGAAAAGAAGCAGATCGGATATATGAGCGATTAAAACGAAATCAGATCAGCGCAGGGCGGTATCACGGGGGCTTACAGGACGAAGTCAGAAAAGAACAGCAGGAAAGGTTTCTGAACGATGAGCTGCAGGTCATGGTTGCCACATCTGCTTTCGGCATGGGCATCGATAAATCAAATATCAGGTTTGTTCTTCATGCACAAATCCCGAAAGATATGGAAAGCTACTATCAGGAGGCGGGACGAGCTGGCAGGGATGGCCTCGACAGTGAATGTGTGCTTTTATTTTCTCCGCAGGATATTATGGTGCAGCGCTTTTTAATCGAGCAATCGGAAAATGAAGAGAAGAAAAAGCAGGACTTGAAAAAACTGCGGCAAATGGTTGACTACTGCCATACGGAAGATTGTTTGCAGCGATTTATTCTGATGTATTTCGGAGAAAAGGAAGCTGAAGCCTGCGGACAGTGCGGAAACTGCACAGATACAAGAACAGCCCATGACGTGACGAGAGAAGCACAAATGGTCTTATCGTGTATCATTCGCATGAATGAACGTTTTGGGAAGACGATGGTTGCCCAGGTGCTCGCTGGATCAAAAAATAAAAAAGTGCTCGAAAACGGCTTTAGCAGCCTTTCAACATACGGAATATTAAAGCACCAATCAGTTGGTGAAATCAGCGACTTCATTGAATTTCTGATTGCTGACGAATTTATTAGGATGTCAGATGGAACATTTCCGACTCTTTTTGTAAGCGGAAAAGGGAGAAATGTGCTGAGAGGCGAATTATCAGTAGCGAGAAAAGAAGCATTAAAAGCAGAAGCCATTACGGAAAATGATGAGCTGTTTGAACGGCTGCGCACCTTACGCAAGCAAATTGCAGCAGAGCAGGGCGTCCCGCCTTTTGTCGTTTTTTCTGATCAGACACTGAAAGATATGTCAGGAAAACAGCCTGTAAATGATGAGGAACTTTTATCTGTAAAAGGAGTCGGAGAACAAAAAAGAGCAAAATATGGCCGGCTTTTTTTAGAAGAAATACAAGCTTATGTACAGGTGACAGACTCGAAAAAAGCATAAATCAACCTTTTTTTCTTTGAAAAACACATTTTCTTTTCTTTTTTTTGACTCGAACTTAAAAGACTTGAAAAGCCTATTACATCAAGGGTTCAGTAAGACTTTCCAACGGAGAGAAATCCTTCATGTAAAGGAACTGTAATCTAAATCATATCTTTTTGTTATTGATTTGACATTTACATGTGTTACGATATCACCTGTTAGCCGCCAATAAAAAGCTAACAAGGGAGGATTTACTTATGAAGAAGACGATTATGTCCTTTGTAGCAGTTGCAGCACTTTCAACAACTGCATTCGGAGCTCACGCTTCTGCAAAAGAAATCACGGTGCAAAAGGGTGATACGCTCTGGGGGATCTCTCAGAAAAACGGAGTGAACCTAAAGGACCTAAAAGAATGGAACAAGTTAACTTCTGATACAATCATTGCGGGAGAAAAACTGACCATTTCTTCAGAAGAAACAACCACTTCTGGGCAATATACAATTAAAGCGGGAGATACGCTTTCTAAGATTGCTCAAAAATTCGGTACGACAGTTAACAACCTGAAAGTTTGGAATAACTTAAGCTCTGACATGATCTATGCTGGATCTGCACTTTCAGTAAAAGGTCAGGCAACAGCAGCAAACACAGTGACTGAGAATGCGCAAACAAGCGCACCTCAAACTGAAACAAAACAAGAGGCTGTGCAAAAAGAGCAACCTAAACAAGAAGCTGTTCAACAGCAACCAAAACAAGAAACAAAGGCTGCAGCAGAAACTTCTGTTAAAACAGAAGAAAAGGCTGTTGAATCTAATACAAATCAACAAGAAGCGGCAAAAGAACTAACTGTTACTGCTACTGCTTACTCTGCTAACGACGGCGGCATTTCCGGCGTTACAGCAACAGGCATCGACTTAAACAAGAACCCGAATGCTAAAGTTATTGCGGTTGATCCAAACGTGATTCCGCTAGGTTCTAAAGTCTATGTTGAAGGTTATGGAGAAGCAACAGCAGCAGACACTGGCGGCGCAATAAAAGGAAATAAAATTGACGTATTTGTACCAAACAAAAGTGATGCACATAATTGGGGCGTCAGAACAGTAAGTGTAAAAGTGTTAAATTAATAGAATAGATGAAGTTAAAGGACATGTAGCTCTAAGCTCGTGTCCTTTTTTTGTTTTTTAGAGACGTAAAACATAATATGCTGATAAAAGAAAAATTGTGCTCCTTCTGATTTCGATGAATAGAAGGTAAACGCTCCTGTCATCTACTGTCTTTGCGGAAGGTGTTGTTGGTTTTTGCTATGATTATTGTATCGTTCATACTCTAACCTTATTTCTTAGGGGAGGAGCCTCACTGTTTTATATATTGAAAGCTCTCTTTTATAACGAATTTATCAACTGAGCTGATGGCCGGGTTAAATGGACAAAGCTACGCGGGCTCTATGACAGCATGTCTTGGGAAGCAAGTGCGCCGCCCGCGTTACTTAAAAACAGGAGTCATGGCGATACCTGATTTTTTGGAGCAGCGATTTGATCATAGGTTATGCTGTTTCATTCCAGCAACAATGCTGTATTCAAGGCTCTTGTCTTCCGCTTTACGGAGACGTTTGGCATCAGCACGTTCATGATGGTTTAGCTGATTTCCTTCATTATTGCGTAACGACTGCTACATTTTTTGGGGGGCTGATAGCAGCTGCTTTTAGCAGATGTGATATACGGAATTGATTTAATTTTAGACGATTTTTTTTTTGTGGTTCTCGGCGTTCTTGCAGTCGAAGATGGCAGCTTTGAGAGCGGAATTGCAAGACTGACTGCATAACATAAAATCGATATTTGTAATTCGGCAGATGTATCCTGGCCGACGATTTTAACAGGTTTATTAGTTGAATCACCTGTATTTATGAACATGCAATTTGTTTAGCGTGCGTTAGGCGCTAAACATTCAGATGAAGGACAGGGGCTTTTTTAGCAGGTTTTTAAACTGATCGGAGTGTATTATATAGTAGTTCCGGGAGTGACTGCCTTTTCATTTGTATGGCTTCGGAATAGAGATGCTGCCACTGTATACCCTCGAGATCGTCGACTTATTGCCAGCGTCGCTTAATGGTGTTTTTGCCGCTATTTTATTCAGGGTGATTTTAAGCTCTTTCAGTGGGGCTGTAAACAGTACAGTTACCTCGTTTACATTAAATATATACAAGCCAATGTTCAAGCCAGATGATGGTGAAGGTGAAATTGTCAAATCAGGGCGCATTTTTGTTGCAGCCCTCGGGATTGTATCCATGTCATCGCACCATTTGTTTTATACGCGCCATAGAGCTATACAGCTATCATCAAGAGGTGGATGATATGCCAATGAACAATGAACGGCGAAAATGACGCCTTGGTTTATCAAAGAAAACACCAGACTATGAAGAAGTGAAGGGGCAAGAAACTAAATAGAGGAGTAGATCATGTGTTTACTCCTCTTTTGTTCTGTCTATGAAAGATTCGTGTGATATGCCTTCCAGTATACAATCTTCAAGAGGTGATCAGGTTCTTTAATGTCCTCGTGGTTTCTTTACGAAAAGAGTACCGGCATTTGCTGCGGTTCCTAAATTGAATACAAGCCTGATTATGACCCGCAGGTTGATATTACACCATGGAAGCACGTCAAGATGGCGTCATGCGTCATGTGATGTGTTATTTTCATTCTTGGAGCGGCAACATATCTCCTGTTTTCAGCGTGGGGAGTAGCAGATGAACAAAAGAGGATCTTGGACATATGCCAAGATCCTCTTTTACTTAAACCACCCTTTTTCCTTTGAACGCGTAATGGCTTCTATACGGTTTTTCACTTCAAGTTTTTCTAGAATCATAGAGATATAATTTCGCACCGTCCCGCTTTTAATGCTGAGTTCTTGGGCGATTTCTTTTGTGTTTTTTCCGTCAGCCACAAGTTTGAGCACTTCTTTTTCTCTATCTGTGAGAGGGTTGGCCTCGCTATACATATCCTCCATCAGCTCAGGTGCGTAGATACGCTTTCCGTTCATGACGCTTCGGATGGCGCTCGCGAGCTCTTCACTCGGACTGTCCTTCAACAAATAGCCTTTAACGCCGGCTTTAATGGCTCTCTGAAAGTAGCCGGGGCGGGCAAAAGTGGTTAAGATAATAATTTTGCAATCTGTATCCTTTAATTCCTCAGCAGCTTCAAGCCCCGTCTTTCCGGGCATTTCAATGTCCATAATGCATACATCGGGCTGATGTTTTTTTGCGAATTCGACAGCATCCTGTCCGGTTGTTCCTTTGCCGACAACTTTCATATCGTCTTCTAAGTTTAATAGTGACCCTAAAGCGCCCAGCAGCATTTGCTGATCTTCCGCAATAAATATACTAATCATGTAAGCCATCCTTTTTGTTTATTTTGAGTTATTAGGAATCGTCATGGTAAGCTTGGTTCCGTTTTTGGTGTCGATGTGAAGGCTCCCGTTTGCAAATTCAAGACGCTCTCTCATACCGAGTAAGCCATGTCCTTTTGAAAAGCACGTGTCTCTTCCTTGAAATGTTCCATCGTCAGACACTGTAATAACAACTTCCTTCCAGAGCTCCTGAATATCAACTCGGCATGTTTTAGCCTGACTGTGTTTCACGACATTTGTGACAGCTTCCTTTAAGCACATGCTCAAAATGTTTTCATTAAGCAATGAGATATTTTCGGGCATTTTCTCATCTTCGTAGATAAATGTAATGTCAGCTGCTTCGAGAATTTGTTTGATGTTTATGATTTCATCCTTGAGCCGGATGCCTTTCATAGAGGATACGATTTTTCTTACTTCATTTAAAGAAGTTCTCGCTGTTTGCTGAACACTTTTCAGCTCACGCGTTGCTTGTTCAGGATCTTTGTATATTAATTTTCTCGCCAAGTCGCTTTTTAAACCGATAAGAGAAAGCTTTTGACCAAGCGTATCGTGGAGATCGCGGGCAATTCGCTGCCTTTCTTCTAATTTTACCAAATCGGCAATCCGTTCATTTGCAAATTCAAGTTTTTCTTCCAGCCGTTCGCGCTCCTTGCGGCTTCTGATACTGAACGGCAATAAAATTGCACTGATGAGGGTAATGACTACAAAAGGAATTTGTGTCAGAAAGAATTCCTTTTTTAACACAAGACTGAAATTCGCTGCGACGGCTGCGCTTATTAAATGTACGTAATATAAAATGTGGAAAGGGACGCGTTCTTTTATGTTTCCAATAAAATACGCGATAAAAAAAGCAAAATAAATATAACTGAACAGCGTAATGGAGGCTGTTGAAATGCCGATTAGCAGAAACGCCCACAAATAAATGGCCCAGCCTTTTGAGACAAAAGCAAATCGATAAACTGAAAAAAATAAAAGCGTCAAAATAATTCCGACGATAATAACAACTGTAGAAGTTGATTTAAATATAAAGTAGAAGGGCAGGATGAAAAATATCGTCCATATATAAGGCGTGATCCCGCTTAGTTTTTGAAATGTAAAATGCTTTTTGATCATGATATAACCTCATTTTCAGCTTTTCATCTTAAATGTAACTTTACCATTGTGAAAGCCAGATTGCACCACCGAACAATAAAAAGGAAGCCTTCTTGTTGTATAAGAAGACCTCCTAATTGTCAGGCGTTCTTCCGCAGCTTCTGTTTTTCTGTTGAATCAGGCGGAAGGCGGAAAGATATTTGTTTGATATCCCGAAATGACACAAATTGTTTTTTGTCTTCATCCCAAAGCCGGAATGCGAGTGATTGCAGGCTTGTTTTTAAGGTGATTGTCGGTACGTTTTTTAATGGTTCGTGATGTTCATGAGCAACTTCAAGCTTATAGTTGGGGACCTTTGGGCTCAAATGGTGAACGTGGTGGTAACCGATATTGCCTGTCAGCCATTGAAGGAGTTTCGGGAGTTTATAAAATGAACTGCCTTCCACAGCGGCCTGAACGTAGCTCCAGTTTTCATCTGCTTCAAAATAAGAGTCTTCAAATGTATGCTGTACATAAAACAGCCACACGCCGATTGAACCTGAGATCAGAAAGATAGGGCCTTGCACCAGCAAAAACGATTGCCAGCCAAAGATCAGGCAGCAAACAGCAGCCAATGACACAATTGCCAGGTTTGTAAGGTACGTGTTCACACGCTCCTTACGTCTTGCGCCTTTTTTGTTAAAACGGTTGGTGATCAGAAAAACATAAATTGGTCCGAGAATAAACATGATAAACGGATTTCTATAAAGTCTGTATGCAAGTTTTGTGCGTCTAGGTGCGGCTTTATATTCGTTTACCGTTAACAGCCAGATGTCGCCTGTTCCGCGTTTATCCAGATTGCTGCTGGTCGCGTGATGAATCGAATGGCTGTGCTGCCATTGAAGGTAAGGGAATAAAGTCAGAACACCTGTCAGAAAACCGAGAATATGGTTATAGCGCTTTTGTTTGAAAAATGATTGATGGCAGCAGTCATGAAAGATAATGAAAATTCTGGTTAAAAACCCTGCGGCAATCACTGTTAAAGCTAAAGTAAGAAGATAGGAGACATTGAGGCTGAAATAAGCAAGAAACCACAGTCCGAAGAAAGGAATAAACGTGTTTAAAAGCTGAATCAGACTGTTTTTTGTTTCTGGCTGAGCAAAAGCAGCGACTTGCTTTGTCAGCAGTTTTTGTTTATGGGCAATGGTTTTTTCAGTCATAGTAAGTATCCTCTCATTGTGTGTCTCGGTTAAGTATACGCTAATGAGAGGAGTCCTTTGTAGTAGCACACATCATGCATCATACATGACACTTGTCATATGCCCTCGTGCAGTAAGCTGTTTAATGCTTGTCGATCCATATTCGTGATTTGCCCGAATCAGCTTCAATCCTGCATGTTCCCCCTATAGGGAACGTGGCAATTGGAGAGGTATGCCCGGCATTTATGTTTGCGATGACGGGGAGGCCGGATAATTCTTTTTTTGATCTAATCATGGCTTTTACATGATCTATTGATACGTTTGATGCTTTTTGGAACCTGCCGATCAATATCCCCTTTACATTTGAAAAAGAAGGGAGGTGGATGAGCGATTGTAAATCGCGGTCAAACATATTTGCGTCTGACATATAATCATCTTCAATCAGTAAAATTGTATTTTCTGTTTCAGGAAAATACTCCGTGCCCTGCAGCAAATTAAGTGTACACAGGTTGCCGCCAATCAATGTGCCTTCAGCATAACCATCCTGGATCACAATAGGACCGGAATGAGGGTGAAAGTGCCTGTTTTCTTGATCTGAAAACCATTGATCATCACTCCACTCTTGTGATGGCAGGATTTCAAAGGCTTCATCCGAAGCGCAGCAAGCCAGAAAATAATCTTTTATATAGTCCAATCCTTTTTTCATTGCAAATGTAGAAAAGTGGGGGCCTGAATATGTAACGAGACCGGTTTTTTGATAAATGGCATTGGCGAGAGCCGTAATATCGGAATAGCCGCAAAGAATTTTTGGATTCTGTTTGATTTTCTCGTAATCAAGATAACGCAGCAGCTGATTGCTGTTGAATCCGCCGAGTGTTGTTAAAATAGCTTTGACATTGGGATCAAAAAAGGCGCTGTGCAGATCACTTACTCTTGATTCGATAGAGGATGACTGGAATTCGTTTAATTCCTCTGCGTGTTCAGCAATGGTCACCCGAAAACCCAATCGTTCTAATGTCGTTTTTGCGTGCAACTTTGCTTCATTTGTTAATACGGACATGCTGGTGGCGGGAGACACAATTCGAATTTCGTCTCCCGGTTTCAGTTTGGGTGCAAACACTCTTCAGGTCCTCCTAAACAGTTTTACACCATTACAGCATATCTCGGCATATTCTTCCAGACTTTTTTAGAAATCCGTCCATTTAATGCTTCCTGATTGTGTATCGTAGTCAATGGATACTTCAAATTGATGCTTTTCATAAAAATGAATGAGTCTGTCCACATGATTCCAATCCCGTTTGGCTATATCGCCGGTGACTTTCGGGATATTGCAGTCTCTGGCAATATCTTTTAAATATTTCATACAAATAGAACCGAAGCCGTAATTCGGAGGTCCTTTAATATCCCCAATATGAATGGCATCGTCCTGATAGGATGCTACAAGCGAAAAGCAGCTTTTCCCTCTATAAGCTGTTTCACAATCTGTGAGCATAATCTTGCATGTTTGGCCATCATCAATCGAGGAAACAATCATCCAATCTTCATCTTTCGATTGATCAATACCAAGCACTCTGGCATCTTTCGATAGATCCTTTATATTTTCCTGCATGCGATAAATTTGAAATTCTAAATGATTCAGCTCTTCTTCAAGCTCTTGGCGGTTTTTTTCCTTAGTGGTAATCAAAATCAAACCCCTTTCAAAAAATAGTTAGAAACACAGTAACCAATTGTAGTAGATAGAAGAGGCGTTTGTAAATGATAAATCCATAATTGCTAGAATTTAGTGCAAGGAAGGTTTGATTGGTTTTAAGAGAGGAAAAAGAAAAGTAATCCGTTGCAAAAGGAGGAATATGAATGCCGATTGATTCATTGATTAAGAAATTGCGTTATGTCCAATTGGAACCCCCGGACAAAATTCTCTCGTTATATCTCAACACAGATATGAGGGATCCAGAGCAGCAAGGGGGAGAATGGAAAATTGCCCTTAAGTCAGGGTTCGGCAGATTAAAAGAATATCTGGCAGCAAGTGACCCGGAGGAAGAAAAGTGTCTGAATGCAATCACGGACAAAATCTATCAGCACCTTAACGGAATAGGAAAAAACATGCCGCGCAGCCTCGTGTTTTTTGTTTCGAATAGCGGTATATGGGAAGCGATCAGGCTTCAAATTCCTGTTGAAACAAAATTTTACTGGGAAGAGACAGCTGTACTTGATCAGCTGGAGAATTTGCGCAAAACGTATCCAAGCACGGCTTTTATTTTAACGCAGCAAAATGAAGTGAAAATTATAGAAACCGTTTTAGGCAAAATTGAAGCAGTGGAACATTATGAATATGACGTAATCAATGAATCATGGGAGAGCAGCCAGTCTTTTAAAACCGCATCGGCTTCATTAGAAGAGGAACAGCTGAAGAATCATGTAACGGAGAATCAAACGAGACTGTACAAGCGGCTGGCGGCCAACCTCGACCAAAAGGCCGCGGCAAAAAAATGGGAGCGGATGATCATTGCCGGTGATAAAGAAACGGCTGACATCCTTGATCAGCATATGACCAAACCCATTCACTCGAAAATCCAAAAAAATTTGCTGAATGAAAATGAACATAAGGTTGTTGATCATTTAATGCAAGAGGCATAAACCAAAAGGCTGGTGCTTTTAATGCACCGGCCTTCTGAAGTGTGTCTAATTTCTGACGAAGCCATCGAAAACGTTGACATCTCTGTTGAATTTGCATACGATTTGGATAGCCAGTACAAATTAGGAGAGGTCACCAAATGAATCAAACAGAAAATAAACCGAAAAATTATACTGGAATTGTCCTTACACTGACAGTTCTGATTAACGGTTTAATCGCAGTGCTGTTTTTTATGCCTAAATTAGATCAGTTCAGCCATGCGAATATTCACATTTTGCCGATGCTGAATGCGATATTCAACAGCTTTACGTTTATCTTCTTATTGGCGGCACTGATTATGATTAAACAAAAAAACATTAAGGCGCATAAACGCTTTATTTTAGCAGCTTTTACGACAACATTATTGTTTTTGATTTGCTATGTCACATACCATTCGATTGCGGAGAATACGCTGTATGGCGGAGAAGGTATTATGCGTCCGATTTACTTCTTTATCTTAATTACGCATATCTGCCTTTCTGCAATCATCGTGCCGCTTGCGCTGTTTACGCTGATCAGAGGCTTCAGCATGCAGGTTGAGCGCCATAAAAAAATTGCCAGATGGACAATGCCGCTTTGGCTGTATGTCAGCCTTACAGGCGTTATTGTATATTTGATGATATCACCGTATTATTAAAAGCCATACTTTGTATGGCTTTTTTGAGGTTTGTAAGCATAACAAAAGCCCAAATATCGTTTTGGGCTTTGTCAGTAAATTGACAGGCTCCTTTAATGAGCCGTTGATTCCATGGTTTCAAGTGTTGCAACTTGTAAAGATTTTTCAACAGTTTTCGTTTTTTCTTTTACTTTTTCCGCGTACGTGTAATCACCGTAGCAATACGGATAACGGAAATTGTTTTCATTTCCTCCGCAAGTATAGAGCCCGGGATTTTTTTCGACTTGCTGCTCGGAGTATTGTTTTGCCAGTTCCTCAGTATGCGTTCCTCCATGTTCAGCTACAAAATCAATATAACCTGCCCCCATGTTGTAGCTTTGAATAATCGTATCCAAATCCACACCTTTTTCTTTACCGGTTTTGTACATGAGGGTAAATTGCTTGATGCCTTGTTTAATACTGAGTTGAGGGTCTGTTATCTCATTACGCTTTAACCCTAGAGATTCAGAGGACTGCATCGGATCATTGCCTTTTCCTTTTGACTCCTGATACATCATGCCGAGTATCAGCGATGTATAATTGGAGAGTCCCCGATTTTCAAGCTCGTCCTCAACCAGCGGTTTATAATCAGTTAAACGTTCGAGGACAATTGTTTTCGTGTCAATCGGAAGTTTTTTGATTAAATCGCGGTTGAACAAAAGCAGGACCAATAAAAAAGAGGCCATGACAAAGACAGAAATCATCATAAAACCCGCAGCAGCGAAACAGCCTTTTCTCTTTTTCTTCACTGTGTTTCACCCTCAATGTTTGCAGCAGTATGACTTTTTCATTATGACACAGAACGTATACCAGACCAAGTGAAAACCTGATTTGAAACATAAATTTAAACTATGAGATTAAATTGGAACAAGAAGAGACAGGTTTGCATGAAAGGACATTTGTTATAAGATAAAACTATGAAATAAGAAAGGTGAGACACATGACTGAATTTCGAGAAACGGACCGTGCGAATGAAACGGTGACCGATTTGGACGAAGAAACTTTATTTCTGGTCGCACAAACCTTCAAAGCGCTTTCTGATCCTACGAGAATCAGAATTCTCCATTTGCTTTCTCAGGGTGAACATGCTGTGAACGGGATCGCGGAGAAACTGAATTTACTGCAATCAACAGTATCCCATCAGCTCAGGTTTTTAAAAAATCTACGGCTCGTGAAATCGCGCAGAGAAGGAACATCAATCTACTATTCTCCCGAGGATGAGCATGTTTTAGATGTGCTTCAGCAAATGATCCATCATACAAGACACGATTAAAAAAGACATCCTTGCTGCCGCATGTCGCGATTACGCAAGGATGTCTTTTTCTTTACTGTGCCCATTTTGTTCCATCCCGTTTCTGCTGATTTTGATGACAATAGAGGAAAAACCGATATAATATACGGCGATCAGAAAACAGACGCCAATCGTGAAAGGATCAGTACCGATAGACTGGCTGTAAGATCCCAGGCTGTGTAAATCAGGAGCGGCAAGGTACAGCTCTGTTACACGATAAAGAAATCTCGATAGAAATAGGGTTAGCAGAATAAGCTCTACCCAAATATGAGTCCGAAAATAAATTTTTCCTCTGCGTTTTTCAAATGAGAGATTTTTCCTGGCGAAAAAAACCAGCAGACCTCCGCCGAGAATGCCGATAATGAAATATCCGTATAAAAAAGGATGAATGAGACTGAAGATGGTGAGACCGAATGCAAACATTGAAAAAAGAATCATACGAGTAAAAAGCCAGCGAGGCTTCAGCGGCTGATATCCGATGGATCGTTTGATTTTTTTATACAGAAAAAAGACGATAATCACGACAGGATAAACGCTTTGAAGTGTAAGATGCATGATGTGATATCCCCTCCGTTGAGAAGTGTATGCTTATCCGTTTTGAATTAGTAGTCTAAATAAACAATGACCATAAAAAAAGAAGGGGAGGCCCCTGTTTTCATAACATATGCACGATGCCTTTAGGCTGCATAATAGATATGCCCAAGCCTCATAAAATGGTATGATAATATTGGAAAATAAAAGCAGGAGACAAGGTGCGAAAAATGAAACTGGAACGTATGTTAGCGATGGTGATGTTATTAATCAGCAAAAAACAAGTGCAGGCTGCTGAGCTAGCTGATTTGTTTGAAGTATCAGTCAGAACGGTGTACCGAGATATTGATACGATCAGCAGAGCGGGCATTCCGATTGTAACCTCACAAGGCGCCGGGGGCGGGATCAGTGTGATGGAAAGGTATCGGCTTGAAAGAGAGTGGCTGAAAGAAGAGGAGCTATTTGCTATTGCTTCCGCTTTGCAGAGCGTCTCATCGATGTATGAACCCGCTTCTCACAGCGCGGCATATCAAAAAATAAAACATCTCATACCTGACCAGGACGCAGAGGCATTTAAGCGTGAAACGGAAAAATGGTTTATTGACATGACGGCATGGGGACAAACAGAGGACCAAAAGGCGCTTCGACAAAACATCAGTGATGCAATCGATCGGTCGTCAACCATATCATTTACATATACAAACGCAAACGGGGAAACACTTCTCCGTGAAACAGAGCCTTACACGTTGGTGTGCAAGACAGGCCGCTGGTATTTATACGCCTACTGTCTGGTTAGAAACGATTTCCGCTTTTTTAAATTAAGCCGGATGAAAGATCTGACTGTTTTACAGCAATCATATAAGAGAAAAGACATACAGCTGGAGACTCTGCCTTGGGATGCGAATTGGTATCGAAAGGATCGTTTAACTGAGCTGGTCATTCTTGTCCAGGCCGGTGCGCATCAGCGTATAAGTGAATGGTTTGGAAATGATGTCCTTCTATTTGATGATAATGAAGCCTGCCGAGCGGTGATATCTCTGCCTGAGGATCAATGGCTGATCGGTTTCTTGCTGCAATTTGGCAAGGATATTGAGGTCCTGGAACCCCTTCATATCCGGGAAAAGGTAAAAGAAACGATTTTTCATATGCAAAAAATATATGAAACCTGACACAATGCTGTCAGGTTTCTTCTTTTATAATCTAGGTAAAAAGGAGGTATCATATGAGCTATTCACATATGACACATATAGAACAGAAGCGCTTTTCAGGGCTGTCACAAAGAACAAGCAATGCATTGGAAATGACGGAAAAAAGACAAATCCCGCTCTTATGGAATCGATTTTGGCAGCAGGATACGAGCGTGTTACTTCCGCCTAATAAAAAAGATCAGAGCATTATCGCTTTATACTCTCATTACGAACAGCAGGAGAAAGGGTTTTACACATTTTCTGTCGGCGCTTTTACCGAGCATAGCGACATGCTTCCGAAACCTTATGAGGATATATATTTACCGGCTTCCGCTTATGCTGTTTTCACTTCAAGAATCGGTCCTATTGAAGACATTGTACTCGACACATGGAAGGAAATCTGGTCTTGGGACAAGCGCCATTTGCGTACGTTTTCTGGAGACTTTGAGCAATATGATCAAAGTGCGCTTTCACCGCAGCGGGCGCAGGTTAAAATATTTGTCGCCATAAACTTGGTATAACACTCTTGAAAAACTAATGGTATTAGTTAATAATAAAACTAACACCATTAGTTTTTTATTCAGGAGGAGTATCATATGAGAATCATTCAGAATCAAACTGTGCGGCAGCTTACGTTTTATCCGACATTATTTCCGGTCAATTGTTATCTTGTAGAGGAAGAAAATGAAGTAACCTTAATTGATACTGGTCTTCCGAACAGCTATAAAGGGATTATCCAAGCAGTGAATCAGCTTGGAAAACCGTTACAACACATTTTATTGACTCATGCGCACGGTGATCATGTCGGTTCGCTGGATGCACTGTCCCAAGCTTTCCCTCATGCAAAGGTTGTCATATCCGAGCGTGATTCATTTTTGTTAAAAGGTGATGTTTCTTTGCGAAAAGATGAACCGCAGACGCCTATAAAAGGAGGAATTCCAAAAAATATCAAAACAAAGCCTGACGTTTTGCTGGCGGGTGGTGAAACAATCGGTTCTCTCCTTGCGATTTCAAGCCCAGGTCATACCCCGGGAAGCATGTCGTTTCTGGACACAAGAAACGGAATTGTAATAGCTGGGGATGCATTTCAATTACGCGGGGGAATAGCCGTCTCAGGCCAGATGAGATGGTCATTTCCTTTTCCTGCCTTCGCCACGTGGAATAAGGAGGCTGCTGTAAGAAGCGCGGAATGGCTTGTTGACAAGGCGCCGAGCTGTCTCGCGGTCGGACATGGGAATTTCCTTGCTTCACCAGAACAATTGATGAAATTAGCAATTCAAAAAGCAAAGAAGGGGGTCTGACCATGTCACCGAGAGCAGGATTGCATCAAAAGATGATTATAGAGGCGGCGGCAGAGATTGCTGATCAGGAAGGAATAAACGGCGTGACGCTAGCCGCACTCTCTAAAAAAATGAATGTGCGGCCCCCGTCTCTGTATAATCACATAAGCGGGCTGCAGGGAATCAGAACAGAGCTTGCCGTTAGCGGTTTGACAAGGCTTTTTGATCAGATGGCTGATTCCGTCAAAGAACAGAAGGGGGAGTCCGCCTTGCTATCTTTAGGCGATGCATATGTTGGGTTTGCAGTTGAAAATCCGGGTTATTATGAAGCGACTTTGCTTAAAATTCAAGATGAAAGAGCTGAAAGCCTGTCAAACCAGATTGTCCGTCTTGTCACGAAACTGCTTATTGACAGCGGTTATGCAAACGAACAGACTGTGATCCATGCAACAAGAGGGCTGCGAAGCTTGCTGCACGGATTCGCGACTTTAATCGGAAAAGAAGCGTTTGAATTAAAGGAAGACATTTCAGACAGCTTAGCATTTTCAATTCGATTATTTCTATCGGGTCTGTTAATAAACAATAAAAGTATTATGTAAACTAAATAATATATGTCTTATATTTCTGAATATTGTATAATAAATCATGCAGTATATATAAGGGAGAGGCAAGAGGCTATGCATGATATTTACAAAATTGAGCAATTAGCGGCAGCATCATGGCCGTCTTATATTCAAAAAAGAATGGGGAAATGGCTTCTCAGAGCGAATTTTGGCGTAACCAAACGGGCGAACAGCGTATGGACATCGGCGGACATGCCAGAAGGAGATTACCAAAAAGAGATCGAGCATTTCTATAAAAGTTTAGGTCTGCCCGTTTGTGTTCAAATCAGTGACGCATCTCCGGAAGGACTGGATGATGCGCTGGCAGACAGCGGATATGAAAAGATTGATGAATGTTTTCAAATGACAGCAACATGCTGCGATATTTTAGATCGTACTTTTGACAACAGCCGATTTACATATAAGTGGGAGCGGGAGTCATCGTCTTCATGGATTGATGATTTTATCCGATTGGAAGCATTTTCACCCGAACGGCATTGCGGCTATACAAGCATTTTCAAACGAATGCAGCCGTGTAAAACCTTTTTCACTATGTATGACCAAGGCAGCCTGACAGCAGTGGGCACGGCTTCCGTTATCGATGGCTATGGCGGACTCAGCAACGTTGTAGTAGCAAAGGAACATAGAGGAAAAGGGGCAGGGACCCAAGTCATCAGGGCTCTGACTGAATGGTCAATGAACAATGGAGCTAAGTATATGTACTTGCAAGTGATGAAAGAAAACACAGCCGCCGTTTCTTTGTATGAAAAAATCGGGTTCTCGCCTATATCGGAACACCATTACCGGATCAAAAAGGAGGATGGCTGATGAATTCGCTTCAAGAGATTATCTGTGAAAAACGGACATATACACGCCTTTATTCCTCACATAAGCACGCATACAGCCAATTTCTTTTTCCCCTTGAAGGGAATATCGATCTTGAAACAGAGGATCGGCAGGTCAAATTAAAGCCGGATCAATTTTTATATATTCCGCCAGAGTGCGAGCATCGGTTCCGCTCTATTGGCAGAAATGAATGTCTTGTGCTGGATGTGCCGCTTCAGGCGATGAAAATTGAGGAGCATCATGCAGCCGCAGGGATTGAAGCTGCAATCGATCCTTTTTGGTCTTCGATCAGGCACTTATTAATAGAGGAAGCACACACACGCTCAGCGCACACGCTCCACCTGCTTGTTCAATACATAAAAGAAAAACTGCAAACCCATACTCATGCGTCAATCGCATACATCCATAGCCATTTGTCTGAGCCGCTGACAATACAAAAGCTGGCGAAAATTGAACATTATCACCCAGCTTACTATTCAAGCTGGTTTAAGAAACAGACCGGTAAGTCCCCTCAAGTCTATATAGCTGACCTCCGTCTTGAGGAAGCGAAACGGATGCTGATTGAGAAAAATGTTACGCTGACTGTCGTGAGTCAATCGCTCGGTTTTCAAAACCTTTCTTCTTTTACAAGATGGTTTGCAAAAAGTACAGGTGTATCGCCCCGAATGTACCGGAATACCTTTCATTCAGATAAAAAAAGATGAGCTTTTGGTTAAACATTTAGCTGGTGTCTCTTTTAAAATAGTAAGAAAAAGGAGATATAATGATGGCTGTAATTGAAGATTTTGAAAAACTGGATATCAGAACTGGCACCATTATCAAAGCGGAAGAGTTCCCTGAAGCAAGAGTCCCGGCGATTAAACTGTTCATTGATTTTGGAGAAGAAATCGGCATTAAACAATCAAGCGCGCAAATCACAAAGCGCTATTGCTCAGAAGAACTGGCCAACACACAAATTATCGCTGTCGTGAACTTCCCGCCGCGCCGAATTGCAGGTTTTAAATCCGAAGTCTTAGTCCTCGGCGGCATTCCCGGCCAAGGCGATGTCGTCCTGCTTCAGCCTGAACAACCATTACCAAACGGAACAAAAATCGGATAACACAAAAAAGACGTTTGCCTAAGAGGCAAACGTCTTTGCGTATTGAGGCGATGCACCACACGCCACATTCGTGTGTGCCGCAAAGGGCATGTACATCGGCTTACACAATTCAGCTCATCGCTATATGAATATAGCATGACGGATGAGGAAATGCAAGGAGTACTTTGTTATTTTATGTTTGAATTTGCTGTGAAAATATGAAATGAAGAGAGATAGGGTAGATTACTGTACAATGATTAGTTTGTATTGGATGATTTGAAACCGGTAAAAGTCATTTTATGACCTGAGTGTGACCCCCACTGTGACCAGAAGTGTACATGTAAGAGTTGTCATAAACATAGTTAAATCAATAAAAACGTACTAAATAATTAGGTGAATACAGGGGAGTAGTGTGACCTGGATTTTTAATTCAGGTCTTTTTTTATGCACAAGAAAATGCCTATCTAGAGATCATAGGCATTAAATATTATTATCAATATCTTCATTTATTTTTTGGCTAAGTTTCTGAACCTTCTCTTACATTTGAAACAGCTCTTTTTTGAATTTCATCAAAGTTCTCCTGAATATAGTCCATGACACTTCTTATTAGAACTTCACTTTCAAAATTGAATATCTCATTTATTTTTGACTGTTCTTCATCTGTTAGGTGATGGTATTGAAGTTGTTTAGCATTTACTTCAGCAGCTACATCAATCCTAACTTTAGTTATTCTGGTTGTACAATTTCATATTCACCTTCTGCATACTCTTGCTCCGCATAATGGCCTCCCCATTGACAGAGCTCCTGCAAGATAGGTTTAAGAGATTCTCCAAGTTCAGTGGATGAATATTCAACCTTCGGCGGTACTTGATTATACATCTTTCTGCTCACAAGTCCACTGGCTTCAAGCTCTCTAAGTGTTTGAATCAGCATTTTCTGAGTTATATTTGGGATAATGCGCTTTAATTCACTCGTTCTCTTTGGTCCATTCATTAAAAAGTATAATACAAGGCCTTTCCATTTTCCGCCAATAACTTCCTTTGTCACTTCGAACCCACAGCTAAATTTTTTCATGTCTAACGCTCTCCATTCCACATTTATTACTTTTTAGTTACTATATCACAAAAAAGTGGGTACTTCCGATAATGTGCTTACTGAAGGATACTATATCTTGTAAGTTGTTCTTCAAGTACTTAAAGGTACTAGATATAAAATAAAATTAATTCTAAAGGAGTGTTAAGTATGGGTAAATTTGAAGGTAAAATAGCGCTTGTAACGGGTGGAACAAGTGGGATTGGTCTTGCTACAGCACAAAAATTTGTAAACGAAGGTGCATATGTTTATATCACGGGACGTAGACAAAACGAACTTGATAAAGCTGTTAACCAAATTGGCAAGAACGTAACCGGTGTTCAAGGTGATATTTCTAAGCTTGAAGACTTAGACAAACTATATGACATTATAAAGCAGGAAAAAGGTAAGCTGGACATTCTTTTTGCTAATGCAGGCACCGGCAACTTCCTTCCATTAGGTGAAATTACTGAAGAGCAGGTTGATAGAACGTTCGACATTAACGTTAAAGGAACCATCTTTACTGTTCAAAAAGCGTTATCACTATTCCCGGACAAAGTAGGTTCTATTATTGTAACGGGCTCTACTGCTGGATCAATTGGCAACCCAGCGTTTAGTGTATATGGAGCATCAAAAGCAGCATTAAGGGCACTAGTTCGCAACTGGATTCTTGACCTAAAAGGTACTGAAATCCGTGTAAATGTGGTTAGTCCAGGAGTTATTCTTACACCTGCATACGATGAGCTTTTTGGTGATGCACTTGAAGGAGCAATGGAAAATACCAGAAATACTGTTCCAGCTGGAAAAGTTGGGACACCTGAAGAAGTAGCAAACGCTGTATCTTTCCTTGCTTCAGACGAAAGCAGTTACTTGACGGGTGTTGAATTGTTCGTAGATGGCGGGCTAGCACAGGTATAATTTAACTGCGCAGAGATTACAAATAGTCCCCAAAAAAGGTTAATGGGGATTTACTTGAAGAAGTCGTATAAAAAAGTCGTTTTCCTTAAAGGACAGGGGGGACTGACCCCATAAGATGAGACAAATAAAAAACACCTTCAAGTTTGAAAACGGATGATTGTTAGCCGAAATTAGACTTGGAGGTGTTTTTTGCATGGGAACAAGAGTGAGTTATTCGATTGAAGTCAAACAGAAGGCTGTAGAAATGAGATTGGCAGGCGTGCCTATGAAAGAGATCGTGCAGGAATTGAATATCAAGAATAAGACGCAGGTTCAGACATGGGTTAGATGGCATAAGGCTGGGGATACACATCGATTCGAACAGCCTGTTGGAAAGCAATACACTTATTATGAGTATCAGAAAGCTGTTAAAACAAAAGGCATTACCAAGAGCATGTCCCGCAAAGGGACGCCCGCTGATAATGCCTCCATCGAATCGTTTCATTCCTCACTAAAGTCTGAAACGTTCTATCTTAACAGCATTGATCGAACCACACCGCCATCGTAGAACGCACTGTCAAAGAATACATTTATTATTATAACAACATTCGTATTCAAACGAAACTAAACAGCCAATCACCGATAAGCTATCGGCAATTGGCTGTATAAAAGGTGTTTTGATCCCTGTCTCAAAAACGGGGGTCAGTCCCAAATAGCCCAGGTTCTTTTTATATTGCACAATAATAGACACGGTGATATAATCAGATTACGTGTGCTTTCTGTATAAAAAGTTATAGATATCCATCTTATATTTTCAATATATCATACTGAAAAGCTCTTTGTCAATTATTATTTTTGAAGGGGAGATGTAGAATGAGTTCTTTGGTTCTTGGTTTTCATGAAATTGAAAAAACACAGCATTTGCTTGTTGGAGGAAAAGGGTTTAATTTAGGGGAATTATCAAAAATTCAAGGTCTACAAGTACCAGAAGGATTTTGTGTCACAACAGTAGGATATCAAAAAGCCATCGAACAAAACGAAACGTTACAAGTGTTGTTGGATCAATTGGCCATGCTAAAAGTTGAGGATCGAGAACAAATTGGTAAAATCAGCAGAAAGATTCGACAAATCATTATGGAAGTAGAAATTCCTTCCGATGTTGTGAAAGCAGTTGCTCACTATCTCTCCCAGTTTGGCGAGGAACATGCCTATGCCGTGCGTTCGAGTGCGACTGCTGAAGATTTACCACATGCCTCTTTTGCCGGTCAGCAAGATACCTATTTAAATATTATCGGCAGAGAAGCGATCTTGCTGCATATCAGCAAATGCTGGGCTTCCCTATTTACGGATCGCGCGGTAATCTACCGCATGCAAAATGGATTCGACCATACCCAAGTTTATTTATCTGTTATCATTCAAAGGATGGTTTTCTCACAGACTTCGGGGATTTTATTTACCGCTGATCCAATCACTTCCAACAGAAAGGTGTTATCCATCGATGCCGGTTTTGGACTTGGTGAAGCACTGGTCTCTGGCTTGGTATCTGCCGATTGTTATAAAGTACAGGATGGGCAAATCGTCGATAAGATGATAGCAACCAAAAAATTGGCTATCTATGGACGAAAAGAAGGAGGAACAGAAACACAGCAGATCGATCCTACTCAGCAAAAGACTCAAACACTGACTGATGAACAAATTCTACAACTGGCACGCATCGGGAGACAGATCGAAGCCCACTTTGGTTGCCCGCAAGATATCGAATGGTGTTTGGTTGACGATACTTTTTATATTGTCCAGAGTCGTCCAATCACAACTTTATACCCCATCCCTGAAGCGAGCGATCAAGAAAATCACGTCTATATCTCTGTTGGTCATCAACAAATGATGACGGATCCCATAAAACCATTGGGATTGTCTTTTTTTCTGTTGACGACTTCTGCACCCATGCATAAAGCTGGTGGAAGGTTATTTGTTGATGTCACACATAATCTGGCATCACCTGACAGCAGAGAATTTTTATTAAATGGCATGGGACAACACGATCCGCTCTTAAAAGACGCACTTATGACCACAATTGAGCGACGAGATTTCATTAAGTCGATACCAAATGATAAAACAGCAACGATTCCCAACCGAAGTAATAATACAGATATGCTGTCACAATTCGAGAACGATCCGACAATCGTTTCTAATTTGATTAAGCGAAGTCAAACATCGATAGAAGAGTTAAAACAAAACATCCAAACGAAATCGGGATCGGATTTGTTTGATTTTATTCTCGAAGATATCCAGCAATTAAAGAAGATCTTATTTGACCCACAAAGTTCAGCTGTGTTTATGGCTGCTATAAATGCTACATCATGGATTAACGAAAAAATGAACGAGTGGTTAGGCGAAAAAAACGCAGCAGATACGCTTTCTCAATCTGTACCTCATAATATTACTTCAGAAATGGGTCTTGCGCTATTGGACGTCGCAGACGTGATCCGTCCTTATCCAGAAGTAATTGCTTATTTACAGCATGTAAAAAATGATCACTTTTTGGATGAGCTGGTTGAGTTTGAAAATGGACAGAAAATCCAAGACGCTATCCATGCTTATCTCAACAAATACGGGATGCGATGTGCCGGAGAAATTGATATTACAAGAACTCGGTGGAGCGAAAAACCAACTACACTTGTCCCAATGATTCTTAATAATATCAAAAACTTTGAGCCTAATGCCAGCCATCGGAAATTTGAGCAAGGGCGACAGGAGGCTTTGAAGAAAGAACAAGAGTTATTAGATCGATTGAAGCAATTACCGGATGGTGAACAAAAAGCCAAAGAAACCAAACGAATGATCGACATAATCCGGAATTTCATCGGTTATCGGGAATATCCAAAATACGGCATGGTTAATCGCTACTTCGTTTATAAGCAGGCTTTACTGAAAGAAGCCGAACAACTCGTAAATGTGGGCGTTATTCATGAAAAAGAAGATATATACTATCTCACTTTTGAAGAACTTCACGAAGTCGTACGCACAAATAATCTGAATTACCAAATCATAAGCAAACGAAAAGACGAGTATAAATTATATGAAAAACTATCTCCACCACGTGTTATCACGTCTGATGGTGAAATCATGACAGGCGAGTACAAACGAGAAAATCTCCCAGCTGGAGCGATTGTAGGTCTCCCTGTTTCCTCCGGAGTTATAGAGGGGCGAGCACGTGTCATCTTAAACATGGAAGATGCTGATCTAGAAGCTGGAGATATATTAATCACTTCCTTTACTGACCCTAGCTGGACACCATTGTTTGTATCCATAAAAGGCCTAGTCACCGAAGTTGGTGGACTGATGACCCATGGAGCAGTGATAGCGCGTGAATATGGCTTACCTGCAGTTGTTGGAGTTGAAAATGCTACCAGACTAATCAAAGACGGGCAACGAATTCGTGTGAATGGAACAGAAGGGTACATTGAAATATTGTAATGGCTTATCAATTGAGATCTTGTTATAATGGACGACCTTAAATGGATAAAAGAACGGTTATACTGTTCATTCTTTTATCTCTTGAGCAGAGATAAGGACACTTAGTGAATGTTGAATATTTGATGGTTTGCTACACACATTGAGGCCATAGCTATTCTTCGACAAGATTAGAGAGTCGATGAAATATAAAAAAATGAAAAAAATAATACTCTAACAATAAGCAAAGCCGGATCCCCATAGAGTGGGGATCCGGCTTTTTTATGTAATAATTGCTTATCGTGGGAAATCCGCATTGCAGGAAGGAAGATCCTGAAGACATGGTCAAAGCAATTCAAAGCAGCATGTGGAGAGAATTTGGCCAATGTGCACAGTAGGCATTGGAGATAACATGTTACTCAGTAAGCTTGCGCTTGACCTGGAGAGTAAGAAAACAAAGAGTGGTATTGCACGTTGGAGATATGAAGATGTACCAAATAAACTCTGGAAGGTTCACCCGTTGTCTAAAATGTGGGGAATAGGAGGGAGGATGGAAAGAAATCTGAATCGGATGGGAATATCAACTGTAGGTCAGTTGGCTATATTTCCTTTAGAGCTGCTTGAAAAGAAGTTTGGAATAATGGGAAACCAGTTGTACTACCTCTCACGGAATTGATTTATCAGAAATAGGTGCTCAGTTGATGCAAGGTCAGATTAGTTTTGGTAAGAGTCAAATTTTAATGAGGGATTACACAAGAAAAGAAGAGATTAAAGCTGTTCTTCTGGAGATTTGTGAGGAAGTCGCAAGAAGGGCACGTGCACATAATAAAGTTGGTCGAACAATTAGCCTGGGAATTGGTTACAGTAAAGATGAGTTTTGCGTTGGTTTTCATCGATCCAAAACAATTGATCTCCCCACAAATATCACAATGGACATTTATGAATGTTGCTTGATGCGCTTTTATAAGTTTTACTCGGGTAAAACAGTGAGTAATATCTCAGTCACGCTATCAAATATTGAGGGTGATGTTAATCAGCAGGTTAGTTTATTTGAAGTGGATAATAAAAAGAAGAAAGCTTGGATTCGTTATGGATGGAATTAGAGCAAATACGGATCGAAAGCGATTCTAAGAGCAGTTTCTTATACACCTGCAGGGACAGCACTTCACAGAGCTGGGCTAACAGGTGGACATAAGAGTTAAAACCCTTCTCATTGAGAAGGGTTAAACATTAAACAAAAAACTTGGTTGGTTGAATAGAAGTAATGTTCCTTTTAGCTTCATGGAATTCTTGGTCATTCGAGGATGAAAAGCCACTAAACACTGCTAATCCAACGAAAACTGAAAAGGTGGCTAATGCAAGTTTAAATTTCATATAAACACTCTCCTCTTTGTATTTGGATTCGGGCATCCACCATGACGTCAAAAAAGGTGGTTGAGTTTTCAAATTGCCCTATCTCCTTACAATAATTAGCCGTGTCGAGTGCTAATTCCTCTAAATCTGGATACATAACATTATCTTTAAGCATAGAAAAAGTTCGGAAAACTGTGCGTTTATCTATAGAGTCGATATATAAAGCCTTTAAGTAATTAAACTCAGCAACTAAGACATCATCGTTTATGGCTTGTGCTCTCTCGATTCCTTTTTTATAAAGAATCAAGGCTTTTTCAATATCCTTCATTTTGAAGTAAATTTGTGTCAGTGTAAATAACGTGTGAGGGAGAAGATCACTTTTATCGTTTTCGTACAATGAGACTGCTTGATCAATATATTCAGCAGCTTTGTCATACTCTTTCATTTTATAATAACAGTTCCCCAAATTATATAATGATGCCCCAATTAGTTTGTGTTTGTTTATGGCTTTTGAGTCTTTTAGGGCTCTCTGAAGATGGGGAACTGCTTTTTCATGACTTTCCAGATCATCAAAGTTGCCTGCTACAACAAATGCACATTGTATTCGGCGAACAGTATAAGTTTTTTGGTCTTTATAAATGTTAAGGGCTGCTTCAGCATAGTGCATTGATACATGGGTTTGTTTCATGTGATAATACACTTCAGCCATTTTGAAATAAAACTCAGCTCGTTCAATTTCATCTGTTACTAAAGCGAGCTTTTTCTCAGCCATTTTATATGACCTTATTGCATTTATATAATCCTTCTTATCAAATTCATACATTCCTCTAAAGAAATTGCAGTAGTATTCCAGGACACCTTTAAGCTTTGTTTGGCTGCTTTCGATCTTTTCTAATAAGTCTGAAATTTTAGGGCGTGCTTCATTCAATGACTTAGGTTCAAGGTAATCCAGCATTAGCTGATGACGAAAACACATTAGAGAATAATACAGCAATAAGTCTTGATCTTCCTTCATATGTTTTATTTCTTCTTCAACCTCTGCTTTTAATATCTCAGCATCTGGAACGGCGAACATCCGTATGTATTTATACCACTCATTGATTTTAACTCCAACCGTGGATGACGGAATTAATTGCTCCATTGAAATCCCTCCCTCTATGTATCCAATAGACTAAATATGTAATATTTTATCATATTTAAGTGTTTAAGGAAGATTAACGTTTTCTTAAAAAGCGAAAAAAATACCCTCCTCGATTAAGAGAAGGGTAGGGGTTTTATCTCGGTAAATCAAAATCCATTGCTTGTTCACTATCAGAAATACCTTGAGAGTTGTCGGGTCAACAATGATTCCCATTGCAGTTAAAAAAGTTAGAAGTGCATTAAATTTCTCTGTCAAATTGTCACCCAATATCTTCAAGTCGTATATCGTACACAATCCCAGTGCTTATATTGCATCTAAGGGTTAATCAGTCGAGATCATTGAGGAATCAAAATATGGCCAAGTGATTGTTATTATTCAGCGCAACAGAAAAGAAGGGACCAGCAAAAGTAAATATTACGTTTGATATCATACATAAAAGATCACATAGGAAGAAACACCTTGCTTAAAACAAGAAAAAGGAGCTAAAAAGCCCCTTATAAGTTTAAACAACTTTTGTATAAATAGCCTTATAAAATCCTATTGAGTAATCAAAATAAAAATTTGTAAGAGTATAAGTATAACCATTGTATTCAAGAGAAGGCTTGAAGTTTGGTATGGGACTAAGCTGATATATGGTGTCGTACTCATATTCATCATTTTTCACAACAACTTCAGATGATACATTCGTTGCCAAGGCAGGAACAGCGGATATTAGCATGCCGAATGTTAAAGCAGAACTCAATAAAATTTTCCGAGGGTTCAATTATATCAACTCCATTTACATATTATTCATTTATTATGTAATATCTGGAGTTTGTTTGGAAGTGAATGAAGGATCATAAAAGCCTATTTATTTTCAAAATCGTGGTTTTAAACAAATTAGGGGGAAACGAATGAATCACGATATTCAGCTTTTGAAAGACCTCCAAACTGAATTGAAAACACAGGATCATGGCTCTCAAGCTGCACCGTGATTTTGGTCTATAGGAGATTATAAATGGGTTAGGACTTCAGATCATGATGCGGAACGCTATTCTGTTTACATTCCTGAAGATGGCGAATCCTATGAGCTGGAAAGTTATCTAAAGGACATCAAAAAGAATGATGAATTGTCTTCAGAAACGGTGGAAGATATAGAGTGTGAGGCTTCCGCATTAGATTGGATACATGAATATGTAGACAGTGGCGCTGATCTGATCCAGAAACAGAGGTTCATTACATTTATCAAAATACAATGTTTCTAACTAAAGCGGAGGCAAAAGAGAAACAAAATCATTACCACTATACGAAAAAGGTTCATACGTACGCTATGACAGCTTGGAGAGCACCAAAAGTTGAAAGGTTGCTTAAAGTTCTCGAAACGTTTGATTGGAGTTCAATAACGATATCTAAATAAAAGATAGTTTTTATATAGTTGAGCTGTTGAAACGATCGCAATAATAACCAACCTTTGCCAATGGGTCGTCCTTAGCAAGAGACTTATTAAATCGTTCATCTAATGTTATATTGCTTGATGAATTTGATAAAGCTCCTGCAGTATTTCATAGCGCATTTTATAAAATAAGGCATTTTAGTTGATAAACACTATGTAGCAGATATTTCAAAAGCAATCATTATCTGCACTTCTACCTTCTAACTATAAATCTAGAGAAGAAATTAAAAAGTCATGAGGAGAAGCCTTGTATTCCAAGTTTGATCACTTTATTGAATTCGAACTAACATTAAAAGAGGCACCACTAGAATTAATTGAAAAAAGTTATATAAAAATGATACAATTTTTCTCAAAGAAGGAGAAAGAAGTAATGGAAGATGATGTTTTTAAATCTATAATTGACCTAGCGGGCAGTTTAATAATGTAAGAGAAATTGAGCGGGAAACCCAGAAGTTGATGTGTAGTGTTTTAATTAAGGAGCTATAAAAAGCTATTGTTTTTAAATAGAAAGAAAAAGGTTAAGACATTCCTGGGAAAAAGTCTAAATAAAACTACGAATTTAAGAGAAGGGAGACTTGCTATCAATATGAATGTTAAAAATGCTGCAGCTATTTTTTCAATCGCTATTCCAATTATCTGAGCTATCTATTAATTTTTTTATGGGAGTTATTTCAATTCCATGGCAAAGTATGCCGATGTTTTTTCATTATTGCTTTCTCCTATAGGAATGATTTTGGCGTTGGTTTCAATAAAGTCAAATAAACGGTGTGCATATATGGAATAGTCTTAAATGCAATTATGTTTCTATTTCCTTTTTTCTGGTTTATAGGCGGGATTTTGTTATTTGAAGTTTAAAATTTATAATGACGTGAAAATCGATGAAGATCTAGCAATTTGGATAACTGAATAACAATTCTTTTTTAAAGAAAAGATTTGAGCTATATTTTTTGGAGGTTAAAGCTTTGAGTTTTAATAAAAAAAATGTCGCTAGATATAGTCTTACACTAGCGCTCTCATGCATTACATACGGGATTATTATTGGGTTTTATGGTTTTGCTTATTCTAATTTCGAACCTTGGATGCTGATAACAATTTTCATCATACCATTTTATGCATTCATCCCATATACAGTATTTGCTATTCCATTGCAAATATTACTTCGAAAAAAAGTAAAGAAATTTAGTGTGGTGTACTTATTGATTTACATAATCGTAGCGCTAATCGCATTATTCTTGTTCTCCTTAGCCAGTGATCCAACTTATGTGCTTACTGAGGTTCAACATGTGAACTTTTATTATTTGAGTTTTGTAGCAGCGGCGGTGTACTGGTTCTGGGATTCAGTATTTATAAAGAATCAAGAAAAGATTTAATATTACAACGTTCTTAACAAGTATTAAGGCTGTTGAAGAAAAAGCTTATGGCAATTAACTAAAAGAACAGGGGATATGAATATGGAAATCTCAATTAGGCAAGAGCTCACTGAAGAATATCATACGTCTGAAGAAATGATTAAAAGAGCTTTTTCAAATGTAGAATATAGCGACAAGAAAGAACACATACTTGTAAATAAGATTAGAAAATCAGATGCATTCATTCCTGAACTTTCATTAGTTGCATTACATCAAAACAAAGATATCGTAGGTCATATCCTTTTATCTAAAATCCAAATCATAGATGGCGATAATGCAGTCGATTCTTTGGCACTTGCTCCAGTTTCTGTTGCGCCTGAGAACCAGAAAAAAGGAATCGGGAGTCAATTAATTCGTGCTGGGTTAAAAAAAGCAATAGAGCTTGGTTATCGTTCAGTAATTGTTTTAGGACATAAAGATTATTATCCGAAGTTTGGTTTTAAGCCAGCTAGCTTATGGAATATAAAAGCACCCTTTGAGGTGCCTGATGAAGTATTTATGGCTCTGGAATTAGCAAATCATTCTCTTGAAGATGTGCAAGGTGTCGTTCATTATTCAGAAGCTTTTATGGAGTGAAAGCTAGATGATTGATTAGATTTTGATAAAAAAGAGGTTATCCCTAAAATTGTCATTTTGTGGATAGCCTCATTTTTGTGTAAAGAGCTTTAAAAATGAAAAAGAAAGCTGCAAAGGGATATGAATGAAAATAATAAAGGCGCGATTATCGAATCATTAAAGCGGAAAGTCAAGCGATTAGAGCATAAGAGCAGGATTTACGTGACCAATTAAAGGCGTACACAGAAGTCTACAAGAAGATATAGCTGAAACGCCTACCCTTTGTTTGTAAGGGCCCAGATTGTTGTATAAGGATAGTATTTAAAGAGGTTATTATTGTCTTAATATCGAATAAAGATTTAAGTGTAATTATTTTTGATGGGAGATATTTTAATGCATATAACAACAAAAAGGTTATTGATACGTGAATTTGAATTCAAAGATTGGAAAGCTGTATATGAGTATACGTCAGATATGAATGTTATGAAGTATATACCAGAAGGGGTTTTTACTGAAGAAGATGCAAAAACATTTGTAAATAAAAACAAAGGTGATAACGCTGAAAATTTTCCTGTAATACTAAAAGATGAAGATTCTCTTATAGGCCATATTGTTTTTTATAAGTATTTTGGTGAACATACATATGAGATTGGGTGGGTGTTTAATCCGAATTATCAAAATAGAGGGTATGCTTCTGAAGCAGCACAAGCTATCTTGGAATATGGATTTAAAGAAATGAACTTACATAGGATGATAGCTACGTGTCAACCTGAGAATATCCCATCATATCGAGTTATGGAGAAGATTGGAATGAGAAGAGAAGGCTTTTTTAAAAAATGTATTCCTAAAGGCAATGAATGGTGGGATGAATATTATTACGCTATTTTAGAGGAAGAGTGGAATTGAACTATATTGAAGGCAGAAACATTGGCGATACAAACAAAATACCATCTCCTACTTAGAACACTGAAATGGCAGGAGACATTCTTACATGCAGGGCATTTTATTTGAGACAATTCTAGTAGGATTAAAACTATATATTTACTAATGTGTAAACCAATACAACGATGAACAAGAAATATGAAATATAAGAAATTGCTTTTGACGAACTTGCTTTATGTTTTTGGAGAGTATATATAAGTGCAAAACCCAAAAAGAAAACAGTCACAAACCAAGAAGTGTATTCAGGAAAGATTGCGACCAGCAACACGATGATCGTTGAAAAAATAAATGAGGAGTAATGAGTAACTTTTTGATCATGATTCAAAGAAATCACCTTATAAATTTTTACCCATTTTAATGTGTATCAAAACATTATTCAAAAAGGAGATAAGAAAATTGCCAGATATTATTTCTGATGTTAATCAACATTGATTAAATGAACAAAAGGAAGAGCATGTTTTGAAAAAAATCATCGAAACATGCTTTTATATTTTGTAATAGGTTAACTTCGTTATAAAGGCTGCTTACATTTGCGGGGGTTCCAAACCGAATTTTGTCCATTCCTCTTTAGCTGGACCATAAATACCTGGAACAGTTAATCCTGCTTGTCTCATAAGAACAGTCATTTGTCCTCGATGGTGATTTTGATGTTGAATCAAAAACATCAAAAGTGAACCCTTTGGCAATTGTTGACCAATAAAGTTGATACGTTCTTGAAGTGTATGATCAGTCCATTGGGTTGTTAATGCCTGTACAAACGCATTGCTGGCTTGATGATAGCTGTCTGCTATAAACTGAGCCGAAGTAGGAACAGGATAATCTTCAGCAGGGGCATGAAACGTTAAGTCTGTGTTTGAGGTAATGATGCGAATGGCAGCAACAGTATGCCAAGCAATACGGCCTAAAGTCCAATTTTGTGAAGTTATTGCTTGTTTAAGTGATTCATCAGTTAGACTATTTAGCAGTTTCTGTGTAGCGTCAGCTTCGAACTCCCAAGATTTAAAAAAATGGTCTAAGGTTTGAAACACAAAAATCCTCCTTATGATGTTTTGTTTTCTTTTTATAGCTTAATTATACCTACCCGTTTAGTTAAAAAGAACAAAACTTTAGACAAGAATTTTCTAAAGAAAAGAAGGCATCGCAACATTAATATAGACGTTACGACTTTATTTCAAAGTTACATGAATACATGTAATCAAGACGAAAAAAAGCTGTAGGAAGAACAAAAGAGCGGGGGAGTATGAAGTTTTTTAAGTGTTACGCCATCAAAAAAAAAAGAAGGAGTTTACCTGACATATAATGAATTATTATAGTAGGAAGAGAAAAATTTTACAGAAAAGGGAGGAATGAGTTGGTAATGAAGGGTTTTGTCAAAGGCGCTGTTCTAACTGCTGTTCTAAGTGTGGGTGCTACTTTATTTGCAGGTGATGTATCTGCACACGGGTATATAAAAGAACCTGCTAGTAGAGCGTACATGGGATCATTAGAAAAACAAATAATTGGTTGGACGGCAGCTACGCAAAAGTATGGTTCTGTAGTTGATAATCCTCAATCGGTAGAAGGACCAAAAGGGTTTCCAGCCGGAGGTCCGCCAGATGGAAAAATTGCATCGGCAAATGGAGGCTTTGGTCAAATTGACTTTGGGTTAGACAGGCAGACTGCAGATCATTGGGTAAAACAAAACATGCATGGAGGTCTAAACACCTTTACTTGGCACTATACTGCTCCTCACGCAACATCAAAATGGCACTATTATATAACCAAGAAAGATTGGAATCCAAACAAACCATTAACAAGAGATGAGTTTGAATTAATTGGAACAGTTGATCACGATGGTTCAAAGGCAGATACTAATCTTTCTCATAAGATTTATGTGCCAGCTGATCGCAGTGGTTATCATGTCATTCTAGGGGTGTGGGACGTTGCGGATACCTCTAATGCCTTTTATAACGTAATTGATGTAAACCTAATACAATGATGTTGAACCTCCATCGAACAAATCTTAATCCCAATGGACAAGAATATGAGGCTTAATCAGAAAATTGCCATCAAACTGGCACAGTGTATACCGCTAAGGTTTTAACAGCTGCCAATAGTTGTGACTATATCAGATAAGCCATCACCAGCTAGTGAAACGTTTACTGTAACAACGAAGGAAACTGTAACGGACCGGGAGAACACAGAGTGTTTGAGTGTGGAAGTACGAGAATCAAATGGGATGCTGTGAAGCTATTAAGAGGAGCTATCTATTGCAGATCGGTTAGATGTTCGTGCATCTGCCGATCTTTTTTTAATTTTAATTGAAGTCTACTCAATACATAGAATAGAATGGCATTAAGCTTCTTTACTTCCTTGATACTAACGAAAAAAAAATCATTTAGATAAAACATCTTTTCGGAATATGAGAAAAGAATTAAGCGCAGTGTGATCTGAGGCAAGGTTTGAGGCATCTTTTGAAAGTATTAATGAACCTGTTGTTGAAGCAATAGCATCGTAGACAATGACGTCTTAATATATTTTTATGAAAAATACGATTTTAAAGAGAACGGAGATTTACTTTTAATATGAATTTTAAAAAAGCTGCAGTCATATTTTCATTTGCTTTTCCAATTATCTCAGCTATATTAATAATTAATTTTTTGACTGGGATTATTTCAATGCCGTGGCAAGGAATGCCGGTATTGTTCCCTCTATTACTCTCACCTATAGGGATAATGCTGGCGTTAGGTTCAATCAAGACAAATAAACGGTGGGCTATATGGGGAATCATTTTAAATTCAATTTTGTTACTATTCCCTTTCTTCTTTTTTATAGGTGGAACTTTGTTATTCGGAGTCTAATTTTTAAAAAGTTGTGAAAATCGATGAAGATTTTGAACAATTGGATAACTGGTTAAAAAGGATACATGGTAGGGGGGGCTGATTTTGAGCCTCAATCAAAAGACGTTAAACAGTTATGTTTATACTCTGGTATTCTCGAGTTTGTCATATGGTCTAGTCTTTGGCTTGTATATGTTTGTTTATTCGGGATTTATGGCGATCGCCTTAATCACAATAGGCATCATTGCATTCTACTCTTTTATCACTTACTTAATATTTGCTTTCCCCTTACAATTATTACTAAGAAGAAATCCCAGAAAGTTCAGTTTGATCTATTTTTTCATTTATACAGCAGTAGCTTTTTTAGCTGTGTTCGTGTTCTGGTTTGTTGATTATCCGCCTAGTGCTCTTACAGTGTTCAAGAGCTTAAATTATTACATAATGAGCATTGTTGCTGCGTTAATTTATTGGGTCTGGGATTCCATATGCCTGCGGAATTAGTTTATCTACTATTTAAATCATGCATTTCACAACGTTCACAACAAGTATAAAAGCCGCTGATCCGAACAACAAATACGCAGACCTTGTTTGTTTCTTTGAAAGTGTCTCCACTCCCATTAAAACAAAGAGAAGGGCAACTAATACTTGGAGAGAAACCAAGAGGAATTCACTTTGATTGTATAAAGAATATACACATAGAATTAAAGCTGCACATGAAATCAGTATTTTTGAAGCTTTAAGCAAAGAACCACTCCTTGGAAGTTTTATTAAACCATAACACGGTATGAGCATTTATTGGAGAGGAAAAAGCAAAAGAAGTGTTTTATTTAAAATTGGGGGAGTTGACTTGAACATTTTTATTTGGATTGCCATGTTTATAGCTATTTTTGGCGGCTCTTATGCAGGTTACAAAAGGAATAAAAAGAAAGAGCTTAAACAAGAAAAGTAAAGAATAAAAGTTCCTAGAAACAGACTGTGAGAATTCTTAAAGAATATTAAGTTAAAGGCTCTTTTCTATTCCACATCTCCGGCATTCACGTATGAATACACCGCTCTTTGCAGAGTTTTTGAATAAAGCTAATCGCCATTATCGCAAGGGAAGGAGTGTTTATTTGTATTGGAATAGAGCGGAAAGAGAATGGTGAGTCAAAAAGCATGGCAGCTGAGAGGGTTTGTAGAGCGGGCTGCTATACTTGTAGACCTGTATCAAAAGCGGTTTAATAATGGAAACGGATTTAAAAAGGGGTGAAAAGCTATCAAAACATTAGTTGTATTATCCAGTTTTATGGGGATTGTGTTATCAATTATTGGACAAATATTTGGAATCCTAACTGATTTCTTTATTCCAGGCATTGCTCGATTTATAGGGGTAATAGCGGGTATTCTAGTGTTACTTAGTTTGAAGTCAAGAAATACAGAAATGCAGGCTTTTATATTAGGTTCAAGTACTGCGTTAGGAATAATGGGAGCAGGAATTTTATATGTTCCAGCTGCAATGATCAATGTCTTCATTAGTTTCAAACTAAACAAAAAGTTAAAAGAAGAGAACGTAAAGGAGCAGATCTGAATAGACTGCTTTTTGTTTTATTCAGAGTAAAGTTTATATGAATTTAAAAATTTCACAGGGTTCTTAGAAGGAATGAAATCTTTTTGAAGAGAATAATCAGGATATTTGAGAAACTGACTGTTTAAAAATAATCAATATTTGCTTCAGGAATTTAAATTTTCTGAAAAAACATTGAAAAAGTTGATAGGATTTTATAATATTAAGTCAAGTTAGTTTGTCTAATCAACAAACTAATGAAGATGACTTTATTAGTTCCATAAGATAAGGTTACTTCTAAAGGGGGAATAAGAGGCTCGATTCAATGGGAGCTAAACAATATATAAAACAAAAGAGTGTTGTATCTTTAATCCTTTCCAAAGTATACGGGTGCAACTAAAAAGATGAATTTACTGCTTGCTGATTAGATCGCTTTGTACGATGAAAAATGCACTGTGAAATTAAACCACTCATATTTTTTGTGATTTATTGAAAGCGCTTTTATAAACAATTGCCGGCCGAGGTGAGTTTGAGAAATTTTTATACCATTGCATACTGTTCCTTATTTAATGATCGAAAAGGGAGGAAAGATCATGGTCAGTGAAAATGTAAAGAAGATTAGCATGACTGAAAAAGTTGGCTATGCTTCTGGAGATTTTGCATGTAATTTAATTTATGCAACGGTGTCTACTTATCTTTTGTTCTTCTATACAGATGTATTTGGTTTATCGGCAGCAGCAGCCGGTACCATGTTCTTAGTGGTTAGAATCATCGACGCTCTCGCTGACCCTTTTATTGGAACAGTAGTAGACAGAACAAATAGCAGGTTTGGACGCTTTAGACCGTATCTTTTATTCGGAGCTTTCCCATTTGTCATACTGGCAATACTCTGTTTTACAACACCAGATTTTTCAGATATGGGGAAATTAATATATGCCTATATGACCTATGTTGGCTTGTCGCTTACATACACAACGATTAACGTGCCATATGGCGCGTTAACTTCTGCAATGACTAGAAATAATCAAGAAGTGGTTAGTATAACATCAGTTCGTATGTTATTTGCGAATCTTGGGGGACTTGTCGTTGCATTTTTTGTTCCCTTATTGGCTGCTTATTTAAGCGATACTTCCGGCAACGAATCTCTTGGCTGGCAGCTAACCATGGGTATTTTAGGATTGATAGGAGGGTGCCTTTTAATCTTTTGTTTTAAAAGCACAAAAGAGCGTGTCACTCTTCAAAAATCCGAAGAAAAAATTAAATTTACGGATATATTTGAGCAGTTTCGTGTTAATCGTCCACTTGTTGTATTAAGTATTTTCTTTATTATTATTTTTGGAGTGAATTCCATCAGTAATTCGGTTGGCATTTATTACGTAACGTATAACTTAGAAAGAGAGGATTTGGTGAAGTGGTACGGTTTGATAGGAAGTTTGCCCGCTTTGGTCATTTTACCGTTTATTCCAAGGCTTCATCAATTTTTGGGGAAGAAGAAATTACTAAACTATGCTTTATTACTGAATATAATCGGCCTCTTAGCTTTACTGTTTGTTCCGCCAAGTAATGTATATCTCATACTTTTCTGTCGCTTAATCGCTGCTGCTGGAAGTCTCACTGCCGGGGGATATATGTGGGCGCTTATTCCTGAAACAATAGAATATGGAGAGTACAGGACTGGGAAAAGAATGGGTGGGCTTATTTACGCTATCATCGGATTTTTCTTTAAGTTTGGTATGGCCTTAGGAGGAGTTGTTCCGGGTCTGGTTCTTGATAAGTTTGGATATGTGGCAAATCAGGCACAAACCCCGGCGGCATTAACGGGGATTTTAATTACAACAACCATTATTCCCGTGTTCTTGCTGGCTCTGGCTTTAATTGATATTAATTTCTATAACTTAGATGAGAAAAAATATAAAAACATGGTTCGAGAATTAGAGAATAGAGACAAAGTTTATTTGGATCATATTGATGATTTCAAAGCTTAAAAAAGAAAATAGACTGAGGAGGAGTCCCAAATGAAGATTACCAATCCAGTACTTAAAGGATTTAATCCCGATCCAAGTATTTGCAGGGCAGGGGAGGATTATTATATCGCTGTATCTACATTTGAGTGGTTTCCAGGTGTCCAGATACACCATTCAAAAGATTTAGTGAATTGGCGCTTAGTCGCACATCCTTTACAGAGAGTTTCACAATTAGACATGAAAGGAAACCCTAATTCAGGCGGGGTATGGGCACCATGTTTAAGTTACAGTGACGGAAAGTTTTGGCTGATCTATACGGATGTTAAGGTCGTAGATGGCGCCTGGAAAGATTGTCACAATTATTTAGTGACTTGCGAAACGATTAATGGCGATTGGGGGGAGCCGATCAAATTAAATAGCTCAGGATTTGATGCTTCTTTGTTCCATGATACGGATGGAAAAAAATATTTATTAAATATGTTATGGGATCAGCGTATTGATCGGCACTCCTTTGGAGGCATTGTCATGCAGGAATATTCTGATAAGGAGCAAAAACTAATCGGTAAACCGAAAGTGATATTTAAAGGAACTGAAAGAAAGCTGACAGAAGCGCCGCACCTTTACCGTATCGGGAACTATTATTATTTATTGACTGCAGAAGGAGGAACACGGTTTGAACACGCTGCTACAATTGCCCGTTCTAAAAATATTGAGGGACCATATGAAGTTCATCCCGATAATCCAATCTTAACATCATGGCATGATCCAGGAAATCCATTGCAAAAATGCGGTCATGCATCCATTGTTCAAACACATACAGATGAGTGGTATTTAGCTCATTTAACGGGACGTCCTATTCATCCTGACGATGATTCAATTTTTCAGCAGAGAGGATATTGCCCTTTAGGCAGAGAAACAGCTATTCAAAAACTGGATTGGAAAGATGAATGGCCTTATGTAGTAGGTGGAAAAGAAGGAAGCTTGGAGGTAGAAGCGCCTTCTATACCTAATACAATGTTTCAAGCAACGTACCCGGAAGTTGATGAATTTGAGGACTCAACATTAAATATAAATTTTCAAACTTTAAGGATCCCGTTTACGAATGAATTAGGTTCATTAACTCAAGTGCCAAATCATTTACGATTATACGGTCATGAATCATTAACCTCGACTTTTACTCAGGCATTTGTGGCCAGACGTTGGCAAAGTCTCCATTTTGAAGCAGAAACGGCTGTTGAGTTTTATCCGGAGAATTTTCAACAAGCTGCTGGATTGGTGAACTATTACAATACAGAAAACTGGACGGCTCTTCAAGTCACGCATGATGAAGACCTTGGCCGTATTCTTGAATTAACAATATGTGATAACTTTTCTTTTTCACAACCATTAAAAAATAAAATTGTTATTCCTCGTGAAGTAAAGTATGTATATTTAAAAGTAAATATTGAAAAGGAAAATTATTATTATTTTTATTCTTTTAACAAAGAAGATTGGCACAAAATTGACATTGCATTGGAATCGAAAAAATTATCAGATGATTACATCCGTGGAGGAGGATTTTTCACGGGAGCCTTTGTAGGGATGCAATGCCAAGATACCAGTGGTAACAATATTCCGGCCGACTTTAGATATTTTCGCTATAAAGAAAAATAATTTGTGCATGAAAAAAGGAGACTTCTATTTTAGAACTCCTTTTTTCATATCCTTCAGAAATACTCCTATTCAACATTAATATAACAAACAAAAAGCTCATCTTTAAAGATGAGCGCAGGACACAGAGATCTGTACATTTTAATCATAAATTACATTGTAACCATATCCAGAAATTGATCAATAACAATAGAGGACATTCCTAATGCCGGTGCATTTTTTCCTAAGAAAGACGGTAATAATTCATAGCTATTGCCTAATTGGGAATAAACCCTGGACGACACTTCACTTCTAATTGAATTTAAAACCATAGGATGCGATTCAATTATGCTGTTTCTTAAAATGATGGCTTGAGGATTGAATGTATTTAGAATATTGGTAAGGCCTATTCCTAAATAGAATCCAAAATTCTGTAATGCATTTAAAGTTCCGATATCATTCCGGTGGGCAAGGTCTATAATATCTTGATAGGACATTTTTTTCTCTTTAGTCTGAAGAGATTTTAATAAAGCCTTCTCAGAAGCATACAATTCCCAGCAGCCTCGGTTTCCGCAACTGCATTTAGGGCCATTAAAGTCTATTGTCATATGTCCCATTTCTCCAGAGAATCCGCTGACCCCTCTATATAAATCATTGTTGATAATAACACCGATCCCTATCCCTGTACTGACACTTGCATAAATAATGTTATCGTGATTTTTTGCAGCACCGAATACTTTTTCTCCATATGCCCCAGCATTCGCCTCATTTTCAATAAAAACGGGCACATTGAACTTCTCTTGTATGAAAGATTTTAAGTCAATATCTCTCCAGTTGGAGTTCGGAGTGAAAACAATTTTTTGATTTTTATCAACTAGTCCAGGCACGCATATGCCTATACCAGTAAGCCCGTATGGAGATTGTGGCATATGCGTAATAAAGTGATGAATCATATCAATTAAAATGTCTTTGGTTTTTTCTGGAGAATTCGATTCCAAATGATGGTGCTGATCAAGAACGATCGTTCCTGCAAGGTCTGTTAAAATGCCATTAATATAATCCACACCAACATCTATTCCTACGCAGTATCCTGCCTTTTTATTAAAAACAAGCATGACAGGTCTTCTTCCGCCACTTGATTGTCCCTGACCAATTTCAAATACAAGATTTTCTTTCATTAACGTGTTTACCTGTGATGAAACAGTTGATTTATTTAATCCAGTCTTTTCAGATAATTTTGCTCTTGAAATAGGTGAATTTTTAAGAATTTCTTTTAATAATAACTTTTGATTTACTTTTTTGACAAAGGTTTGATCAGCGATAACCACTTAATCCACTCCATTTGTATAATCTTTAAATTAAGTTGAAATGTATTGTTTTCAGTATGAGACATAGTACATAGCGAATCTTACCTTTACTATATCTAATGTGTTCATAAAAAACAAAAAAAATATTGAAAATACTGATGAGGTTATATAAGATGAAAATAAGTTAGTTTGTTCGGACAACAAACTAACAGACAACTTACTTACAATATGAAATAAAACGTGCATGTATTTGAAATGATTTTTAAGGGGGAAATAACATGGCTCAATCTTATTCTAGTTCAGTCAACTATTTTGAAAGCGTAAACAAAGTGGTTTACGAAGGGAAAGATTCCACTAATCCTTTAGCATTTAAATATTATAATTCTCAAGAAGTAATTGGCGGAAAAATGATGAAAGAGCACTTGCGATTTTCTATTGCCTATTGGCATACATTTACCGCTGATGGAACAGACGTTTTTGGGGCAGCTACGATGCAAAGACCATGGGATCACTATAAAGGAATGGATCTGGCGAAGGCGAGAGTAGACGCAGCATTTGAGATGTTTGAAAAACTAGATGCACCATTCTTTGCTTTTCATGACCGAGATGTTGCACCAGAAGGAAGTACGTTAAAAGAGACAAATCAAAATTTAGATATCATCGTGGGTATGATTAAAGAGTATATGAGAAATAGCAACGTTAAGCTATTATGGAATACTGCAAACATGTTCACGAATCCCCGCTTCGTCCATGGTGCGGCGACTTCCTGCAATGCAGATGTGTTTGCGTATGCTGCAGCACAAGTAAAAAAAGGGTTAGAAACAGCAAAAGAGCTTGGTGCCGAGAACTATGTATTTTGGGGCGGACGTGAAGGATATGAAACATTGTTAAATACCGATTTAAAATTGGAGCTTGATAATTTGGCGAGATTCATGCATATGGCAGTGGATTATGCGAAGGAAATCGGATATACAGGGCAGTTTTTGATTGAGCCAAAACCAAAAGAGCCGACCACTCATCAATATGATACAGATGCAGCAACAACCATTGCCTTTTTAAAGCAATATGGCTTAGACAATCATTTTAAATTAAATCTCGAAGCCAATCATGCCACCTTAGCAGGGCATACATTTGAACATGAATTACGGATGGCAAGAGTACATGGTCTTCTTGGCTCTGTTGACGCGAATCAGGGTGATCCTCTTTTAGGCTGGGATACAGATGAATTTCCGACGGATTTATATTCTACGACATTAGCAATGTACGAAATCCTGCAAAATGGCGGCCTTGGAAGCGGTGGATTAAACTTCGATGCGAAGGTGAGAAGGTCTTCTTTTGAGCCTGATGATTTAATATATTCCCATGTTGCAGGGATGGATGCATTTGCAAGAGGATTGAGAGTAGCCCATAAATTGATCGAAGATCGTGTGTTTGATGATGTGATTCAACATCGTTATCGCAGCTTTTCTGAAGGAATTGGTCTTGAAATTACAGAAGGAAGAGCTAATTTCCATACTCTTGAGAAATATGCGCTAAATAATAAAGCAATTAAAAACGAATCAGGAAGACAGGAGCGATTAAAAGCTATATTGAACCAATACATTTTAGAAGTATAACAGATAAAGAGAACTGCTATAAAAAGGTATAGCATGATAGCCAATACCTGAGATTACCCGTCATGATCCCTTAACTTTTGCTTATTGTTATGACGGGTAATTTCTATAACTGGGCATTTATTTAGAGTGAATGGTTTTTTATAAGGGTAAGGGGTGAAAAAATGAAGTATGTCATTGGAATAGATCTTGGAACGAGTGCTGTAAAAACGATTTTAGTTAATCAAAACGGCAAGGTTTGTGCAGAAACGTCCAGAAGTTATCCGCTCATTCAAGAGAAGGCGGGATATAGTGAGCAAAATCCTGAAGACTGGGTGCAGCAAACAATTGATGCATTGACTGAATTGGTGTCCATATCCAACGTTCAAGCCAAGGATATTGACGGGATAAGTTATTCAGGACAAATGCATGGGTTAGTACTGCTTGACCAAGATCGGCAGGTGTTACGTCATGCGATTCTTTGGAATGACACCAGAACCACGCCTCAATGTATTAAGATGACCGAGAAATTCGGTGATCATCTGCTTAACATCACAAAAAACCGTGCTTTAGAAGGGTTTACATTACCTAAAATCTTATGGGTGAAGGAACATGAGCCTGAACTTTTTAAAAAAACGGCTGTTTTTTTGCTTCCGAAAGACTATGTGAGATTTCGTATGACCGGTGCCATTCACACCGAATACTCCGATGCAGCAGGAACGTTACTTTTACATATTACTCGCAAGGAGTGGAGCGATGATATTTGCAATCGATTTGGCATTTCTGCAGATATTTGTCCTCCGCTTGTTGAATCTCATGATTGTGTAGGATCGCTGCTTCCGAACGTTGCGGCGGAGACAGGGCTGTCGGAAAAAACAAAAGTGTACGCTGGGGGAGCAGATAATGCTTGTGGTGCGATTGGAGCCGGCATTCTTTCTTCCGGAAAAACATTATGCAGTATTGGAACGTCAGGGGTCATACTTTCATACGAAGAAGGCGAAGAAAGAGACTTTAAAGGGAAAGTGCACTTTTTTAATCATGGAAAAAAGGATTCTTTTTATACGATGGGAGTCACGCTCGCTGCAGGGTACAGCTTGGACTGGTTCAAAAGAACGTTTGCCCCAAACGAATCGTTTGAGCAATTATTGCAGGGGGTGGAATCTATTCCAATAGGAGCAAATGGACTGCTATACACTCCTTATTTGGTAGGTGAAAGAACGCCGCATGCTGATTCTTCTATTCGGGGAAGCTTAATTGGAATGGATGGAGCACATAAAAGAGAGCATTTTTTGAGGGCGGTTATGGAAGGCATTACATTCTCTTTACATGAATCAATTGAGCTATTTCGAGAAGCGGGAAAATCAGTGCATACTGTTGTTTCTATTGGTGGAGGAGCTAAAAATGAAACGTGGCTTCAAATGCAAGCTGATATTTTCAATGCGAGAGTGATAAAGTTGGCAAATGAACAAGGCCCGGCCATGGGTGCTGCTATGATAGCTGCCTTTGGAAGTAGGTGGTTTGAATCTCTTGAAGAGTGTGCAGAGCAGTTCATTCGCGAGGCTGCTACATTTTATCCAAAGGAAAAAAATGTTCAAAAATATAAAACACTATTCGATGTGTATAAGAAAATTTACGCTCACACAAAGGATCTAAATACAGCCTTGAAGAGCTTTCGAAAAAACCAATTATAAGTATGGTTCAAAAACAATGTGTTTTTTGTCAGGGGATCAACGAAAAAACAATTAACGACTAATCATCAACAAAGGCATTTGATGACAAAACTACAGCTCAAATCGGCTCCCAAGATGGCTATTGCGGAAGGATTATGGGAACACCAGTATGACGCTCAATAGCGGCGGCGCGTTTAGTGCCCAGTGAAGTAGCATTGGGAATGCTTTATTCGAAAAGGCAAGAAATTCGATACAACCAAGACTTACTCATAACTTGGAAACATGTCAATTCATTACAATGCAACCTTCAATCTGGAAGGAAATTCAAGCAGTAAATCATCCTTTTAAGATTTGATTCAAATCTGATTTGGTTTCAGTCCAAACTCTTGATTTACGATCAAATCGGAAGTATTGTCTACGCACAAACACCCCCTCACATTAAATGTGAAGGGGTGTTTGTGATTAGCTACACGATCTAATTGCTGTTTTAAAAAGCAATATCAAATCTATCTAAAGGAGTCGCTAAAACGGATATAAAAAACGTAGGATTTAAGTTATACGATTCACATCATACGCCGTTCGTATTCCGGATTCAATCGCTCCTTGCATCCATCCGTGAGTAAGTGAGGCGTGTTCTCCAGCGAAATGTATTTTCCCTTCAGGGGCAGGGATGTATGAATACAGCTGTAATTCCTGTCCTGGTTCGAAAGCTGTGAAACCCCCGGCTGAATATGGATTTTGGGTCCAGCTAAAAGAAGCGCCAGTAACAAACTCTGACCATACAACATCACCATAGATTTCCGATAAATTCATTAACGTATAGCGGAGGCGCTCTCCCTCTGAAAGACTGTCCCATATCAGTGCCTCATCCGCCCATGTGTAACTCGCTACAACGACAGCATGTCCATTCGAGCCAATGTCAATGCTGGGATAATACGAAAATCTAATCGGAAGATCAGTTATCGATTTGCCGCCGCGCTGCCCAGCTTTTTCCCAAAAACGGCTCTTAAACTCTATTCCGATTTTTGTTGCGGCAATATAGTTGAGTTCACGAATAGCCCGCCGTTTATAATAGGAAAATGAATCATATGGTTCAACTTGTACAAAACGCAATGTTGAAAATGGAATGGTTATGATAGCGAGATCGCCTGTCACTGCCAAATGTTTTGCTGTCTGTTGATGAATGCAGTTAACCGTAACATTGTTTTGGTTTTGAGATATTTTCACCATTTTATGATGGAAGACAGTATGTTCTGTTAATTGAGGAAGAAAGGCTTGAGGAAGCAGATCCATGCCGCCTGTTATTTCATAGAAGCGAGTTGGCGACGTATAAAAGATGGATTCCCGTAACACTTCAACAAGGGACATCCCCATATATGCTTCCATATCCAAAAGTACGCCGATCATATCGATTGCACCGTATGAAAAATAAGTATTCAAGTAAGAGCCTAACGAATGGTTCCGGTATTGTGTTTCAACAATCCGCCAATTTCTCGCAGGATCTCCATAAATAAAATTGAGGATAGGCTGCAATACAGAAAGCATCAGTTCTTCGGCCGTTTTTCTTTGTTCATTTGCTGCAACTGGGTATCTTAAGATACCCGGATTGCTTTCAAAATGAAGAAGACGTGTTTGAATGCCATTGGCGTAAATGATGTCCATTGGAGTTCTGTTCAAAAATACATTTGTTGGCAGGCTGAATTTTTTTATATATTCCAAGGTTAGAGTATGGGTATCCGGAATACGCATTGGTCCAGCATTGAAATACAGCCCGGCGCTGAAGGGAGATCGCAACGTGTAAACTCTGCCCCCGACTCTATCACTCGCTTCCAGAATCGTCACTTTATGTCCCGCATTCTTCAGTAAAGATGCAGAAACAAGCCCGGCCAACCCGGCGCCAACGATAATAATGTGCTTTGGGTATTGTGATGTGCTAAGACCATTTCTAATCATCGCAATCATGTCTTCGTTCTTTAGTAGAGAATTCATTTTTGTGAGGCACCCTCTTTTTTGATTTATTGCATTATATTCATTCAAAAGGGTATCTATCACGAACTATATCCTTTTTTCACTTGTGTTTTTCAGTTGAGTGCTGCTCAACACAGCCTTTAAATCCTCTGGCATTCACATAACCGTTTTTACTCCAAATAGAACGTTTTTTCGTTTGTGCTTCCTGTTCATCTTTTCTAAACTGGTCTATGTATTTCGTATTTGGCTCATAAACATATGCTACTCTGGCTAATCCTTCTTTTAACAGTGTTTCTTGAACAGATTTGCCATCGACATAAACGTAAGCTAACAGCCTTCCGAATTTATCTCTGCGCTCTCCTTTATCAAATTCTAATTGGAGCTTGCCGCCGCTAACCAATTCTTTGTTTCGTTTAGATGCATCCTCGCCATATGGCTGAACACATGAATGTGGCTTTTTAGTCTCTGGAGTATCAATGAGCAAGTAGCGAACCGTGTCAATATTGCCGTTATAGCTAATTTTGATCGTATCTCCGTCAACAGGCCTTTCTAACAAAGCATCCACCAAGCCTTTTTTTGCTTCCGATTTAGAATTCTTGGCAACTGGCTGTTTAAGATCTGAATGGCTTTTTTCAGCAGTATCATTTAATCCGCAGGCTGCCAAAGAAAAACTAAAAGCTAATAGACTAAAGCCTAACAGTACTTTCTTCAATTCTATTTCTCCTTCTTCTGTTTCTATCTCAATCAACCAACATTCATTATAATGATATCGCTATTTATTGTGAATGTAATTTTTCTTAACACGTTTATATTTGAGTACAAGCCCTTGATCAATATTCAGATATCACAAAAAGGTTTCAAAAACATAACCATAACATAATAAAAATAGAACATGTTCAGCTGAATTTCCTGAAATCATTCGGAGCATAAGGGGATTAGTATGTATTCCTGGTGTTAGGCGTTTTATCTGGGAAAATCCTATGATTGCTAAAAAACTTCAGAAGCTTTTTATTGACTGAAAATGCTTTTAAAATTATGATAATATCAAACCTAACAAGGATGTAACAAAAATATAACTAGGACATAACAAAAAAGTGGATATGTTTCTTGTAAAAAATGAAAGCGATTTCAATTAGGTTGTTTTTGCGAAAAGCCTCATTCGCTGCATTGAGAGTATTGCTAATTTTCAGATTGATAAGGTCTCGGGAAATAAAAAACCTGGCTGAAACGAGTATTGCTCTTTAAAAGAGAAAGGGTGAATCCAGCACACTCGGTTGACAAGAATGAAAAAATGTATAAAGCATTCTTCATAAAGGTGGGGAAAGGGTATGAAAGAACAACGAAATCCTAGGTCGTCTTTACAGTTAATAATGATTTCAGCAACATTTGGCGGGCTTCTCTTTGGATATGACACCGGAGTTATAAATGGAGCTTTGCCTTTTATGGCAAGATCTGATCAACTTAACTTAACACCGGTCACAGAAGGGCTGGTTACAAGCATGCTTCTATTAGGAGCAGCGTTTGGTGCATTGCTGTGCGGCAAATTGGCTGACCGCTATGGCAGACGTAAAATGATCCTTAATCTTTCCTTTTTATTCTTTCTGGCATCACTCGGAACAGCATTTGCGCCGAATGTTTTAACGATGGTTATCTTTCGGTTTTTGCTGGGACTGGCTGTCGGTGGGGCATCATCAATGGTACCGGCCTTTTTAGCAGAAATGGCGCCGTATGAGAAAAGAGGGCGTATGGTAACGCAAAATGAACTGATGATCGTCGGCGGGCAATTTTTAGCCTACGTTTTTAATGCGATTCTTGGTGTTGCAATGGCTGATACAGGGCATGTTTGGAGATACATGCTTGTCCTTTGTGCCATACCGGCTCTCCTATTATTTGCAAGTATGCTCAGGGTTCCGGAGAGCCCGAGGTGGCTAACTTCTAAAGGTAAAAAAAGCGAGGCGCTGCGCGTTCTTAAACTCATACGTGACGAGAAAAGGGCAGAAGCAGAATTTAAAGAAATACAAGCAGCGGCAGTCAAAGATTCAAATGTAGAGAAGGCATCGATCAAAGAGTTCTCTACACCATGGCTGCGCCGTCTTTTATGGATTGGGATCGGTGTTGCCATCGTTAATCAAATCACAGGCGTCAATTCGATTATGTATTACGGCACTCAAATCCTGCAAGAATCCGGTTTTGGTACAAAGGCAGCGTTAATCGCTAATATTGGGAATGGATTGATATCAGTCATCGCCGTTATCATCGGCATTTGGCTGGTTGGCAGGGTGAACCGGCGCCCGATATTGATGATTGGTTTATCAGGAACCACCACAGCGCTTTTATTCATTGCCATATTCTCAATCGTGCTTGATGGATCAGCAGCACTCCCGTATATGGTGCTATCTTTGACCGTTTTATTTCTAGCCTTTATGCAGGGCTGTGTCGGACCAGTAACATGGCTGGTCATTGCAGAAATATTCCCGCAAAAAGTAAGAGGGCTTGGTTCTGGCATCAGTGTATTTTTCCTCTGGATTTTAAACTTTATCATCGGTTTTGCTTTTCCAATCATGCTTAGCTCTGCAGGCTTATCCTTTACTTTCTTTATATTTGTCGCTTTGGGTATCTTGGCAATCGGTTTTGTGTACAAATTCATGCCGGAAACTAAGGGACGAACACTTGAGGAATTAGAAGAGCATTTCCGTTCAATGGATAGAAATTATGACTCTGAAAAATCAATTCATGAAGCGTGATATCTGTACTAAAATGATATTGAAACTCAATTAGATTAATCAAGAAAACAATTCTGCATCAGACTCCCAATGAAGTGCGAGAAATAATTGATATGGACTTGTGGGAGAAAGCAAACTTTATACTTTCTTAATTCAACGATTACATGAAGGCCGCCATTAGTATTGGCGAAGGAAATGATGGGATAACATTGGGTGTGCATATAGCATGCCCTTCACTGATCTGCTCAAGCAAAACGATTTGTAATTATAATTTGGAAATAACTAACGGAATCTTTTGATATCTCATTTTAATTTGTGAAGCTAGAATTTAGGGCACTAATAACTTTAGGGAGGCTATTTGTTTTGAGGCAGTCAAGTATGTGCATTACTTTAGTGGCAGGGCCAAATTGTGAGTTAGAATCATTTGCATTACGTTCCGCACTTGAATATTACGGTGCAAAAGTACACATGCATTGGGTTGGACGACCTAATGATTTAGTTAGCGTGCTTTCTGGCGAGAACAGGGGAGAAACCGATTATTTGATTTTAAGTTTTCATGGAGAAGATGGAAAATTTATATTGCCGGAATTGGGGCAAGAGGTTTATGAAAAAAACGAGCCGCATTCATGTTATTTCGGTCCTGAAGAAGTTCGGGCGTATGCAGATTTACGAGGGGTGCATGTGTTAGCAACTGGATGCACATTAGGTGACAAAAGGCTTGCAGAAGCGTTTAGACAATGCAAAAGCTCTTCTTACATAGCCCCTGGCGACTATATAGATGGAAACGCTACGCTTATCTTCGTCCTCACATTCATATATGAACTAATGACAAATGCGAAATCTCAAGAGGCAGCATTTCAAAAGGCTGCTTCGATCGACAAAGAAACAAGCTTGTTTCAATTGTTTTGAATCTAAACCACATACATTTAGCTATTGTAATGTTATGTTGCTGAAAGTCCTGCTTAGATTCCCGCAGACTAATGAAATAGTATTGCATTTGTAATAAAGCTCTCTAAATGAGGGCTTTTTTTATGCGTCATACCGGACACTTATATTGGGGAAGCTAATGAAAAAGAAAGAAGGAGATACGAAGTGAAGAAGCATTTACTTTCCTTATGTGTTTTATTATTTGCATTGACTTTTGTTCAAACAAAGACTCAAGCCCTGACATTTACAGAGTTGCCAATTAAACAAAAAACAGAACAATGGTCAGTCGAAATAACTGAAGCAAAAAATGCAAAGGAATTAGCGAGTCCAAAAAAGGGGGAATATAACGTATATTCAATGGAAATCAAAAACATAGGGGAAGCCGTAGCTACAGTGGATGTACAATTGTATAGAAATGATCCTGATTCAACCACTAGGTTTTCACTTTTTGGCTGTCCCAACGAAAATTGTGTGAGACAGGAGGAGGATTTAATAAGCTTAGCCGAAAGTTTAAACGATGGTGCCCCGCTGAAGTTTAACCATTTTATGGTGGCTGAAAAGGCATCTGAATTAGAGGTTGTTATGATTTGGACACAAAAAGGAAAAGAAGGACGCCAATTAAAACAAACCTTTACATTCAGTTAGTACCAGGTGAATTAGACAATATAGTGACCTACATAGGAGTTAAAATACTTATAAGTAAACTTCTTGCCATTTGATGCTAACAGGCAGATAATCAACATCTGATCAGTCATTAGCAAATATAGATGCGCTGTGAATCACAAAGCTGAGAACAAAGAAGAAAGTCTTATATGGCTGCAAAACTGAAAAGACAATGATTGGGCTGCTTTATGAGCAGCTTTTTTTATATTCTTTTTCAAGTAACATATTGCCCATTTATTCTACTAATAAAATGAAGAAAGCGAGGGAAAACATGAGAAGCAAAAATAAAATTAAAAAATCACTAATCATTACAGCTCTATTATTGATTTGTTTTGTAACGTTCTTTGCAATAATATCAGGAGACAAAGTAAAATATGAGGGAAGCAGCAGGAACGGATTGTGGGTTTCTACCATTGAAAAATCAGATAAAACTTCGATTGGCCCTAATTACTTCTTGAATTTATACTGGCGAGGGAACAAGAAAGAAGCGAAAAGAACCATTGTTGAAAAAATTATATTATATATAGATGGTAAAAAGTACGATGACAGAGAAGATTATGATTTATCAGAGTACACAGGTGAAGAAATGCCAGGCGGAGGACAAATGGAAGACCATATTGCTACGTTTGATTTTATGCCTGAAGATGAAGTAATAGGACATGATGTAGTTGTTAAGGTTGAGTGGAAGACCGGTAGGGAGAAACATACAGATAAAATAAGATTACAAGAGAAACCATGGTATAAAAGATAAATTTGCAATGGCAAGTTTAGGGATGAACGTCCAAAATATAGGTCTGCCTTTCAGAAACATCTGATTGATACGTACATGTCATGATTAAGGCATGTTTTTATTCAAAGTAAAAATAAAACATGCGAGTGTAGTTCCTTACCTGTACATAAAATGCTTACATTTCTTTCAAATGCTCGTAAAGCAATCTAAAGCAAACAGTACCAGATATCAAAGGGACTGCAAACAAAATAATCACTGCTATGGTCTCCCAGCCGTTAAAAAAATCGTGGTTTTTAATGAATACCTGTCCTTCTAAAATGATAAAAGTTATAATCCCTGTTAATACTAAAAAGCATGAAAACAGAATGCTCCTTGCTTTTGGTTTTAGCTTTTTAAACTCATCTTTAAAATAAATGAAAACGAGAACTAAAGAGCAAAAGGATGCTACAGTGCTTATGACATCAATATTTTTCATGATTTTCTCAATGATGATACATAAGATGAAAAGAAAAAATGCTAAGTTTTTAGACAAAAAAATCGCTCCTTATTTTATGGCTACCCAAAAAGTTTACAAGTTTTTCACAATAGGCACAACGCGATGTCAGTAAATTAATCTATTGGTTAACGAAATAGGTGTTTTACCTTATTGTACCATGTACTAAATATTCAATCATTTTTTATGTGCGGGCACTAGGAAATGATGTGTAACGGAAAGGCAAAACGGAATTGAAGAGAGTTTACCTGTGGTAAATCTGTTCTTCAAATCTATAAACTTGTACTGTTTTTCCGGGTCCAGTACTCTTGTGTCGCGTGATTATAAATTACCTCTAAAATGATTTGCCTTTTTTTACTGTTATAAAACATACGCCAAAAAGGGAGAGATAAATGCGTAAAAACGGGATATTGGTCTTAGTGTTCCTTGCTTTTATTTCAGGCTGCAATGATAAGGAAGAAAATAAAATAAAAACGCCAAAGATGCAGAACCTTGTTGGTTTTATCCTTTTTAAGGATGAAAAGTCAGCCGTTTTTCTTCAGGGCACACATGCTCCTGAAAAAGAGGACTTTGAATTGTCTCAAGATAGACTTATAAGAAAATATAAAAATCATGTTGTGATATTAGAGTTAAGTCAAATTGAAAACAAAGAAGACCTTGTGGAAGGTAAAAAAATGAAGGTGTGGTTCAACACTCTAAAAGAATCTGATCCTCCAAAAGCAACAATTAAAAAATTCAAATGGTTATAAAGGTTGGCATCCCCCCGCATATGATCGCTTAATAGAAAGCTCTACAATTACCGTATACAACAATTTGAAGAGTTAAATAGCAAGAGGGGATACACCTGCTTCTCTAGAATCGATTCAATCTAAATGCAGATAAAGTTAGCTTCAATTATTCATTTAACCCGTCGATTTCAAAATTATCTATATCAAGATTTAGGTTTTTCAATTGTTTTAACAAAACTTCAGCTTTTAAGCAGTCACCGTTTTTAAATTCTTTTGGGATATCTTCAGGGTGAAAAATTTTTATACCAGCCTCAATCCATTGTTTACGATACAATTGAAATGCAGCTTCAATCAGATGATCTGGTGTTACAATAAAACCTAATTTCACATCATGATCTTCACTGTAACCAAATTCAAATCCACAACATGGACAAATATCAAATGTTTTTTGATACTCCCCATTATACAAAAGATTTTCTATTAATCCTTTATACCCGCATACTAAACATGAGTACAATTCTTTGTCCAACATTAATCCCTCATTTGTCTATTTTTATAATTACGCATTACGTTCTGCTGAATAAGAAGTTCTTTGGTCTTTTATTTTATTTTAATAATGGTACTGCCATTAACAGCGCTAGGGCAATTTTGATATGAAACAAACTTTAAAGCTTAGAGAAAATGGATTTACGATTGGAACGGTCCTGAAAAAAAGATGTTCTTTTACCACGCCGAAAGAGCATGAACATTCAATGCAGCTAGTTGCTGTATAAAAGCAGCATGATGGGCGAGGGCGGCAAGTGTAATTTGTAATGATGCTTTAGCGTAAAAAACAGCACTCACACGAAGACGTAGTGCTGTTTTAACGTTTGCAGAGCATTACATAAAAGTGGTTATTTCCAGGCTGACAAATATTTCTTTCGATATTTGCTATCTTTCTCGATCTCAATCAAGTCCATTGCTATTTCCCTAATATGCTCATCTTTATCTTCATCGTATAATTTTTTTAATCCTACAATCATATCGTAGCGAATCAATGTATAATGTTTTTCGTTCATTCCATTTTTAAAGCGATCAATAATATGAGTAAGCACCAGTTCTTTTTGTTCTGGTCCAGCTAAGCCAACCTTCCAGATTGCTTGCAAACTATGCCGAGCAGTTACAAATTTTGAATCCCTGGTCACTTCCCATAACGCTGGAAAGTCGTACAGCATCCGCTTATCCGGATCACTGATTGCTAAACCAGCAAGAAACTGTGCAGCTCTCGCTCGCCTGTGGTTATCCGGATCGGTCAGCCATCCTATTAATTGATCCCATACTTCATAAGCCCAGTCTACTTTTTCCTTTGTGGCGTTAATAATATTCTGAAAGGCTTCTAATTGCAGGCTTTTGTCCTTTGCTTCTAGATTTTCAAAATGAGATTTCATTACACTGTCCATTTTCGTATCACCTTAAAATGATTAGTTATGTTGATTATATCCTTTCACCTTGCGGTCTTCCAATAAACATCATTTCTCGCGCTAGTGAATGCTTACCTTTTCCTATTATGTCTTTCTAGTTGAATTTCAACAAAAAGTCTGTCACATTGGCTGGTCTTTGCTTGATGAGGGCTACATATCTTGTTTACAGATCAGATGTTTATGAAAGAATCATTTTTAAATCGTAATTTTTTATATAACGATCGAAGAATACAAAACAGCGAGTAGCCTATTGCAGCACCTGACGTATTAAGGATTAAATCATCAACGTCAAAACTTCTATAAGAGTTTCTTACATACATAGAAATTGAAAGTTGCGTTAGTTCTATAAACAATGAAATAAAAAATCCAGTTAATAACATTCTTTTTAGGTTCCTTAACTTGTCAAATAAAAGGGGGAACAACAAGCCAATTGGCAACAGTAAAATCAGATTTCCGCCAAGAGATCTTATCACAAAAAACTGCAAGCCTAGATGATAAATATCTACAAAGAAATAAAACGGGATAAAGTTATTTCCATACAAAAATGGATGATAAGAATCGTTCCTCCAGTTCGCAATTAAATGATGATCTATAGGTAAAGGGAATATTGTTACGCTTATCAGTTCAAAGAAGTAAACGATTAAACAAACAATAACAAGATGCTTATCATTGGCCATTCGTTCTTTCTTAAATATAAATCGTTTAATAATTCTATATAGAATAAAACAAAAATAAAGTACAAACATGAATGGCAAGAGAAAAGTTGAGTCAAGCATAAATACACCACAATTTCTTTTTTGATCTATTTTAACATAATTAGGAAAGAGATTAAGATTAAATAAAAAAGACTTTTATCTAGATTTAAAAGGAGGAAAGAGAAGGTGAAACTCAATAACGACAGTGATTTCCAAACCAAGTTTGCTGACATGTTTTTAAGAAACGGGTTGTGGAGAAGTTTATTGCTCATATGAGTCAAAGTTGAAAATAATTGGAGTGAAATTGAATTGATAAATTGTTAAAGAATAAAAAAATAACTAAATGTGTTGAAAAGATCAATTGCTCTAAAGAATGCCTAATTTCGTATGGACAAATGACATTTGGCTGTGAGGTAAATACAATACAGTAAACTAGATGAGCGAATGGAGGGTTCGATGTGTTTAGACAATATCCAGTTTGGTATACACAAACACCGTACTATCTAAATTATCATGTGCCTCAATACCAAACAATCTCTTATGATCCACAACGATGCTATCAACGTTGCATGTATCAAACTGGCGGTAACTATGAGTTATGTGACAGATTATGTTATGGAGAAATACAAGTGTAAAAGAGGGGACTTTCTCCTCTTTAAAACCACATAATATAAATTAATTATTTAGAATCTGATAAAAAAGGATGTAAATTGGATAACTCTATTTGATAAACGATATATCTCATTTATAAATAATGGTATATCAGTTGAAGAATGTAAACCAAGTAGGAGTCAGAAAAAGCTTGCAGTTTAAAGAATGACAAAGGAAACAAGAGGACGGCAGCATCGGCAATACATATGATGATAAGCTTGCTAAGAAAATTGAATGTTAAATGATGAAAAAGCTGACCAGGTCGATGATCTTCTTCATCAGTTAAAGAACGACTTCATCACGCATGCTTTGGAATCAAGACCAATTAAACTCAATGGCATTTACACTATGCTTATATGAAATTCAAAGGTATTGTAAGCAAGGAAAACTACATTTAGGGGTAAGACCGTAGCAATGAAACATTGGGTACGGTCTAATGAATTCCAATACAATGTATTACAGCGTATGAATACTAAAGAAAACGGATAGGAGCTCGGTGTCCATATCTTTAACAATGAGGTCATGGTTACACACGTCATATAGACCATCTCAATTAAGGGATCAATCCTGAAGTGAAGAGCTTTTTTACTTTACACACAATGATTTCAACTTAAATTAATTAATATAATACAAGCTTTCTTTTGAGACAGCAGTTTACATTATGTGGAGAAACATTGAGTTTGTTAAAATAAATATATCGTCATTATACCTCATTGCGAAAGGGGAATATTTATGACCAAGGTAGCAATAGTTACTGGTTCCGCAGGCGGATTAGGGAGAGGGATAGCAGAAAGATTGTGCAAGGATGGTTTTAGTGTCGTTCTGCATGATATTAACGAGGAACTGCTGCAGGCAACTGTATCAGACTTCAAAGAAAAAGGCTATCATGTTACTGGAGTAAAAGGGGATGTATCCAAGCGTGATGATCAATTCAATTTAGTTAAAGCAGCGGCAGATACATTTGGCCGTTTGGATGTGTTTGTAAACAATGCAGGCATTGAGGCAGTTTCGCCATTTTTAGAAATAACAGAAGAACAACTGAATCAATTGTTCAAGGTTAATGTCAATGGCGTTGTGTTTGGTACTCAAGCAGCTGCTGATCAGTTCATTAAGCAAGAAACAAAAGGCAAAATCATTAACGCATGCAGTATAGCAGGTCACGAATCATTTGAAATGCTTGGCACATATTCCGCAACGAAGCACGCTGTGAAATCTTTTACACATTCAGCTGCTAAAGAGTTAGCCAAATATAAAATAACAGTTAACGCATATTGTCCTGGTGTTGCAAAAACAAAAATGTGGGATCGTATTGATGAGGAAATGGTTAAACATAGCGATGATTTAAAACCAGGAGAAGCTTTTGAGAAATTCTCTTCAGACATTGCACTTAAAAGATATCAAACACCTGAAGATGTGGCCAATTTAGTCTCATTTCTAGCTTCAGATGATTCAGATTATATCACCGGTCAAGCTATTTTAACTGATGGCGGCCTGGTTTATAGATGATAGAATGTACATTGATAAAAGAATCCATTTTCGAAATGGATTCTTTTTGTTTGAGATGAAACCATAATGACCTAGTTGTATAATGAGAAAAGCAATTCAGAGGTCCGTGTGTTCATTCAATGAAAATGGAGTGAACATTTTGGCGAAAAAATTTTGGTCCGTAAGCATGTTCATCTTGTGCAGGAATGATATGTTTGATAAGCAAGTTTAGACACAAGCCAGACGAACAATACATAGCCATAAAGAGAGGCTTGGCGTTATGCAAGCCCTCTTTGTGTCAGTAGCCAAAAACCAATGTTGTACTTTGTGATCCGGCATATTTTGTGACAAATTCTTTTGTGTACTGCGGAGTTTGAACCCGGTAGCTGTAATTGGAGCCTGGATTCCACGTTGTCAACGGAGAGGATTGCCTGTTCAAGGATGGATAGCTTCCTGTATCCTTAAAGTATCCGGTGCCCTTGTCATCAAGGATTCCGCCTTTTTCGCTGCCTTTTCCAAAATAATTGTATTCAGAGTATATTTTTGCTTTTGTCGCGATGGTAATTGCTTGGTTAAAATTGTTGCTGTAGTTGTTTTTGACATGAAAATAGCCATATCTCATCAGCCCCGGGCCTCTTACATACAAATTCTCAAAATAGTTGTTGGCGATGGTCATGTGCGGATAGCCGTCATATTGGTGCTGGGAATCATCAGGATATCCTAAAATTAAACCGTACTTATGATTTGCGAATTTTGAGTTGCTGATGGTGATATAATCAGCTGATTTACCGATATACAACAGCTTGTCCAGGTCACTTCCGCCAGCATTATAGCTGTGTCCTGAAAATGTAACATGGTCGATCCAATAGTTGAAGCCTGAATCTAGATAAAGCTGTATATCGTTATTTCCATTAATCTGCGGGCTGTGTTCAAAGGTCAGATTTTGAAAGATGACGTTTCCGGATGAAGAAGATGTTGTTAAATAAATATTTTTCAGCGTTTTTTTAGCATAAGAACCTACAAGTGTTTTATATGAACCAATCGTTATCGTTGTTTTTGAAGAAGCGATTAAATCATTTTGAAGCACTAAAATTTTAGGTGTTGATCCGCTCAGATGGGTTTTTAAATCATTTAGACTTTGGATATATACGATCTGGCCGTTTTTTCCGCCGGTTGTGCTGGCTTTAGAGACTCCTTTTTCATTTTTTGCATTTCCGGCAAATCCTAAAATGCCATTCGTCGAGGTATTTGGAAAATCGACGGCGCCTAAAGCTTTTTCAGGCAAGAGAAGCAATAATAAACTTAACATGGCAAATAATAAAGAAAATCGTTTCAAAGCCACTCAGCTTCCTTTCAAATTGAAATAAATTCATATGGATTATTATTACAGTTGGACAAAAGTAAGAATAGAGTCTATATTCCTGATCAAAACCGGGATTTTATATGTTTTTGATGTCAAATAAAAGAGTTACAATTGGAACAACACGAAAGGATTGATACACCATTGACTGCTTCAGCATATCGAAATACCTTGCTTTCACTTCTTTGTTTAACAGCGGGAATCGTGGATGTAATCGGCTATTTAAGCCTAGGACACGTCTTCACTGCTAATATGACCGGAAATATCGTTTTATTGGGATTAGCGATCGGAAAATCTCTTCAGGTCACTGTTTTTCATTCTCTGACTGCGCTAATCGGTTTCATATTTGGGGTGATTATTTCAACAATCATTGTTGGAAAGGCAGAGAAAACATTTTGGCCATCCGCTGTAACAAAAGCTCTGGCAATTGAAGCATTCATTTTATTTGTTTTTGCTTGTCTTTCAATATCTTCTGCTTTCGTTCCCGTATACATCCTTATTATCCTTTTGAGTATTGCCATGGGGATACAAACAACAGCAGCTAAACAACTGGGGATTGCAGGCATTTCTTCAACTGTTTTGACCGGAACATTGGCTTCTCTTTTAGAGGATCTTTCCGGCCGGTTGTTTTTCTCTAAACAGAATAAAACATTCTTGAGAGATGCTGTGTTAAGGGCGCTGGCCATCATATTATATTGTATGGGGGCTATTATTGTAGCTTTTGCAGAACCGCATTTTCATTACATCATTATTTGGGTTCCGATTGTGCTCATTTTAGGTATTATACTTACTGCTCTGGCCAAGTTGCAAAAAGTAAAGTGAAATTCTCCCGCTTGCGATTCAAGCGGGGATGGGAATTTTTTGAGCTGATATACTTCAGATCCTCACTATAGCTATCCATATTAATGAAACTAGAATTTTGGCTCATATGTGCATCTGAACATAAGTATTGCATAGTCGTATAAAATGCACCCTTTGATAGATATAGAATAGTGAATTAGACATAAATCAATCTATGAATCTATGTCCTCTTTCAATCCATATCGAATGAGTATTACAATGATAATGATTCTCATTCGAAATTTGGATTAGGAGGATGTCTATGAAAAAGAAGATCAGTGCTGTTATTAGCGTGGTTATGTTGATGATTCTTTGTTTTTGCCCGCAGGCTTCGGCAGCCTATAACGATTTGCACGAAGGCTATGCAACCTATACCGGATCAGGCTATTCAGGAGGGGCTTTCCTTCTTGACCCCATTCCATCTGACATGGAGATTACGGCAATTAACCCAAAAGATCTTAATTACGGCGGTGTGAAAGCAGCTCTTGCCGGCTCTTATCTTGAAGTGGAAGGGCCAAAGGGGAAGACGATCGTCTATGTTACCGATCTATATCCTGAGGGTGCCCCAGGAGCCCTTGATCTTTCACCCAATGCCTTCAGCAAAATCGGTGCTATGAAAGATGGAAAAATCAAAATCAAATGGCGTGTGATCAAAGCGCCAATCACTGGCAATTTCACATACCGGATTAAAGAAGGCAGCAGCCAGTGGTGGGCGGCAATCCAAGTTAGAAACCACAAGTATCCCGTTATGAAAATGGAATACTACAAAGACGGAAAGTGGATCAACATGGAGAAAACGGACTATAATCATTTCCTCAGCACCAATTTAGGAACGGGCTCTCTTAAAGTCAGAATCACTGACATTCGAGGAAAAGTTGTAAAAGACACGATTCCAAAGCTTCCTGCAAACGGAACATCTGGGGCGTACACAGTTCCCGGGCATGTTCAGTTTCCTGAATAAAACCTTTGAAAAACGTCGGAAAATCTAAATTTTCCGACGTTTTTTTATACGAGCAAATGATTATGAAATAAGAATGTTTTGACTTGCTTACAAGTTGGCACAGCAATGGTAGAGGAACATTTCAAATGAAAAGTCCTGCTCAAGAAAAAGGGCTAAACGAATCCTGCGACTGGTCTTTGTCTTTCAGCTACTTGGATACTAGATGGTGACTCTGTATTCATTTGGCAACCCCTCTACCAAAGACAGCAATACCTATACTTGATAAGTAAAAATCAATATTTGCATATGTGAGATGCTTTCGTTAATGTGTTGATTGGTTTCAAATTAAATAAATAACTAAAGAACCAATAAATTCATCAAAAAGCGTTTCCAATCCTGCTTTTTGTTGTGTTTGGAAAAGAAATTTTATAGCTCGTCTTATTGAAAAATCCGCATTAATCTTTCGCTTGTTGTTTCTCTCCTAATGTTAATACCCATTCTCTTAAGATATGTTTTTGCACATATCTTTTTCCGTTTATTTCGATATGAGGGAGGTCTGTGAGATCCTTTGCTAAGAGTTTCGCCTCCGCTTGGGTTATTCCTAAGAAATGCCCGATGTAAAAGTGAATATCTCGTTCTTTAATCAGCATGATGTCATTTTTTTCGTTAGCTTTTGGGTTGTTAATATGCTTTAATCCTTCTCCGATAAAATATCCAGCCAATGCAATACCGATTCCTAAAAAAACGTCCATGTGTATGCCTCCATTATGTAATCGTCATGTTATACGGTCAATCTATATCATTGGTTTCATTTTTGTTGACTGTGTACACAAAAAACCGCCAGAGCAAGCTCTGGACGGTTTCTATGCTTTTTCAATCTGCACTCGGCCTGAGAAAAAAGTGGCGCCTCCGCCCATATCAGACAAGCGGTCGGGGGTCAGGGCGTTAACAAGCTGATTTTTGCCTGGTTCATCTGCCCATAATCCTTGACTGACGACAACACCGGGCAGCACTTGTTCTCCGACTGCGGCGGTTAGTTCACACTCACCTCGGCTGTTCCAAATCCGTACGGCTTTACCATCAGTGATGCCGTGTTTTTCGGCATCTTTCGTGTTGATAAAGAGTTTCGGTGTCTTTTCAAGTTTGACGTGCTTTGCATTATTGGAAAACGTTGAGTTTAAGAAATTATGATTCGGCCCTGGAACATACGTAAACGGGAATTCATGATCCGGCGCAAGCGGCGTATGGGTCGGTAACGGCGGGAAACCGGATTGTTTCATTTTTTCTGAATATAATTCTATTTTTCCGCTCGGTGTCGGCAATTTACCCGGAAACAGCGGCTTTTCACGTTTCGCCTTCATAAACGAACGTTCAGTAAGTGATTCATAACTAATCTCTGCTAAATAAGGATTATCCGGATGGTGAAGCGCCTGGCGGATTAAGTCTTCATCTGAATCTTTGAGCTCCTGATCCGTAAATCCCATTGCCTCAGCCAATAACCGAAATACCTCGGTATTAGACTTACTTTCCCCGTATTTCTCAATAACGGGCTGCTGCAGCTGAATGTAATGATGCCAGTATGAGGTGTAAAAATCAGTATTTTCAAAAGCAGATGCAGCGGGCAGTACAATGTCCGCATATTTGGCCGTTTCTGTTAAAAACAAATCATGAACCACGGTGAACAAGTCATCCCGCAGGAGGCCTTGTCTGACTTTGTTCGCTTCTGGCGCCACAACGGCTGGATTCGTCCCATAAATAAAGAGGGAGCGAACAGGAGGGTCTGTTTCCAGAAGAACTCTGCCCAGCTGGTTCATATTAAACGATCTCGGTGTGCGGCCTTTCAGTAAATCAGGACGCTGAAGCGCGGTGGTATTATATTCTAAAATTCCGCTGTTATGTTTGATGGCACCGCCTCCTGTATGCATCCATTGACCGGTAATCGCCGGAAGACAGGCAATTGTTCTTACAATCATTCCGCCGTTGTCATGATGCTGAAGGCCGTTTCCGATTCTGATAAAGGAAGGGGAGGTTTCACCATACATTTTTGCCAGCTGATAGATATCGCCGGTACTGATACCAGTGATCAGGGATACCTTTTCTGGATGATACTGTTTCGCATGCTCGCGAAGTTCTTCATAGCCGACTGTATATTCTGAAAGAAACGCTTCATCGTGAAGATTTTCTTTAAATAAAATGTGCATGATGCCGAGGGCAAGCGCGCTGTCGGTACCGGGTTTTATAGGAATAAACCAGTCTGCGAGACGCCCTGTCTGATTTTTATGCACATCAATCACAATAATTTTCGCGCCTTTTTTCCGTGCTTTTTGGGCGATTGTAATTTGATGCATATTTGTGCTGACTGCGTTAATTCCCCAAAAGATAAACAGTTTCGTATGGATTGTTTCTTCAGGATCGATTCCAGCACTCACACCCATGGTATATTTATAGCCCTCTGATCCGGCTTTGCTGCAAATCGTCCGCTCAAGCTGGCTTGAGCCCAAGCGGTAAAAAAAGCGGCGGTCCATTCCTTCAGCCGTTAATTTTCCCATATTGCCGTAAAAGCTGTAAGGCAGTATGCTTTCAGCTCCTTCTTGATCAATCAGCTGTTTCCAGCGGGATGTGATGGTGTCAATCGCTTCTTCCCAAGAAATTGGTTTAAACTCTGCCTCGCCCTTTATACCTGTTCGTTTCAGCGGAGTCGTCAGCCGCTTTTCATCATAGATGCGCTCAGCCATATTTCGTACTTTGTTGCATATATTTCCGGCTGTCACGGGGTGATCAGGATCACCCTGCACTTTTACAATTTTCCCGTCTTTTTTATGTACCAGCAAGCCGCACTGGTCCGGGCAGTCCAGTGAGCAAACGGATTTAAAAATGCCGTTTTGTTGAGTGGCAAACGATTTCATAGCCCAGTTCCTCTCCCCAGTTAGATATATTGTAAGAATTATAACATTTCGAATGATAACGTCAATTCTGAAAAAAAAGACATTGACATCAATCTGGCTCTTCTTTATGATTAACGTATTCTCAATTCTGAAAATTACATACAAAACATTTTCTATCAAGAGAGGTGGAGGGACTGGCCCTATGAAACCTCGGCAACATTATTGTGCCAATTCCAGCAAGCGTCAGCTTGAAAGATAGGAAAGTAAGGTTTATACCGGCTTCTGTCTGTGGCAGAGTGCGCCTATACATGAATCTCTTTCCATCTTTGGAGAGAGATTTTTTTTGTGAAAAATAACGATGAAAAGGATGTTTTGCATCATGACGGTTTTGATTACAGCACCGTACAACGAAGAAGGACGAAAAGAGCTTAAAGAATTGTTCGGTTCCGTTGTTTATCAGTCTTGGAAAGAGAACGGCCGGGCATACAGGGAAGATGAATTGATTCAGCTATTAAAAGAAACAAATGCGACGGGTTTGATTACTGAGCTTGATCAGGTGACAGAGAATGTGTTTGCATCAATGCCGGAACTTTCATTTGTGGGAGTATGCAGGGGAATGCCTTCCAATGTTGATGTAGCAGCAGCGTCAAACAGAGACATTCCGGTTTTCTATACACCTGGGCGCAACGCACAAGCTGTTGCTGAAATGTTTATTGGAAATGTGATTTCATTTCTCCGACACACGAATACCTCTAATCAATGGCTAAAGGATGGAAAATGGAACAGCGATTATTTGCAGGCGTATGCCAAATTCAAAGGTAATGAAATAACAGGAAAAACTGTGGGTATGGTCGGATTCGGAGCGGTTGGGCAAAGAATTGCAAAACTGCTGGCTGCGTTTGACTGCAAGGTTTTGTATTACGATCCATATGTACAGCATGATTATCCGCAATATGAAAAAGTATCTCTGGAGAAGGTTTTTTCAGATAGTGATATCGTTTCTGTTCACCTGCCGCGTACAGATGATACGCTTGGCCTCATTGATCGGACGTATTTTGACTTGATGAAAGAGAGCGCCATTTTCGTGAATACATCAAGAGCTGTCGTGGTAAACCGAGAGGATCTTTTATCTGTACTGAAAGAAAGTAAAATCAGGGGTGCGATATTAGACGTTTTTTATCATGAGCCGCCAGAGCAATCGGATTATGAATTTATTTCATTGCCTAATGTTCTGGCAACACCGCATTTAGCAGGAGCAACATTTGAAGTAGAGGATCATCAGGTTACCATACTGAACGAAGCGCTTAAAAAGTGGAAGGATGAAAAAACTCTCAATATTCCGACTTTATATAACAAAAACGATCTTAAAGCTGAGGTGTAAGAAAAGGGGGCATCAGGATGATGAAACAAAAAGGTTATCTCGTATTTGACATTGGCACTGGCAATGCAAGAGTTGCGGTCGTAAGTGTGTCGGGCAGCGTTCAAACGGTTGAACGGGAGGACATTGTATATACGACCGAGCCGCTTTACCCGGACAGCCGCTATTTTTCTCCACAGGCGCTGTGGAATCAAATCATGAATCTGGCTAAACGTGCGATTTCTCGTTCTCATAATATTGAAATTATTGGTCTCACTTCAACAAGTCAAAGACAGGGGATCGTGTTGCTTGATCAAAATGGTGAGTCTTTCCTCGGTCTGCCCAACATTGACAATCGGGGCAGGGAGTGGGAGGAAAACATACCGAATCGGGAAGAAGTATACAGCCGAACAGGCCGTCTGCCGACTGCGCTTTTTTCAGCGCTCAAGCTTTATGGTTTAAAGCACCGGCAGCCCTCCTTATGGGAAAAAACTGCAAGCTTCACAAGCATCAGTGATTGGGTGACGTATCAGTTGAGCGGAGTATTGACATATGAACCGTCACAGGCGACGGAAACGCTGCTGTTTGATGTAAAACAAAATACATGGTCAGAAGAGATGTGCGGTATATTCGGTTTCTCGCCATCCATTCTTCCGCCTCTAGTAAGAGCGGGAACAGTCATTGGATCGATAACAGATGAGTATGCGGCAGAATTGGGACTATCACATCATGAGAAGGTTATAGCGGGCGGGGGAGATACACAGCTTGCTGTCAAAAGCACTGGTGCTGCTCTGGGAGACGCAGTCATTGTATCAGGTACGACAACACCGATTACCAAAATTATTGATGAAATTCATGAGGACAGACAAAATAAAGCCTGGCTGAACTGCCACACAGATCAAGGACAGTGGCTTGCAGAGACAAATCCCGGGGTAACGGGTCTGAATTTTCAAAAATTAAAGGATATTTTCTATCCGAATGAACCGTACGATGTGATGGAAGAAGAGATTGCTGCTCTTGCTAAGGAAGATCATGCATGTGTATCTTCCCTCGGCTCGTATTTATCGACAGAAAAAAACGCCCTGACGAAAGGCGGCTTTCTCTTTGATGTACCGCTTTCAGCCCATTTAAGCAGAGCGCATTTTGTACGCGCGGCCTTACAGGAGATTGCATGTTCAATCAAATGGAACTTCGACTTCTTAACAGAGATCACCCCGTTTGATCGTGACTATGTGTGGGGATGCGGAGGTGGATTCCAAAGCAGAACATTTACACAATATATTGCCAATCTTCTTCAGAAAAAAATCTATGTCAAAGAAGGGTACAGTCAGGCATCAGTCGTTGGTGCTGCTGTGGTTTGCAATGAGGCCTATAGATTGACCGAAGAAATGTCTGGAAGTGTTCGGGTGATAGAACCGCAGGATTGCCAGATAGAAATGACTTTATACGAGGAGTGGAAGCAAGTCCAACGCTTCTTTTCAGGTTTAGAGCCGTCATCGGGAAACAAGGTATTAGTATAAGGCGGAATTTGCCGCCAATTGAGGAATTATACATTCTCTTACTTTAGTGAGGTAATACGGTAATTGAAATAAGCATCTAAGGAGGATACAGATATGTTAGATAAAATTGGTATACCGAAGCGGCTGGCATGGGGGTTTTTAGGGATTGTGCTGTTTATGATGGGAGACGGTCTTGAACAAGGATGGCTCAGTCCTTTTCTGATTGAAAATGGGCTCACCGTTCAGCAATCCGCTTCGATTTTTAGTATATACGGCATTTCACTGGCCATCGCTTCATGGTTTTCGGGTGTGTGTCTGGAAGCATTTGGCGCAAAGCGGACGATGTTTATGGGGTTGTTGTTTTATGTGATCGGTACAGCTGCTTTTATCGTCTTCGGATTTGAACAGCTAAATCTGCCTGTCATGTATGTGACTTACTTTATTAAAGGCTTAGGATACCCGCTTTTTGCTTACTCCTTCTTGACATGGGTCATCTACAGAACACCGCAGAACAGACTCAGCACAGCTGTCGGCTGGTTTTGGATTGCGTATTGTCTGGGCATGTTTGTTTTCGGTGCTTGGTATTCAAGTTATGCAATTAAAACGTTTGGTTATTTAAATACGCTGTGGAGTTCTATTTTCTGGGTATGCCTCGGTGCAGTCTTCGCGTTGTTTATTAATAAAGACCGGTTTGAAAAGAAGAAAAGAAAACGATCAGAAACGGCGGAGGAGCTTTTAAAAGGGATTACCATTCTTGTTACCAATCCGCGGGTGCTGACAGGAGGAATGATTAGAATCATCAACAGCATCGGCACATATGGTTTCCCTGTGTTTTTGCCGATGCACATGGCTCAGCACGGCATTTCAACTAATGTGTGGCTGCAGATTTGGGGAACGATTTTTCTGGGCAACATTGTATTTAATCTCATTTTTGGAATTGTCGGTGATAAATTTGGATGGAAAAACACCGTCATTTGTTTTGGAGGAGTCGGCTGCGGCATTTTCACTGTTTTATTATACTATGCGCCTGTTTTTTCAGGCGGGAATATGGCGGTTGTGAGCATCATCGGCTTTATCTGGGGCGGCTTGCTGGCAGGCTACGTGCCGATTGGTGCGATCGTGCCGACAGTTGCCGGAAAAGACAAAGGAGCCGCCATGTCCGTTTTGAACCTGGCAGCCGGCTTATCGGCATTTGTCGGACCTGCTTTAGCTTGGATGTTCATCGGACTCGTCGGTGCACAAGGCGTTGTCTGGATTTTTGCGGTGCTTTATCTTGCGAGTGCAGTCATGACGAAATGTATTAAGCTACCTGAAGAAAAAGAAGTACAGAAAGAGACTTCTCCTCAATATGCATCCTGATGAAAAGCGCCCCTGAAAGAGGGCGCTTTTTATGATTTTTTTCAGCAATGGTTTCAGTTACAGAGTGCCGCGCAAATAATTGGTCTGGAAGGGACTTCATCATTAGGAGTCCGCTCAATAAATAGTTTGGGCGATCGCTTCTGCACTTATATCGCTTTTTAACTCTCATGATTGTATGCCTTTTTTAAGTGTATCTTTGCAGGGCACGGCTCAACCATTGTAGGACGATTTAAGGGTCTCCGTATTTCTCTTCAATTAGATCTTCAAAAAAAAGGCTGATTTCAATGCTTTTTCTTCATCAACTATACGTTGCCGAGCCATGATATACCTTTTTCATATTGATCAATATGTGTATGTTTTGCAAACGAGGATGTTAGTTTTTTGAAATAAAATAGACAATATGTTGACAAATCAAAACGAAGTGCTATGATGATATAGACAACAAATTGTCTTTTTTAGGAGGATTATAATGAACTTTTCTAAAGAACTAAAAGATTTATTTTTAATGCAGCAGTCTTACGCTACACTTTTTTCTGTTTTAAACAAAATTCAATCACGAGGTGATGAGTACTATGAGAGCTTAACGACTAGGCAATTTATGACGATTGTCTCCATACTGCATTTACCGGAAGAAGAAACCACTTTCAACAACATTGCCAGAAAATTAGGTACGTCGAAACAGAACATAAACAGGCTTGTCAGCAGTATTGAAAAAAGAGGATATGCCGTTACTGTGCCAAGTAAACGTGACAAGCGTGCGGTTAATGTGAAAATTACCGATTCTGGAAAACGCGTTTTAGAGGAGTGCGGTGAAAAAGCTGTGTACTTTATGGCTGATATTTTTCAGGGGTTTTCGACGGAAGAATTAGAGACACTGTGGAATTTATTGAAAAAGCTATACAGTTTTGACGGAGAAGAGCAGGATGGTTTCGAAGAAGATGCTCGTGACTTTGAAATTGAACAAGAACGTGATGATCTGAAAATAAAAATACTTCAGGAGTTCGCAAAACGGAGAATGTAAAAAGGAGATACGTATGAACAGCGTGGCATCAATAGAAAATTTGAAAAAGCAGTACACGAACAAAACTGCAGTAGACGGCATTTCATTTGAAGTAAAGGAGAGTGAAGTCCTTGGGCTTCTTGGCCCAAACGGAGCAGGAAAAAGCACAACGATTCATATTTTATCCGGAGTACTGTCGGCCACTTCCGGAAATGTTACGATATTGGGCCATAATGTAAAAAACAGCGCAAAGAAAATGAAAAAGGGCATCGGAATCGTCCCTCAAGATATCGCCATCTATGAGGATATATCTGCTGAGCAAAATGTTCGCTTTTTTGCCAGTCTATATTCTCTTAAAGGAAAAGAGCTGAAAGCCCGGGTTAAGGAGGCCTTGGAGCTTGTACAGCTATATGATCGTAAAGATGATAAGCCTAAGACTTTTTCAGGCGGGATGAAAAGAAGACTAAACATTGCCTGTGCTATTGCCCATCAGCCGAAACTGATTATTATGGATGAGCCGACTGTTGGGATAGACCCTCAATCAAGAAACCACATATTGGAGTCTATTAAATTGCTTAAAGAAAAAGGAGCGAGCATCATTTACTCAACTCATTATATGGAAGAAGCGGAGGCTATTGCTGATCGGATTATGATTATGAATGAGGGAAAAATTATTGCTAACGGGACGAAAGATGAATTGTACAAAAAAGTAAATAAAGAAATGACTTACTCTTTTCAGGTGGCGAATGCAGATAAATTAAACAAAAACATTCTGATGGATATAGAAGGGGTTATAAAAGCACACTCCATAGAGGGTGAATTGAAAGTTACAGTCCGAAAGAGCCAAGATCTCCTAAGTGAAATCATAGCAGAATTAAGTGTTCAAGGATGCAGCATTCTGCATATGAGCAGTCAAGAGGCATCATTAGAAACGGTATTTTTGGAGCTGACGGGAAGAAATTTAAGAGATTAGGAGAGGCAACATGAGTTTGATAAAAGTAATGACATTTGATTTTATGAATATTTTAAAGAATCCGGTTCTCGTTTTAGCTAATACGATTTTTCCTTTCATTCTTATTGTGATCATGGGTTTTGTCACAAAAAACAGCTTTGGGGCAGATGGTATCAGTTCATACGACTATTACGGGGTGAATATGATCATTTTCTCAGCGGCTCTGATCGCAATGACCGCGTCCAACACATTTATGGAAGAAAAGGTGAAGAGAGGAAACATCCGCCTTGTATACGCACCCGTTTCGAAAACAAGTATTTATCTTTCAAAATTACTATCAACTTACATATTCAGTGTGATATTGTACAGCATGAATGTATGGACGGCCCAAACGATTTTTAAATTAAACTTTGGCGGAGAAGACCTTCCGTATATCTTGCTTTTGCTGCATGTTTTTTTGTTCTTTGGCTGCTGTTTCGGCACCATGTTTTGCTGCATTTTCAAAAATGAAGAACAGGCGAATAGTATTATGCAAATTCCAGTTGCTTTTTTTGTTTTCTTTGGAGGTGTTTTTTTCGGAATTCATAGATTTGGAGATACCGTAAATGAAATTTCCGTATTTTCTCCGGTTAAATGGGTAGCGGAATGCTCATTTCGCCTTATTTATGATCATGATTTCAGCATTTTGCTGCCTGTGGTGTCCATTCTTCTCTTTGCTTCAGTCGTTTGTATTGCCGTTTCCCATGTTGTTTTTAAGCCGGAGGGATATGTATGCTGAATCTATTCCGAAATAGGTGGGAACGAATACTGGCGAAGAAAGCCGTTATCATCATTGCAGTGATTATCATTCCGCTGATGGTTGAAGCAGCGATTCTTTTTTCCGGTAAACCGGTCTTAAAAGAAACCATTGCATTTGTCACGGATCAGGATGAGATGAAAAATCTACCCAAAGATCCTGCCTTTCGAGTGGTTACGGTCCATCAAAAGCCGGGGTTTTCTGATCTTGTGTTAGGAAAATATGCAGCAGTCGTAGAAAAAAATCATCAAGACTACAAGGTAACCACTTTGAAAAGTGAAGCGGATAAAAAAATGATTCGGGAGCTTTTTGAGACTGGGAAAATGCCGAACAGCTATAAAGGAGAGGATAAAATAAGGGCTGAAAGAGGGACTGGCACAAATATCTTAGGTTTTATCGTAATGCTTGTTTTTATGCAAGGTGTCGCGCTCACTGCCTTGTATCCTGAAGACCGCATGCTTAAAACCTTCAGGCGGATTTTAGTGTCACCCGTAAACGAGAACAAATACCTGAGTGTTCAGTTTATCTTTACATTTTTATGTCTATACATACCAACCTATCTGGCCATTGTGATGACAACAATATTATTTCATGTGGATATTGGCTTTCGCTTGGACATCCTTGCTGAACTGCTGGCTGTTCTCGCAGTGCTTGCAGCGTCATTCGCTATTTTTATGGCATCAGTTATGGATCGAAACTTAAGCTTGGTGACGAGCGGAATCAGTGTGGTTACGTCTGTATTGTCAGGCTGCTTTATTTCTTTTAGGACTAATCTCCCCGTCTTAGATGCACTTTGTGCGATTCTGCCGCAAAAAGCATTCATGACTTTTATCCATGGGATAGAACTAGGGCAGACAGTGCGGGAATTCAAATTTCAGCTTTTTTATATCTTTCTTTGGTCGGCATTATTTTATTTCTTTGGTGGCTTTATGACAAGAAGCAGGATGAAGAAAGGGATTTATTAATGGATGTCACTAGATGCATAGAGCGCTATGCATCTTTTTATTGTTTCGTTATAGTGAGTTATTTATTAGGGAGTTTTAAGAATGAGCGTCATTGCTGGCACGAATACAGAACCGGACATTTTATATGACGAGGCTCCGTCTTCGCCAATGCTGCGATGGGATGCGGTCTTTTTGATTTCCGCTACTGTGAGTATTTTACCTATGATATTTTGAGATGCAATCCTGCGGAGTGAAAACAGACGAGAGACTTAGGAAAGAGCAGCTAGAATCTCTGCTCATTCTCTGATTTTCATGATTTTATCATAGAATAAACATTTGTATCATAAGGGACACCGCTTTGGTACATATATTGTTTTAATACGCCTTCTTTTTCAAATCCCATTTTTAACAGCAAACGATTTGACGCTTCATTTTCCATAAAAACAACTGCACCGATTCTCGTTAGTTCAAGGGTATCAAAGCCGAAAGACACAATTTCTAAAATGGCTTCTGATGCATAGCCGTTTCGCCAATTCGCCGGGCTGATTTCATAACCGATTTCTGCACGTTTATGCTTGGGGGCCAAAGCATGAAAGCCAATCGTACCGATGAGTTCTTTGGAGTCTTTTCTTTCAATTCCCCATCGTATTCCCCGCATTTCTTGATAATTGTCGGCAAACTGATGAATCATTGTTTTTGCCTGATCTATACTTTCAAAGGGATCAAGTCCGTAGTAGCGTGTGACGCCATGGTTTGAAAAACAAGTAAAAATGGCTTCCGCATCTTTCTCTGTCAACTCTCTTAGAATAAGCCTGCCGGTTTCTAATACAGGAAACACCCAATCCCTCCCTTATGATGTATGTAGGTTTATTATATCCCTTTTATTTCCTCTTTTCTATAACGAAATCGAATTTGATGAAGCAAAGGTGCGAATTTGTTTTTCTAATTCCTCTTTGTTTTTCTTAAATTGTTTCATTCGATGGCCGTTCGCGCCTGATGGGTGAGGGAAGCCGTGTAGGCAGGTCAGCCGCCATTTGCCGTTTTCCCTGATCAGTGTTTCACAGACTGTTTCAGCTGCTTTGCCTAGCGGGATAAGAAGAGCAGGGCCCGATAGCTTTTCAAGTTCAGCGGGAAAATGCTTATATGCATAAGTGTTTAGCATAGATGAGCGGGGGATAGCCGGACGATGTCCTGTATAATTTTTCTGCTGAATGAAAACAGGGTATTTGATAACAGAAGTGGTGTGAAGCATATGGCGCAAGTCGCCGAAAAGCTGTGCGGCGCTTTGAATGCCTAAAACCTGCGGCAGCCCGCATTGATCCAGCATCGCAATCAGGTTATCTCTCATAGTTCCAGAAAGTCCTGCCGCTTTTTTGGTGTCTAAAGCTATCTGTTCTAGAGATCGGCCTTTGCGCAAGCTTTCTGCAGCTGTTTCATAAGCTGTTTTCATCTGTGAAAAACCCGGCGTTATGCCTGAAATCACAACCGAAGCATCTTGATTGATATATTCATTATGAGGTGAATAGTACATTTCAAGCGCGTTTTCTTGGTGTATGCGAAATGGGGAAGTAAACAAATCCGTTTCCGAAAGCGGTTTTGATACCGGAAGAGTATTTAGTTTCTCTGCAAATGATGCTAAACCGCTGCGGTTTTCAATCATGTGCGAACCTCCCTAAAAATGATATCCCATTGTCCATTTTAAACGTTACAACGGGATATCATTCATATTTAACCTCTATTCAAATGTCCTGCGTGCCACACCTCTTTAACTGCTTGAGGGGCTTCTTTCACTTCAGCAGCAGTCTGCTGCAACGCGGTTTTTTTCATTTCAACATCGTACTGAATCATTTTTTGTTTTTGAGACAGCTGCTGTGCTTCCGTTTTTACCATTTCAACTTGTTTTTGCATGGATTGCGTAACTGCAGTGAGTTCCTTCATGGCGGGATCTATTTTCTTCTTGTTTTGAATCACATTTATCCCTAAGTAAATGATTGAAATGGCTATTACTGCGATACTGATATAAACGATAACCATATGTTCACCCCTTTTCTAATGTCATACCCTATTTCGCCTATTTTAAGCAGGTGAAATGATAGTTGCGCAGTTCATATCATTTGCGTATTGGTTTTCTTGTGCTTATAATGTGTTATCGTACATATGTAAACAAAGAAAGGGTGCTTCAATTGCAAAGTTTACAAAATAAAACTGCTCTTATCACAGGCGGAGGCAGAGGGATTGGACGCGCGACAGCTCTTGCGCTTGCGAAAGAAGGCGTAAATATCGGTTTAATCGGGCGAACTGCCGCCAATGTTGAGAAAGTCGCAGAAGAAGTAAAAGCACTTGGTGTGAAAGCTGCGTTTGCCGCTGCGGATGTAAAGGATGCGGCGCATGTTGATCAAGCTGTGGCTTCTATTAAAGAGGAGCTAGGCGAGATTGATATTCTCATTAACAATGCGGGAATCAGCAAATTTGGCGGATTCTTAGATCTATCCGCTGATGAGTGGGAAAATATCATTCAAGTGAATCTAATGGGTGTATACCATGTTACTCGTGCGGTGCTTCCTGAAATGATTGAACGCAAAGCTGGTGACATTATTAATATTTCTTCTACAGCTGGCCAAAGAGGAGCAGCTGTCACAAGCGCTTACAGCGCATCCAAATTTGCCGTTCTTGGGTTAACGGAATCTCTCATGCAAGAAGTGAGAAAGCATAATATCAGAGTCAGCGCGTTAACGCCGAGCACTGTCGCAAGTGATATGTCGATTGAACTGAACCTGACAGACGGTAATCCTGAAAAGGTTATGCAGCCTGAGGATCTTGCTGAATATATGGTGGCTCAATTGAAGTTAGATCCGCGTATTTTCATTAAATCTGCTGGATTGTGGTCCACAAATCCGTAAAACGAAAGCCTGTCTAGCGACAGGCTTTTTTTATTTGAATTCAATCCGCACAGGTAAATGTTTAACACCAAACACGAAAGGACTTGGTACCGCTTCGAGTTTCTGTTCATCATCAGCTTTTTTAATATAAGCTGACATAGACAAGAGGGAGGAAAGAGCGATTTTGGCTTCGAGCCTGGCCAATGGTGCGCCGAGGCAAAAGTGAATTCCGAACCCAAAGCTGAGATGGGGGTAGGAGGGGCGGTTAATGATAAAACGATCAGGTTCAGAAAATTTAGCTTCATCCCGATTGGCTGACGCGACCCAGCTGATAACGGAAGATCCTTTCTTTATAAATGCTCCGCCAAGCGCTATATCTTCTGCTGCAACTCGTCCGATGGCTTGAACAGGCGGATAATAGCGTAGCGTTTCTTCTATTATATTAGGCACATAGTCTGTATTCTGTCTTATCTGTTGTTGCATGGCTGTGTCTTCCGTGATATAGCGAACAGCATTCGCGATCAAATTAGTAGTCGTTTCGTTTCCCGCGACAAGAAGTAGAATGCAAAAACCGAGCAGCTGCTCTTCTGTTAGATATTCTCCATCGACTTCTGACTGCAAAAGCATCGTAATCAAATCTTCTTTTGGATGGGCTCGTCGTTTTAATAGAATGTCTCTAAAATAGTTACTTAAGAAAGCGTAGCCGTTCCGGCGTTTTTGAACCATGTCAGCGACAGATTTGTCTGAACTGTCCTTCGCTCCGGCAACGAGCACGTCGGAGTATGTTTTGATGATGTGCCGGTCTTCAATCGGTGCTCCAAGCATTTCAGCAATGATAATAACAGGAAGGGGGCCTGCTATATCATCTATCATATCGATTGTGTCTTTTTGCCGCGCCTCCTGTAAGAGGAATGCTGTAACGTCTTTTATGCGGGTTTCGATTTGTTTCACTGCCTTTGGAGTAAACGATTTGTTGACGAGTGCACGTAATTTGGTATGTTTCGGAGGGTCCATTGTTAAAATGCTTTCTGCCTGTATGCCTCGTTTGGATGAAAAAAGTTTAGGATTTTTCAGGACGAATTGAACGTCATCATACTTAAAAACATCCCAGCAATCACGCTGTTTGTCATAGCGGACAGGAGACGATTTCCGAAGCTTTTCATAAATCGGGAAGGGGAAAAGACGATCCTTTTCGAATTGCAATTCTTTCATGGGAATTAAGTTGGCGTAACGTTCTTCTTTGGCAGGACACGCTGTTTGCTTTGTCATTTTATCATCTCCTTTATCGATACGTTATCAAAGGCTGTTTTTCAATTCAACGGACATATATTGAAGAAAATGTAAACCGGACAATAGTTTTAAATTGAAGATCATAGTGAAAACAAGTTATAATGAACCAAACAAACTATGTACCAAATGTTCATTTTATCTTTTTTTATTCCCTCCAGCCATACAAACATCAAACACAAAATAACTTGATTATCATGTTATGAATAGAAGAAGGAGAACAACAGGAAAAAATTGAATATTTAGTACATGGTGTTCTCAGTTTACAGAGAAGGGGTGCAGACCGATGAAAGAAGAAAAAAGAAGTTCCACTGGATTTTTAGTCAAGCAGCGCGCGTTTTTGAAGCTTTATATGATTACCATGACTGAGCAGAAAAGACTTTACGGATTAAAGCTTCTGGAAGTGCTTCGATCAGAATTTAAAGAGATTGGTTTTAAACCAAACCATACAGAGGTTTACCGGTCTTTGCATGAGCTTCTTGATGATGGGATATTAAAACAAATCAAAGTAAAGAAAGAAGGGGCTAAGCTCCAAGAAGTGGTCCTCTATCAATTTAAAGATTACGAGGCAGCCAAGCTGTATAAAAAACAGCTGAAAGTAGAGCTGGATCGCTGCAAGAAACTGATTGAAAAAGCACTGTCAGATAATTTTTAACATCGAAAACACCCGGCATAGTCACGAGTATCGGGTGTTTTCTGTTTTTCATTATACATATTTGTCGAAATGAAACAATACAAATCAATAGTGACCTTCAAACTTGACATCATTTCCTCACGTGGTAACATTTTAAACGTGTGAAAATACGAACAAAAAAGCGAACAAAGGAGATGTTACCGATCTTTGATCAAAAAAAAGTAGCTTTTATCGGAGCCGGATCTATGGCGGAAGGAATGATATCAGGTATCGTTCGTGCCAATAAAATCCCAAAACAAAACATCTGCGTTACAAACCGCAGCAATACAGAGCGATTAGCTGAGCTTGAACTTCAATATGGAATCAAAGGCGTGGCGCCGGATCACTTATGTATTGAAGACATGGATGTGCTCATTTTGGCGATGAAGCCAAAAGATGCCGAAAGCGCTCTGTCATCATTAAAAACACGCATCCAACCCCATCAATTAATTTTGTCGGTGCTAGCCGGCATAACCACCTCTTATATTGAACAATCATTGCATAATCAACAGCCGGTTGTCAGAGTAATGCCTAACACATCAAGTATGATCGGCGCTTCTGCAACTGCCATCGCGCTTGGCAAACATGTGACAGATGATTTAGAAAAACTGACGGCGGCTTTGCTCGGCTGCATGGGTGAAGTGTATACAATCCAGGAAAATCAAATGGACATTTTCACGGGAATTGCCGGCAGCGGCCCTGCGTATTTTTATTATTTAATGGAATTCATCGAAAAGACAGGCGAGGAAGCGGGCCTTGATAAACATTTATCACGAAGCATCGGTGCACAGACACTCTTGGGTGCTGCAAAAATGCTGATGGAGACAGGAGAACAGCCTGAGGTGCTGAGAGATAATATCACCTCGCCAAATGGAACGACTGCTGCCGGATTACAGGCCTTGAAGAAGAGCGGCGGAGGAGAAGCCATTTCTCAAGCCATTAAACATGCGGCTAAGCGTTCAAAGGAAATCAGCGATGATATCGAAAAAACAGCGGCACCGCTATAAAACAGGAGTGATAAAGTGACGTCTGAAACAGAAATGAAAAGAGTTGTCGTGAAGATCGGCAGCAGTTCATTGACAAGTCTTCATGGGGAAATCAGCATTCGCAAACTGGAAGCTTTAGTGGACCAGGTCGCCAAACTAAAAGACGCCGGATATGAAGTCATCCTGGTTTCTTCCGGCGCAGTAGCAGCAGGATATCGCAAGCTCGGATTTCTTCAGCGACCAGAAAATCTGCCTGAAAAACAAGCGTCTGCTTCAATCGGTCAAGGGTTGCTGATGGAGGCTTATTCAAAGCTGTTTTTGGCGCACGGTTATGTGGCTTCTCAAATTTTAATTACAAGAAGCGACTTTTCTGATGAATATCGATATCACAATGTTCGGAACACAATGAATGTACTGCTCGAACGCGGTATTATCCCGATAATTAACGAAAATGACACAGTGACCGTCAATCGGCTTAAGTTTGGCGATAATGATACACTCGCGGCCAAAGTCGCCGGATTAATCGATGCGGATCTTCTTGTGATTTTATCGGATATCGACGGTTTATATGACGGCAATCCGCGAAATAATCCAAAAGCGAAAAGGGTGCAGCGAGTCAGTGAGATTACACCGGAAATTGAAGCGTGTGCAGGCGATACAGACAGCGTGGTCGGCACCGGGGGCATGCGGTCTAAACTGGATGCGTTTAAAATTGTGATGGCATCCGGCATAAAAGGATTTCTTGGCCAGGCAGACGCTGCAGATATATTATATCAAGCTGTTCATGGAGAGGCGGAAGGCACCTATTTTGAAGCTGAGGGAACGCTTCCGTTGAATCAAAAAGAGCAGTGGATCGCTTTTAATTCCGGACCAGAAGGTGAAATTGTGTTATCAGATGACTGTTCCGGCCAAATATCTGACGGTCAATCGCATATATACCCAGATGGTGTAAGGGAGATTAAAGGAAAATTTAAAAGCGGCGCTGTTGTCCGCCTGACTGATTCTCATGGTGAAGACATCGGCCTCGGGATCGTCAATTATTCTTCCTCGCAGCTTGAGACACCCGAAAAAAATAAAGGCATGAAAAACAAAGCTGTGATTGATCCAGAAGCGTTTGTATGCCATGTGGATTTATCTTTGCCTGTATATTAAATAGAAGAAATACACGGGAACAAAGAACCCGAACTTCTCCAGAGAAGCTCGGGTTCTTTTTTATTGATACTGTTCCAATTTCGAGAAAAACTGTATGACAAACTCATAAAAATCCTGCGCTGACGGTGCAAGCTCTCTGTTTTTCGGCTTAATAATCCCGACAGTCCGTTTCACTTGAGGAAACTCAATTGGAATTTTCACAGTAAATCGGGGTGTCGTTTCCGCAAAAGTGCTCTCCGGCAGAAGGGTGACACCCATACCTGCGGACACCAATCCTTTGATAGCGTCCAAATCCTCACCCTCCGTAGAGACAAGAGGGGCAAACCCGGCTTGTTTGCAAGAGTCAATCGCCATTTTTCTGAGCACAAATCCTTCCGGAAACAACACAAATTGATCGTTGCGCAAATCGATTAAATGGACCGTTTTTTGTTTGGCGAGCGGATGATTTAAAGGTACAAGCGCGTAAATTTTTTCCGTGAATAAAATATTTCCTGCTATGTCTGGAAAATTCGTCGGCACCGGGCCTAATAACGCTAAATCGATATCGCGGTTTCTGACAGCTTCAATCAGAAACTTATAAGAGCCTTGGCGCAGCAAAAACTCTACGTGCGGATATTCTTCTTTAAATGCCGAAACGACAGTCGGCAGAAGCTGACTGGCGAGGCTTGTAGGAAAGCCGATTTTTACGGTTCCGCGATGCGGGTCAAGGTACTCATCAATTTGTTCTTTTGCATAATCGATGGCTTTCATCGCTGTTTTGACATGAATTAAAAATTCTTTTCCAATCGGAGTGAGTTTGATATTTCTCCCTTCACGCTCAAATAAAGTAACATTTAATTCTTCTTCAAGGTTTGCAATTTGTCTGCTGATTGCTGATTGGGCCACATGCAGATAATCAGCGGCTTCTGAAACGTGTTCACGTTCAGCAACCTCCATAAAATAACGCAGTTGGCGCAGCTCCATGTAAGTCTCACATCCATCTATCTCATTTTGAGATTCTTTTGATCTAAATTATATATTGTTTATATCGTTTTGAAAACCTACAATAATATTAGAGTTGTTAGATTTTATGACCGGTATTATCGGAAACTGATCGGGGGAGAGGAATTATGACTTACAATCAAATGCCAAAAGCTCAAGGTCTCTACCGTCCTGAATTTGAACATGATGCATGCGGAATCGGCCTATATGCGCACTTAAAAGGCAAGGCGACACATGACATCGTCAAACAGGGGCTGCAGATGCTTTGCCAGCTCGACCACAGAGGAGGTCAAGGCAGTGATCCGGATACGGGAGACGGCGCCGGCTTACTGGTTCAAATCCCTGATGCTTTCTTTAAGAAAGAGTGCAAAGACATCAATCTGCCGGAAAAAGGACGTTACGGGGTAGGAATGGTCTTTTTCTCGCAGAAGGAAGATGAAAGAAAAAAAATCGAAAAGCAAATCAATGCACTGATTGAACAGGAAGGCCAAGTTGTGATTGGATGGAGAACTGTACCTATAAATGTCGGAAAAATCGGAACAGTAGCACAAAAAAGCTGTCCGTTTGTCCGTCAAGTATTCATTGGCGCAAGTTCTGACCTGAAGGATGATTTGTCCTTTGAGCGAAAATTGTATGTCATTCGTAAACAGGCTGAAAACTGGGGAGTAACGGAAGGTCTAGATTTTTATTTTGCCAGTCTTTCAAGCCAAACTATTGTTTATAAAGGCCTTTTAACACCTGAACAAGTTGATGCGTTTTATTCCGATCTGCAAGATGAGGCATTCGTATCCGCTTTTGCACTAGTTCATTCACGCTTCAGCACTAATACCTTCCCTACATGGGAAAGAGCACACCCAAACCGTTATTTGGTTCACAATGGTGAGATTAACACCCTTCGAGGAAATATCAACTGGATGAGAGCACGCGAACAGCAATTTGTGTCTGAAAGTTTTGGTGAGGATCTCAATAAAATTCTTCCGATTCTGAATGCTGACGGCAGTGACTCTTCCATTTTAGATAACGCATTTGAGTTTTTCGTTATGGCGGGACGCAAGCCGGCACATACGGCGATGATGCTGATTCCTGAGCCATGGACAGAAAATACGCACATGTCTAAAGAAAAAAGAGCGTTTTATGAGTATCACAGCTCATTAATGGAGCCTTGGGACGGTCCGACGGCCATTTCATTTACTGACGGAAAACAAATCGGCGCAATACTCGACCGAAATGGTTTACGTCCGGCCCGTTATTATGTGACAAAAGATGATTATATTATTTTCTCATCTGAGGTCGGCGTTATTGAGGTTGAACAGGAAAACGTTTTATATAAAAACCGCCTTGAACCAGGAAAAATGCTTTTAATTGACCTGGAAGAAGGCCGCATTATTTCTGATGAAGAAGTAAAAACACAAATCGCAACTGAATATCCGTACCAAAAATGGCTTGAGGAAGAGCTTGTGCAAGTGAATCCTGATCCGGAAACAAGAGAGGAAGAGCAGTTCACGGATCTTCTTACGCGTCAGAAAGCGTTTGGATACACATATGAGGATATTCAAAAATATTTAATTCCTGTTATTAAAGAAGGAAAAGATCCTCTCGGCTCAATGGGGAACGATTCGCCGCTTGCTGTTTTGTCTGATCGCCCGCAATCGCTGTTTAACTATTTTAAGCAATTGTTTGCACAGGTTACCAACCCGCCGATTGACGCGATTCGCGAGCAGCTCGTGACTTCAACAATGACTTGGCTCGGAGCAGAAGGCGATCTCCTTCATCCGAATGAACGGAACGTCCGCCGAATCAAGCTGTATACACCCGTGTTATCCAATGAGCAGTTTTATGCGCTGAAAACCATCGTCCATCCTGATTTAAGAAGCCAAAAAATGAATGTGCTGTTTTCAGAAGATCTTGAACGCGGGTTAAAAGACATGTTCACCCAAGCTGAGAAAGCAATCAGCCAAGGCGTCAGTCTTTTGATTTTGTCCGATAGAGCAATGAATGAGCAGTTAACGCCAATTCCGCCGCTGTTAGCAGTCAGCGCACTGCACCAGCATTTAATCCGAAAAGGATTGCGCACGAAAGTCAGCATTATCGTTGAATCGGGAGAAGCACGTGAAGTTCATCACTTCGCAGCTCTAATCGGCTATGGAGCCGACGCTGTCAATCCTTATCTGGCATATGCGACCTACAAGCAGGAAATTGATGAAGGCCGTTTGGATATCAGCTATGAAGAAGCGGTCAGCAAGTATGGAAAAAGCATTACCGAAGGTGTCGTAAAAGTGATGTCGAAGATGGGGATTTCTACTGTACAGAGCTACAGGGGCGCCCAAATCTTTGAAGCGGTAGGAATCAGCCGTGACGTGATTGACCGTTATTTTACGGGAACAGCATCACAGCTCGGCGGCATTGACTTAAATACCATTGCCGAAGAGGCGCAGCGCCGCCACCAGGAAGCGTATAAAGATGACTACAGCAAAACGCTTGAACCGGGAAGTGACTTCCAATGGAGAAACGGCGGAGAGCATCACGCATTTAACCCGAAAACGATTCACACCTTGCAATGGGCGTGCCGCAGAAATGATTACAATCTGTTTAAACAATATACGAAAGCGGCAGATGAAGAACGAATCGGATTCCTGCGAAACTTGTTCTCATTTGACGAAAACCGCAAGCCTCTAAAAGTGGAGGAAGTAGAATCTGCTGAATCGATTGTCAAACGTTTTAAAACAGGTGCGATGTCATTTGGATCATTAAGCAAGGAAGCCCACGAAGCATTAGCGATTGCGATGAACCGCCTGGGCGGAAAAAGCAACAGCGGTGAAGGCGGAGAAGATCCAAAACGCTTTGTGCCTGATGAAAACGGCGATGACAGAAGAAGCGCGATCAAACAAATTGCATCCGGACGATTCGGTGTAAAGAGCCATTACTTAGTCAATGCCGATGAGCTGCAGATTAAAATGGCGCAAGGCGCAAAACCGGGAGAAGGCGGACAGCTGCCAGGCAATAAAGTGTATCCTTGGGTTGCCGATGTCCGCGGATCAACACCTGGGGTCGGATTGATTTCACCGCCTCCGCACCATGACATTTATTCAATCGAGGATTTAGCCCAGCTGATTCACGATTTAAAAAATGCGAACCGTGATGCAAGAATCAGCGTGAAGCTGGTCTCAAAAGCTGGTGTCGGAACGATCGCTGCGGGTGTTGCTAAAGCAACTGCAGATGTCATCGTTATCAGCGGTTACGACGGAGGTACAGGTGCTTCACCTAAAACAAGCATTAAACATACAGGGCTTCCGTGGGAGCTTGGCCTTGCAGAAGCGCACCAAACCTTAATGCTGAACGGACTCCGTGATCGTGTTGTATTAGAAACAGACGGAAAGCTTATGACAGGCCGGGACGTCGTCATGGCCGCATTGCTCGGCGCTGAAGAATTCGGTTTCGCAACTGCTCCGTTAGTTGTTCTCGGCTGTGTTATGATGCGCGCCTGCCATTTGGATACATGTCCTGTCGGGGTAGCGACTCAAAATCCTGAACTTCGCAAAAAGTTCATGGGAGATCCTGATCATATTGTGAACTACATGTTGTTTATTGCTGAAGAAGTCCGTGAATACATGGCTGCATTAGGTTTTAAAACTTTCGATGAAATGATCGGCCGCACTGACGCACTTAACGTGAGTGAGCGGGCAAAGGCGCATTGGAAAGCGAGCCAGCTTGATTTGTCCACACTTCTTTATCAGCCGGAAGGCGTACGGACATTCCAAACGCCGCAAAACCATAAAATTGATCAATCGCTCGATATCACAACGATTCTTCCTGCTGTAAAAGATGCCATCGAATCGGGAAAAGAAGCTGATATTTCAGTCGAAATCAATAACACAAACCGTGTAGCAGGCACTGTAACAGGCAGTGAAATTTCGAAACGTTACGGCGAAGAAGGACTTCCGGAAGATACGATTAAGCTGCAATTCACAGGATCAGCCGGCCAAAGCTTTGGAGCGTTCGTTCCAAAAGGCATGACGCTTTATTTAGACGGAGATTCAAATGACTACGTCGGAAAAGGTCTGTCTGGCGGAAAAATCATTGTCAAATCACCGGAAGGATTCAACTCCGAATCACATGATAATGTAATTATCGGCAACGTAGCATTCTATGGCGCGACGAGCGGGGAAGCATATATTAACGGCCGTGCAGGTGAACGCTTTGCCGTTCGGAACAGCGGTGTGAATGTTGTTGTTGAAGGCATCGGTGATCACGGCTGTGAATACATGACAGGCGGAAGTGTTGTCGTACTGGGTGATGTCGGCAAAAACTTCGCGGCTGGTATGTCCGGCGGAATCGCGTATGTATTGGCCGAAGATGTAAAGGCATTTAGACGCAAATGCAACCTTGAAATGATTTTGTTTGAGTCATTAGAGGATGAAAAAGAAATTCAGCAAGTTAAAGCAATGCTTGAAAAGCATGCTTCGTATACAAACAGCCAAAAAGCAGCAGACCTGCTTGAACAGTGGGAAGACAGCGTGAAAACATTCATTAAAGTGATTCCGAAAAACTATAAACAAATGCTTGCGAGCATCGAAGAGCAAAAAGCTGCGGGCTTATCTGAGGAAGAAGCCGTCATGTACGCGTTTGAAGCCAATACGAAACCAAAGCAGAAAAAAGCGCCGGCGGGACAAAAACAAGCGGTAGTACAGTAAGGAAGGGGAGAGGAACATGGGGAAACCAACTGGATTTATGGAAATCAAACGAGAAAAACCAGCTGAGCGAGACCCTCTCACTCGCTTAAAGGACTGGAAGGAATATTCTGCTCCTTTTTCAGAAGAAGCGTCGAAACGGCAGGGGGCGCGGTGTATGGATTGCGGTACACCGTTTTGCCAGATCGGTGCCGACATTAACGGATTTACATCCGGCTGTCCGATTTACAACTTAATTCCTGAATGGAACGATCTTGTCTACCGAGGCAGATGGAAAGAAGCATTAGAACGGCTTGTAAAAACAAACAACTTTCCTGAATTCACAGGGCGGGTTTGTCCCGCTCCTTGTGAAGGGTCATGTACACTAGCGATTTCCGACCCGGCCGTATCGATTAAGAATATTGAACGGACCATTATTGATAAAGGGTTTGAGAATGGCTGGATTCAGCCTAGAATACCGAAAAAACGAACAGGCAAAAAAGTTGCCATCGTTGGGTCGGGTCCAGCCGGACTTGCGAGTGCTGACCAGCTGAACCAAGCTGGACATTCTGTCACTGTATTTGAACGCGCAGACAGAGCGGGCGGACTTTTAACTTACGGCATTCCAAACATGAAACTTGAAAAAGGAATTGTCGAACGCCGTATTAAGTTGCTGACGCAAGAAGGAATCGATTTTGTTACAAATACGGAAATTGGCGTTGATATAACGGCCGATGAGCTGAAAGAGCAATTTGATTCCGTAATCCTTTGCACAGGTGCTCAAAAACAGCGGGATCTGTTAATCGAGGGGCGCGAATCAAAAGGTGTTCACTACGCGATGGATTACTTGACGCTTGCTACAAAAAGCTATTTAGATTCTAACTTTAAAGACAAGCGATTCATTGATGCGAAGGGGAAAGATGTTATCGTGATCGGAGGCGGAGACACAGGAGCTGACTGTGTGGCTACCGCTTTGCGCCAAAAAGCCAAAAGTGTGCACCAATTCGGCAAACACCCGAAACTTCCTCCGGCTCGCACGAATGATAATATGTGGCCTGAACAGCCGCACGTCTTTACGCTTGAATATGCATATGAAGAAGCAGAAGCAAAATTCGGAAGAGACCCGAGAGAATATTCGATCCAAACAAAAAAATTGGTTGCCGATAAAAACGGCAAATTGAAAGAGCTCCATACGATTCAAATGGAGAAAGTGAAAAATGAGCATGGAAAATACGAGTTCCGCGAGCTGCCTGGAACTGAAAAAGTATGGCCTGCTCAGCTCGTCTTTATCGCTATCGGCTTTGAAGGCACAGAACAGCCGCTTTTAAAACAATTTGGTGTTGATTCTAATAACAACAAAATCAGCGCAGCATATGGGGATTATAAAACAAATATCGATGGTGTTTTCGCCGCAGGGGATGCAAGAAGAGGCCAAAGTTTAATCGTATGGGCAATTAATGAAGGCCGTGAAGTGGCGCGTGAAGTTGACCGATATTTGATGGGGAGTTCAGTTCTGCCGTAAATAAAGGGGATTATATAAAAAAAGAAACCGGACTGTTTGTCAGCCGGTTTCTTTTTTAATCTATTGTGATCCCGATGTTCCCAAACTGGCTGCCTTCCTGCATTCTGGTATATGCTTCATGTGCTTGTTCTATAGGATATGTCCGGTCAAGCACGGGCCGAAGTTTATGTTTTTCCATGAAATGCAGCATTTTATGAAATTCATCACTGCTACCCATCGACGTTCCCAATATATTGATTTGCGGAAAGAATAAAGAACGCAGCGGAAAACTGAGATTATCACCCGAACTTGCACCAAAGCTGACAATACGGCCATTCGGTTTAACATGATCAAAGTATTCTGAAAAGAGGGCCGGTCCTATGCTATCGAGAATGACATCAGCTTTTTGTCCTTGAAGATGTTCAGACCAATTGCTGTAACTGTCAAAAGCGTGGTCAGCACCTAATTGTATTGCTCTTTTTCTTTTTTCCTCGCTTCGAGAAGTTACGCTTACAGTTGCTCCAATCGCTTTAGCCATTACTAGCGCGTAGGTTGCAACGCCGCTTCCAATTCCGGGTATCAAAATATGCTCGCCTTTTTTTAATTGGGCCTTTGTAAAAAGTGCTCGATATGCGGTCAGAGCTGATAATGGCAACACGCCTGCTTCCTCCCAGGATAGATAAGAAGGTTTTTTTACTGCGTTTTGTGAAGGAATGATCACATATTCAGCAAGTGTTCCGTTTGAAGGGCCTCCCAAAATATCCGGAACAGGAGGTACATCATCTGTTACTTTCCAATTCAAAGTCGGTAAAATCACCACTTCTGTTTGAACAGCCAGATCATCTACACCTTCACCGACCGCTTCAATAATGCCAGCACCGTCAGAGCCCAGAATAAACTCAGGATCTTGTTCAGTTTTATTTTTCATGAGAAACAGGTCCCGGTGATTTAATCCCGCCGTTTTCAACTTGACTTTCACTTCTCCGTATCCGGGATTTTGAGAAGAGAGGTCCTGATACGCTAACCCCCGAAGTCCGCTTTTTCCGTTATGAATAACCGCTTTCATGCCGTCTGCCTCCTATATTCCTCGTAATCTATGATCTTCACATATTTTACACAGCGGTTTTCTTCAAGTAAAATGAACAAAAATGATTGCCGGTATCACTTTTAATCATAGCAAGAAGGTGACAGCGTGTGGAAAGCGGAGAATTAAAGATATTCCGGGCTGTTGCCCGTGAAGGAAGTATAACAAAAGCAGCCCGGCAGCTGAATTATGTTCAATCTAATGTAACAGCCAGAATCCATAAGCTTGAGACAGATCTGAATATCAAGTTATTTCACCGGACAAATCGTGGAATGAAGTTAACGGCTGCAGGGCAAAACCTATTACAATACGCAGATCAAGTTTTATCATTATTAGACGAAGCTGAGAAATCAGCGCAGTTAAGTCAGCATCCGAAAGGGCCGTTGCGGCTTGGAGCATTGGAAACAACAGCGGTCACTCACCTGCCTGAACATGCAGCTTCATTCCTTAGACGTTTTCCTGAAGTTGATTTATCAGTGAACACAGGTGATACGCACAGCTTGGTTCAGCAAGTTCTAGATCATAAGGTGGATGGCGCTTTTGTGTACGGTCCTGTTGAATACATGGATATCAAACAAATTCCTGTTTCCCATGAGGAATTGGTGTTGATTTCACCGGAGGAAGGGGCAATAGAGGACATGCTTCGGCTGCCGATGCTCTTTTTTGGAACCGGCTGCTCTCATCGAGATAGGGTCAAAAGATTATTGGAGGAAGCCGGTATTCAACAGCAAAAAATTATAGAATTTGGCACATTGGAAGCCGTTATCAGAGGAGTTTCCGCTGGTTTGGGAACGGCGCTGCTGCCAAAGTCGGCCATTGCCTGCTCTGTCCATCGCCAAAGGGTGTACGTTCACCAGCTTCCCGCATCATATCAGGATATGACGATCGTGTTTATTTACAGAAAAGACTTTTTTATGACCAGTGCATTTCAGCGGTTTATTGCAGAATTGAACGAAACCAAATTTATCCCATCAGTCTAATCAAGAAGAGAAGATTCAACAATAGCAGAGGGGATGAGGGATAGATTTTTGTTTTCGTAAGCTGGAGAGACTGTTTTCAAAAAAACAAAGAAGCTTTAAGGTCTATGAATTGATTAGCTGATCAAACCTTTATGTGTTTCGAATTGTTATCTGGCACATGTCTGGATGTTATATTGAAAGGTATTCGTACCGACCGTTAAGGAGTATGCGAGGACCATAGGCAAGATTAATCGTTCACAGCAAAAAAACTGTACTCGGCAAAAATGAGTACAGTTTTTCTTTTTTATTTATGTTTTAAATTAATTCCGATTGCTGCGCCGTTTCTGCTTGAATCGGCTACTCCTTTGAAGGTGCCGTTTTCACGGTCGATAAAAATGCTTTGCACGTTTCCGATGTCCACTGGACTTGTGCCGAATTTATGGCCTATGTCTTTTAATTTGCTGAGTACATCCTCTGGAACTCCGTCTTCGTATCTGTAGGAGCTCATACTGTTTGTGTAAATTCTCGGCTCTTCAACCGCTGCTTTTAACTCCATTCCATATTCTATATTATAGAGGATGGTTTGCAGCACGGAAGAAATAATCGTTGCCCCTCCAGGAGATCCGACGGTGAGAACTGGTTTGTCATCTTTAAACAAAATCGTCGGCGTCATGCTGCTTAACGGCCGTTTGTTCGGCTGAACTTCGTTGGCTCCGCCTGGAACCGCATCAAAATCTGTTAGTTCATTGTTTAAAATGACGCCGTAATCAGGAACCATAATGCCTGTTCCAAACAGCTGTTCAATTGTTGTGGTATAGGAAACAACATTGCCCCAGCGGTCCGCGACGGTAAAGTGTGTCGTTTGGCCGTCTACTTTATCATTCGGCTGTTCGACTTGCTTATAGTTTGCGGTTCCTTCTTCGTATTTCCAAGGATCACCGGCTTTTGGTTTTTTGTTGACTTCATCTAAACTGATTAATTGCTGGCGCTCTTTTATATAGTCGGGGTGAAGCAAACCTTTGAGAGGAACATTTACAAATTCGGGATCGCCTGCATAAGCCGCGCGGTCAGCGTAAGACAAATGCATGGTTTCAGCGAGCAGATGGTATTTTTCCCATGAGCGGATATCATATTGTGAAAGGTTAAAATCATCGAGAATGTTCAGCATTTGCAGCAAAAACACGCCGCCAGAGCTTGGAGGAGGAGTCGTTGCGATTTGATAGCCTTGATATTCTCCCCAAATTGGTTCGTCAATTGTAATGTCATAATTTTCTAAATCTTCTTCGGTCATTGATCCCCCAAAATCCTGAACAGTGTCAGAAAGGGCTTTGGCAAATCTGCCTTCGTAAAAGGCGTCTATGCCTTTCGAACGAATGAGCTTAAAGGTTTTGGCCAGATCTTTTTGAATGAGCGTATCGCCTTCTTTAAGCGGCTCGCCATTCGGCAGAAATACATCCTTAGCGGCAGTCCGTGATAATTTTTCCTGATAATCAGAAATCGCATCTGCTAACACTGAATCAATCGGAAAGCCTTTATCAGCGAGTTTAATAGAGGGGGAAATTAATTGTTTCATCGAACGGGTTCCCCATTTATCCAAGGCTTTTTCCAGCCCTTTCAGTGTACCCGGAACACCAACGGCAGTACCTTTTGTGACACGTTCGGAGAAGGGTATCGCTTTGCCGTTTTCATCGAGAAACATATCCGGAGTTGCGCCTGCGGGAGCGCGTTCACGGCTGTCAATGATCGTCGTATCTCTTGTTTTTCCGTCATACACCATCATAAAACCGCCGCCGCCAATACCTGACATCATCGGTTCTGTGACATTAAGCGCAAACTGAATGGCAACCGCCGCGTCAATGGCATTTCCGCCTTTTTTCAGGACGTCAGCTCCGATCTCTGAAGCAAGAGGATGCGCAGTTGCAACCATTCCGTCTTTGCCTACATCTACTTGTTTGTACTCGTCATAGCCTTTGGGCGGCTTTTTAGCTTCCGCGTGAAATGGAGCACTTCCAGCGACTAACAGAACACTAAGCAGGGCTGCTAAACAGACGTTCCACGTTTTTTTCATGTTTTCCCTCCTATTAAGCTGTTATGTTACAATCTTAGCGTAAAAAAAATACAGCGGTTTCACAAGTGACAAATGGTATATAATCTTTATCATCCGGCCTTATTTCTGTGTGAAATTGATTATATTGGGGTAAGTCATGTGCTATAGTAGAAACAGCATACGGATTAAGAAAGGAATGCTATATGTATTTAACGATTAAAGAAACAGCAGAATATGCAAATCTTTCAGAGGATTATATTAAAAGTTTGGTGCTCGAAGGAAAAATCAGGGCCGTTCATGACGGTGAGCAATTTTTGATTTATAAGGGACAGTTCAAAACGCATCTCGAACAGCTGGAAAATTACAAAGCGCTCGTGCAAGAAATATTAAATGAACCGATCCCCGAAGATATTGATGTAAAGGATGAGGATTAGGACACAATTTGAAATTGTGTCTTTTTTTGCATCTTTTTTTGAGAGCATCTCGAAAAGAAAAGCGTCATATTGCGTTTTAAGAGCTTTTTCGGGAAGGGTTAGAATGATTTGTCTCAGGAGTCGAAAAAGCTTTATATGAGCCTGTAAATGTCATTTCAGAAGATAGGGCGTTTCAAGAGATCTTTTTTCTACTTATGTAACACTATGTATATTATGTTACATAAATGCCTCCGAACTTTGACATTCAACGTTTTTCCGCTATAATAGTAACATAGACCTCAAAACGTTACATAATGGTTTTTAAGGAGTTTTTTGATGCATATTGTACAGCCGATCCGCAGTTTAGAGAAAATTCAAGATGTGAAACAGTATTTACGCAGCAAAAACAAGCGTGATTATTTTTTATTTATTTTCGGCATTAACAGCGCGCTCCGAATTTCTGATATTTTGCCGCTTCAAGTGAAAGATGTCAGAAATAAAGACCATTTATGGGCGACTGAAAGCAAAACAAAAAAGAAAAGGAAGATTCTCATTTTAGAATCTTTGAAAGCAGAAATATACGAGTATACGAAAGACATGAAAGAAAATGAATATCTCTTTAAATCTGTCCGAACCAGAAAGCCAATTTCACGCATTCAGGCATACAGAATTTTAAGAGAGGCAGCCGAAGCGTGCGGACTTGAGGAAATAGGGACCCATACGCTCCGGAAAACATTTGGCTATCATTTCTACCAGCGGACAAAAGATATCGCTGAGCTGCAGAGGATTCTTAATCATTCATCACCTTCAATTACAATGCGTTATATTGGAATCGATGAAGATACAACAAGAGCTGCTTATAAGGTATTTGGAGGGCTGTAAATCAAATCGCTTGAAAATCGTGACAATCGGAGCTACTATATAGATATTAAAAATGCTCTAGTAGCACAGCGGATAGTGCAGCAGTTTCCTAAACTGCAGGTCGGGAGTTCGAATCTCTCCTAGAGCGTAATAAAACAAAAGGGCAATGGACGATACGTCCGTTGCTTTTTTATGCTGAACATAAAAAACGCCCGAGAAAAACGGGCGTTTTTTCTTATATAACTGCGTCAAAGCGATTTACTTTCCACTTTTTATTCTCTTTTACAAATGTCACTTTCCGTTTTGCTGAAGGTGATCCGTCCAAAGTAGGAACGGTAAATTCATATGTGACTGTACCGCCTTTTTTAGAAATGAGTTTAGCGGTTGATTTTTTCCAATTTAAGAGATTGTCTCCGTCACCGACCGGAACAGCCAGTTTTCCTTTTGAGACAACGAAATGATAGTCTTTAAAGCCTTTTTCAATCGCTGTTTTTGAGAAAATAGGTGTTAAGTAATTCACAGCTTTTTCTTTTGTACCAAGGTCACTGCACATGTATACGTACTGAAGGTTTTGATGCTCGAATGTGCCTGATGGGCAAACTGCTTTTTTCGCTTTTGGATTGTGTCCGCTCATTGTAGTCCAAAAATGCTCTCTTGCTGTTAGTGCCAGCTGCAATGCTTGTTTTTGTGATAAATCCCCGGATGTGTTTTTCGCAAATGCATTTGTGTTTAATGACAGAATAAGTGCAATAGTGGTTAGAAATAGAAGATATTTTTTCAATGTGGCTCTCTCCTTTAAAATCTCTTTCTCTTATGTTACAAATGTTACAATAGTTACGTTTAGATTACAATACTTTTGCATAAATTATTTTTTATTCTTTCATCTCACCAAAAGACTATGCTGTATCGCACTAGTTTATTCTGGCAGATTGAAAAATGTGTAAAAATAGGAGAATCGGGAAGGGTTTTATAAGTACTGTGGTGAATAGATACATGTTGCATGTCGTGTTCATTTCAAAAGAAACGGGAGCACGTTAGTGAAACGAGTTTAAATAAAGGAGTCATTCATATGGAAACATTACAAGAAAATCCCGTATCTAAGAAGAAAAGCAATCCATCTGTTTGGCGGTCAATGTCACTATTTTTAGTACCGCTTCTTCTGAGCAATGTGCTGCAATCAGTGGGCCAATTAGTCGGGATGGTCGCTGTGGGCAGATGGCTTGGCGTAGATGCGCTTGCAGCTGTCTCATCCTTTTTCCCGCTGTTTTTTCTTCTCATTTCATTTACGATCGGCATCGGTTCCGGCAGTTCCATTCTTATCGGGCAAGCCTATGGGGCAAAAAATGAGGAACGGTTAAAGGCCGTTGTCGGAACAACGCTGACATTCACCTTTTTATTAGGAATTGTGTTAGCTGTGATCGGCAGTATATTCACCTTAGATATTCTGCGTCTCATGGGCACGCCGGAAAATGTAATTCATGTCAGTGTCAGCTATGCGCGTATCTTATTTTGCGCAATGCCGTTTATGTTTTTATATTTTGCTTATACCACATTCTTGCGGGGGACAGGAGATTCTAAGACACCTTTTTATACATTGATTGTAAGCACAGTCATCAATATAGCACTTTTACCGATCTTAATTCTCGGTATGTTCGGCTTGCCGAAGCTGGGCATTTACGGCTCTGCTTACGCAACCGTTATTTCTACAATTGTGACCTTTATCGTATTGTTGGTGTATCTGCGGAAAACGAAACACCCGCTGCAATTTGATAAGACAGTGCGGCGTTATTTGAAAATGGATAAGGAACTGCTGGCGCTTCTGCTGCGTCTTGGTATTCCGTCAAGCATTAACATGATTCTCGTCTCACTATCGGAAATAGCGGTCATTTCATTCGTCAATCATTATGGCTCTGATGCAACCGCAGCATATGGCGTGGTCAATCAGGTAGCCAGCTATGTGCAAATGCCGGCTGTCAGTCTGGGGATCGCGGTGTCTATTTTCGCCGCTCAATCTATTGGAGCGAATGAGTTTGACCGGTTAAAGCAAGTCATTCGGGTCGGCATTTGGCTGAATTATATCATTGGCGGTGTGCTGATCCTCCTTATCTATCTTTTTGCACATCAGATTTTAGCATTATTTTTGACCGAGAAAGATACCCTTTACATTGCACACAGGCTTTTGATGATTACGTTATGGAGCTATTTGCTGTTTGGGAATGCCCAAATTATTTCTGCGACGATGCGTGCAAGCGGAACGGTTTTATGGCCGACCCTCATCAGTATTTTCGCCATCTGGGGAATCGAAGTGCCGGTCGCGTTTGTTCTGTCTCACTATACAAATCTTGAAATACTCGGCATTTGGGTAGGCTATCCGGCAGCATTTGCCGTGAGTTTGCTTTTGATTTACGGGTATTATCAATTCATTTGGAAAAAGAAGCAGATTACACGTCTGATTCAATAAACTCCAAGAGAACACCGTTCATTTTGAATGGTGTTTTTTGTTTACTTAAAGACTAAAGGGAAAACATAAAATGGAGGAAATAGTGCACACTGAATTGAATTCATATATAAGCATTGAATTAAGGAGAGGTTGAGTACACATGACAAATTATATTGAAAAGATGACGTATTTAGGAACACCAGCTGTCAAAGCGGGTAATGAGCATTTGGAAATAATAGTCGTGCCTGAGTGGGGCAGCAACGTCATTTCTCTCGTAGACAAAGAAACAAAGATGCACCTTTTACGAGAACCGGAAACAACTGAAAGCTTTCATGACACACCTACATTGTATGGAATTCCCATTTTGTTTCCGCCTAACCGCATAAGTGACGGAACGTTCACCTTCCGGGGCAGAACGTATCATTTTGATATCAATGAAAAGGATAAACACCATCACCTTCACGGCTTTCTCTATGACACAAAGTGGGACATCATAACAATGAAACAAACAGACGAAGAAGTGATCATAGAAACTGAAATTGATCTTTCGGAGATTCCCCATGTTTATAAACAATTTCCGCATCATGCTGTTGTACGGATGACATACATTTTAATAGATAACACTCTTTATAAGCATGCCACGATCATGAATAAAGGGAAGGATGCATTTCCTTGGGGGCTTGGTTATCATACGACCTTCGTTTTCCCGGAAGAGAGCTCTTTATTTTCTCTTACTGCTGATCAGCAATGGGAATTGGATGAACGTTTATTGCCGACCGGAAAGCTGATTGATATACCGAATCAGGAAGCTTTGCACGAAGGAATGCTCTTACGGCAGCAGCTTGATGATGTCTTTTTATCTTCTTATCAGAAGAGAGGGGGAGAAAATCAGGCTGTCATTTACCATCAGCATGCACACCTGAATATGATCTACAAGGCGGATGAACAATTTAAGCATTGGGTTGTGTATAATGCAGATGGAACACAAGGGTATTTGTGCCCGGAGCCTTATACATGGGTGACAAACGCAGTTAACCTTGATCTCTCTTCGTCACTCACCGGCTTACAAGTGTTAGAGCCTGGTGAAGAGAAGACAGTAAAAAGCAGCATCACGATTGAGCGTAATCATCGTTAGCCATTCAGGAGAGGCGGGATAAGAAAATGAGAAAAAGCATGAAGCTTTATTTTGTAATATTGCTGCTTTTCATCTTTGCTTCCATTCCATATATGCATCATGCTGCACATGCGGCTGAAGAACAGGATACACTTGCCGGGCAGATTGAAACCATTTTAGCCAATGAACCTGCTTTAAAAGGCGCAATGGCCGGCATTACTGTCCGTTCTGCAGAAACAGGCGACGTCATATATGACCATTTAGGGGATGTCCGGATGAGACCCGCCTCTTCTTTGAAGCTTTTTACAGCCGCCGCGGCACTTTCTGTTCTCGGTGAGGATTTTTCTTTCACAACAGAAGTGCGGACAGACGGCCGCCTCAAAGGACAAAAGCTGAATGGCAACCTTTATCTGAAAGGAAAAGGAGATCCGACACTTTTACCAGCTGATTTTGATCAAATGGCCGAAAAGCTGAAAAAATCCGGCATCAAGTCCATAAAAGGCAATCTTGTCGCCGATGACTCATGGTATGATCATATCCGCTATTCGCCTGATTTGCCATGGAGTGATGAGTACACTTATTACGGCGCGCAAATTTCCGCACTGACAGCGTCTCCAAATGAGGACTATGATGCAGGCACTGTGATAGTAGAAGCCAGTCCGGGAAAGAAAGAAGGACAAAAGCCAGCAATATCAGTGTCACCAAAAACGGATTATGTAGCGATTGAGAATGAGGCGAAAACAGTTGATGCGGGAAAAAAGAAAGATCTTTCTATCGAAAGAGAACATGGAACCAACACTATTACGATTAAAGGGAGCATACCGGTTGATGCGAGCAAAACAAAAGAGTGGATTTCCGTCTGGGAGCCGGCAGGATATGCTTTAGATTTATTTAAGCAGGCTCTTAAAAAACAAGGCATAACAGTAAAAGGGAAAATCATAATGGGCACAGCGCCCGACTCTTCAGACGTACTGGCCACTCATCACTCAATGCCTTTGTCAAAGCTATTTCTTCCTTTTATGAAATTAAGCAATAACGGACACGCCGAGGTACTTGTAAAAGAGATGGGGAAAGCGGAAAAAGGAGAGGGCAGCTGGGAAAAAGGGCTTGAAGTGCTAAACAGTACGCTTCCGAATTTCAGCGTTGATCCCAAAACACTTATTTTGAGGGATGGTTCGGGGGTCTCTCATATCAACGCCGTATCATCAGACCAAATCACAAAGCTGTTATATGACATTCAAGATGAAAAGTGGTTTCAACCTTATCTGCATGCTCTGCCGGAAGCGGGGAACAGTGACAGACTGGTAGGCGGGACGCTAAGAAACCGCATGAAAGACACCCCGGCAGAAGGAAAGATAAGGGCAAAGACCGGGTCGTTAAGCACTGTCAGCTCTCTGTCTGGCTATGCAGAAACAAAGAGCGGAAAAACGCTTGTTTTCTCTATTCTTCTAAACGGTTTGATTGATGACTCGGATGGCAAAGACATTGAGGATCACATTGCAGTTATTTTGGCAAATCAATAAAAACGCTAAACCTGTTTTCGTGGAAAACAGGTTTTTTTATGTTTCTTTTTACATTATCGCGCTTGTTTTTAAAACATTCAGCTAAATATTGTAGAAATGTAACCTGATACTGAGGCGGAGAATATCTTATAAACGGTCCAACACTATCCTCATATGAAATTAAATAAACGAAGAAAAAATCTAGTGATGAAGAACTATCAAAAATCAATGCTTTCATAACTTTACATTCGAAATCCTAATAAAATTAATCAAGAAAAATAAATAATTAATACTATATTCAAAAAAATGTTATAAAAATTTTATATTTTTTATTGTACTTTAAAAAAATTCGGTTAATATAATGCATATATGGATTATATAGTCATATAATTTCTTTTTATTGTAATTATTTCAGTTTCTTATCCTCTTATAAATTAGAATTGGAGGGAATTCGTTGAAAGAAAATACTTATGGTTTAACTCATGCCCAAAGGAGAGTTTGGTTTACTGAACTGTTGGAGCCTGGTACAAGCATCTGTAATCTGACCGCCTGTGTAAAATTCAGGGGTGATGTTGATCTTGATGCTCTTCAGCTGGCTCTGAACCTTTCAATCTCCCGTAATGATGCAATCAGGTTCCAGCTGACAGAAGGAATTGAATCGGAGTCAGAGCCTCGTCTGTATCTTGCAGAATACAAAGGATTATCACTTGAAATAATAGATTTTACAAATGCTGAAATGACAGAAACAGAGCAATGGATTCATGATCAAGCCAGAATTCCGTTTAAGCTGCTTGATTCGCCTCTGTATCAATTTTATCTCCTTAGAATCCATCCTCATGAGATTTGGTTATATGCGAAATTCCATCATATTATCATGGACGGCATCTCTTTAAATTTGATGGGAAATCAAATTATTGATCTGTATCAAAAAATCAAAAAAGGGGAGCCTGTACCCGATGAGCAAGAGCCTTCCTACATTAGCTACATAGAAAAAGAGAGGCAGTACTTACAATCTTCACGTTTTGAAAAAGACCATTTGTTTTGGACGCAAACCTACCAACAGCCTCCGGTATACCACTCACTAACCGGACAGAGCACTTCACAAAAGCAGAGTACCTCCGCATCGAGAGATACTATCACACTTTCACCTTACCTAGCACATACCATCCAAGCTTTTTGCGAAGAACAGAAAATCAGTATGATTTCCTTATTTATGGCTTCATTTTACATATGTATCAGCCGCATCACCTCTAAAACGGACCTTGCGATCGGAACCTACTATGGAAACAGGGGGTCAAAGGCGGAGAAAGAAATGCTTGGCATGTTTGTCAGTTCTCTTCCAATCAGAAAAACGGTTGATTCTGACGCCGATTTTCTTTCCTTTGCACGCAGTGTCGGCAGAGAACAGCTTTCAGTCATGCGCCACCAAAGATTTCCTTATAATTTGCTGGTGAATGAATTAAGAAAAGAACATAAGGATTTACACAACCTGATCGGTATATCAATGCAGTACCATCCGCTTCAGTGGCAAAAAGCGGATGATTTGAACTATGAGACGGCGCTTTATTTCAGCGGATACACCGCGAATGAGCTTTCTGTTCAAATACAGGAGCGGATAGATACTGGAGCCATTCAATTAAATTTCGACTATCAAAATACCTTATTTTCTCTTGAGGACATTAAACGGATTCAGCACCACCTGCTTACGTTGCTGGAAAACGCACTTCAAAATCCGCATAGTACTATAAAAGAATTAGATATGGCAGAAAAACGTGAGAAAGAAAAAGTTTTGTATGAGTTTAACAGAACGAAAGCTGTTTCGCCTGTAGCTTCGACGCTGCACGGGCTGTTTGAACGTCAGGCGGCTTTGACGCCGGATCGGACGGCCTTACGCTTTTCTGGCGGCTCGCTGACTTACGCGCAGCTTGACATGTACGCCAACAGGCTGGCAGCGCGCCTTACGGCGCATGGTATCACAAAGGAAAGCATTGTCGGTGTTCTAAGCGAACGTTCGCCGGACATGCTGACAGCCGTTCTCGCCGTATTAAAGGCTGGCGGAGCTTATGTGCCGCTTGATCCTGTATATCCAGAGGAGCGGCTGAGCTATATGCTGAAAGACAGCGGGGCAGCATTGTTGCTGACGCAGCCGGGATTAAAGGCACCTGTTTTTTCCGGTAAGACACTGGAAGTGGATATGACGGCGCTTGTGAATGAAGAATCTGAATGTCACTCTCTTCATCAAGCAGACAGCGATTCTCTCGCCTATGTGATCTATACGTCGGGCTCCACTGGACGGCCGAAAGGGGTCGCCGTGGAGCACCGCCAGGCTGTTTCCTTTCTGACCGGCATGCAGATGCAGTTTCCTTTAGAGGAAGACGACATCATTATGATGAAAACGTCTTTTTCCTTTGATGCATCTGTCTGGCAGCTGTTTTGGTGGACGCTTTCAGGTGCTTCGGCCTATCTGCTTCCGTCCGGCTGGGAGAAAGACCCGGCATTGATGGTAAAAGCCATTCGGGAGGAAGGCGTTACAACGGCCCATTTTATTCCGGCCATGCTGAACAGCTTTTTGGATCAAGCGGAAATAGAGGCACCGAGAAGCCTGAAGCGTGTATTCGCCGGAGGTGAACCGCTTACTCCCCATACGGCAGCCCGATTCGCTTCTTTGCTGCCGGAGACATCGCTGGTTCACGGCTACGGGCCGACAGAAGCAACCGTTGATGCCGCATTTTACGCGTGTGATCCTGAGCTGGACAAGGATCGCTTACGCCTTCCGATCGGAAAACCCGTGCCTGGCGCGCGTCTGTATGTGCTAGATCCTCATTTAGCCGTACAGCCTGTCGGCGTAGCGGGAGAATTGTATATCGCCGGAGCCGGCGTCGCCAGAGGCTACTTGAATCGTCCGGAATTAACAGAAGAACGTTTTCTTGATGATCCATTTTATCCGGGAGAACACATGTACAAAACAGGGGATTTAGCACAATGGCTTCCAGATGGTCAGGTTGAATTCCTCGGCCGTCTGGATGACCAGGTGAAAATCCGCGGCTACCGGATTGAGCCGGGAGAAATTGAAGCGGCGCTCAGAAGCATTGAAGGTGTGCGGGAAGCGGCTGTGACCGTTCGTACAGAAAGCGGCGAGGCGGAATTATGTGCGTATGCGGAAGGACTCGGGAGAAATGAAGTGCGCAAGCAGCTTGAGACATTGCTTCCGGGCTATATGATTCCTGCTCATATCATCGAGATGGAACAATGGCCGGTTACCCCGAGCGGAAAGCTCGACCGAAAAGCGCTGCCTGCTCCTGGCGGAGCGGCAGATCGGGAAACCTACACAGCACCGAGAAATCTGACAGAGATGAAGCTTTCCCAGCTGTGGGAGGAAGTGCTGAAAAGCGGCCCTGTCGGCATTCACGACAACTTTTTTGACCGGGGCGGCCATTCCTTAAAAGCCACCGCGCTTGTCTCCCGGATCGCCAAGGAATTCGGCGTCCAAGTGCCGCTGAAGGATGTGTTTGCCCATCCGACAGTAGAAGGTTTGGCTTCTGTCATCAGCGAAGGAACGGAAAGTCCGTATGAAGCCATTAAGCCGGCTGAAAAACGCGAGACCTACCCGGTTTCCTCCGCCCAAAAGCGGATGTATGTGCTCCAGCAGCTGGAGGATGGGGGCACAGGCTACAATATGCCGGCAGTCTTGGAGCTGGAAGGAAAGCTGGATCTTACAAGAATGGAGGCCGTATTCAAAAAGCTGATCAAACGCCACGAGTCACTGCGCACGTCCTTTACAACGGACGCAGACGGCGAGCCTGTTCAGCGCATCCATGACGAAGTGCCGTTTACATTCCGCACCTCTGTGCTCGGCGGACAAACTGAACAGGAAGCCGCGGCAGCGTTTATCCAGCCGTTTGAACTCAGCCAAGCTCCGCTGTTCCGAGCGGGGGTCGTCAAGGTATCAGACGGGCGGCATCTATTACTGGTCGATATGCATCACATTATTTCAGACGGTGTGTCAGTCAATACGCTCATTCGGGAATTCGGGGAGCTGTACGCCAATCAAGAGCTACCTGCGCTTCACATTCAATATAAAGACTATGCCGTATGGCAGGAGGCCTTTAAAAAAGGAGACACGTACAAGACGCAGGAGGTGTACTGGCTGAAGCAGCTCGAAGGCGAGCTGCCCGTACTGGACCTGCCGGCTGATTACGCCCGGCCGCCTGTGCGAAGCTTCGCGGGTGATCAAGTCTCATTTACGCTTGATCAAGAACTTACAGCCGGACTTCACAAGCTCGCACGCGAGAACGGAAGCACCCTGTACATGGTGCTCCTGGCAGCTTACACAGCGTTATTGGCGCGCTTAAGCGGACAGGAAGACATCATCGTCGGGTCACCAATTGCCGGACGTCCTCACAAAGACCTTGAGCCGATACTTGGAATGTTCGTCAATACGCTGGCGCTTCGGACACGCCCGGAGGGCGGGAAGCCATTTGCGCAATTTTTGCAGGAAGTGCGCGAGACTGCATTGGAAGCTTACGAACATCAGGATTATCCGTTCGAAGAGCTTGTCGACAAGCTCGGCGTAACAAGGGATATGAGCCGAAATCCAGTGTTTGATGCGATGTTTATTCTTCAAAATATGGACAAACAAGACATTCATCTTGGAGACATAAAAGCCCGGCCTGCAAATGTCATTCATCAAATTTCTGTATTTGACATGACGTTGATGGCGGCTGAATCAGATGGAGTCATCAAATGTGACATGGAATTTAGTACCGACGTATTTATGAGAACGACAATTGAACGCTGGACAGCTCATTTTACTGAATTTTTGCGTGCTGCCACGTCAAATCCTAATACAACTCTTTCACAAGTGGATATACTCAGCGAAAAAGAAAAACAAAAGATTTTGATAGAACTCAACAAAACCCACGTTGAATGTTCTCAAACTGATACCGTTTTTCATCGCATGTTTGAAAAGAGGGCTGAAGAGACACCGGAGCATATTGCTGTTATTGACGGTGAAAAACAGATCAGCTATCGCCATCTCAACGAAAAAGCCAATCGTCTGGCGCGTACGCTGCAAGAAAAAGGAAAAGAGACGCAGCCAATCGTTGCTGTTTTAGCGGAGCGATCCATTGATGCTATTGTTGGCATTTTAGCTGTTATGAAAGCCGGCGGCGTGTATATTCCGATAGATTCTCATTATCCAAAAGCCCGGGTTGAATATCTTCTCAAAGACAGCGGGGCTGAAATTCTTCTTTTACAGAATGAAGTAAAGCATTTGATTGCAGGCTCAGATATAGGTGATATTTCTCGCGTCTGTCTTGATGATGAAAGTTTCTATGAAGCAAAAAGATGCAACCTTTCTTCATCTCCTGCCCCGGAGGACTCGGCATATATCATTTATACGTCAGGAACAACCGGTGCGCCTAAAGGCGTTATCGTTACGCACCGCAACTTTGCTCATGCTGTTCTTGCATGGCGGAGCATATATCAGCTCGATCAAATGCCTGTCAGGCTGCTTCAAATGGCGAGCTTTTCCTTTGATGTCTTTTCAGGAGACTTGGCGAGAACATTGGCCAACGGAGGGACTCTAGTCATTTGTCCTGATGAAACAAGGCTTGAACCTGCTGAATTATATGCATTGATGAACCGCCAGCGTATCACGATCATGGAGTCAACACCGGCACTCATTGTCCCATTTATGGAATATGTTTACCGCAACCAGCTTAGTCTTCCTGACTTAGACATCCTTATTCTTGGTTCGGATATGGTGAAAGCCCATGATTTCAAAACACTGGCGGACCGTTTCGGAAACAAAATGCGCTTAATCAATAGTTACGGGGTCACAGAGGCCACGATCGATTCAAGTTACTATGAAATGAATATGGGTGAAGAGTATTCGGGAGACAGCGTACCGATCGGCATCCCGCTTCCCAATGTAAAACTGTACGTACTCAGCCAGACTGACCAAATACAGCCGATCGGTATTGCCGGCGAGCTTTGTATCGGCGGAGCCGGCGTTGCCAAGGGCTATCACGGAAAATTTGAATTAACGGAAAAGAAATTTACAGAAAATCCATTTGTGCCCGGAGAAAGACTGTACAGAACAGGGGATCTGGCTTGCTGGCTTCCAAACGGCACTCTCAGGCTTCTTGGCCGGATAGATCATCAAGTAAAAATAAACGGGTACAGAATCGAAACAGAAGAAATTGAAAGTGTGCTCCTCCAAACCGGACTTGTCAATGAAGCGGTTGTTGCGGTTCAAAATGATACGAATGGACAGGCTCGTTTGGCAGCGTATATTCTGCCTTCCGATGCCGATACAACGGCTCTCCGCGGTGCTTTATCAAAAATGCTGCCGGCATATATGGTTCCTGCGCATATCATTCCTTTGGAAACTATGCCGCTGACATTAAACGGGAAGCTGGACAGAAGAGCCTTACCGGCACCAAATGAAGCTGTCTCGCGGCCGTATACTGCACCGGTCAACGAATTGCAGGGAATGACAGCGCAGATATGGGAGGACGTGCTGAGCGTGTCTCGAGTTGGCATTCACGACTCCTTTTTTGAGCTCGGAGGAGACTCTATTAAAGCACTGCAAGTGTCCGCCCGGCTGGCAGCTGAAGGCTGGAGCATGACTATACAAGATTTATTCCGTTATCCAACAGTTCATGAGCTGAGCGGCCATATCACTCCATTGATATCTCAGGCAGAACAGAGGCCTATCGAAGGTGAAGCGGATCTCACACCGATTCAGAGCAGATTTTTTGATCATCGTCATGCTTTTCGTGATCATTACAACCAATCGGTCATGCTTTTCAGCGAAAAGGGGTTTCATGCTGACGCGCTTCGACAAGCGCTGCGCAAATTGACTGAGCATCATGACGCGCTTCGCATGGTGTTTACACAGGATCATACCGGGCGTGTCGTTCAGTACAATCGCGGTATTCAGATTACTGAAAATGAACTGTTCGGATTTCATCTAGCGGATTGGACAAAAGAACAGGCAAAAGGCACACTCTTGAAAGAAAAATTTGCTGCTGAGGAAATCGTGCTTCAAAGCAATATGAATGTAAAAGAAGGACCTTTGCTGCAAGCAGGATTGTTTAAAACGAGAGAGGGAGACCATTTGCTGATTACGATCCACCATCTCGCTGTAGATGGCGTTTCTTGGAGGATTCTGCTTGAAGATTTAGCTGCAGCCTACCAACAGTCTTTGGAGCAAACAGAGATCAAACTGCCGCCGAAAAGCGATTCTTATTTATCATATGCCAACGGTCTGGCACAGATAGCCGGGAGCCGGCAATTGTTATCAGAAATAACATATTGGCAAACGATTTTGGATGCTCATAACGTTTTTCTGCCTAAGGACATGGCTGAGTCGGACAGGCATCAAAGCAGTGCTGAAACAGCTGCATTTGTATTAGCCAGTGACTGGACTAAAAAACTGCTGTTTGAAACGCAGCAAGCCTATGGTACTGATGCCAACGAACTTTTGCTGACCGCTTTAGGAATGGCGCTTTATGAATGGAGCGGACACGAACAAATTGTGATCAGCGCTGAGGGCCATGGAAGAGAAGGACATGTTCCGAATATTGATATTTCACGAACAGTAGGTTGGTTCACTTCTATTTATCCTATCCTTCTGGACATGAGTGCACCGCATTCATCTGAAGATCAGCTCGGTTACAGAATCAAAGCGACAAAGGACAGACTGAGAAGAGTGCCGCATAAGGGATCGGGCTACGGCTTATTAGTACAAAAGGGAGCCATACAGCATAAAGAGCCTGAGATCAGCTTCAATTATCTTGGACAATTCAGCGAAGGTGAGGGTTCTGATTTGTTTCAACTGTCTTCTTATCAGCCTCGTTACGAAATAGCGGGGGAGAGAGAAAGAGAGTACGAGCTCGATATTAATGCTCTGATAACAGACGGACGCCTGCAAGTCAAAGCAGTATACACCCGGGTGTTCCACGAAAACACAATTCAGTGTTTGATGGACAGCTTTCACAGTCATCTTATTGAGATCATTGAGCATTGTACAAAGAAAAAAGAACGAGAAAAAACGCTGAGCGATTTCAGCAACAAAGAACTAACGCCATCCGCATTATCTAGCATCGAAAATCTCGTTAAAGATCTTTAACTTTTGGAAAAGGTGTGTGGAATTGATGACGCAAGCAACACAGATCCAAGATATTTATCCGTTATCGTACATGCAGGAAGGGATGCTGTTTCATTCACTGCTTGATTTCAGCTCTAAAGCCTATGTGGAACAAACCTCGTTTACCATTACAGGCAGCCTGTGTATCGATTCGTTTCAAAAAAGCTTAAATCTTCTTGTTTCCCGATACGATATTTTCAGAACCATATTCATTAAGGAGGTTCCAGACCTCACTGGGCCGCAGCAAGTTGTGCTGACAAACCGGGAATTGACCGTACAAAGGGAAGATCTTTCTCACCTGAAACATGATGAGCAGCTTGCTCTGATAGAAGACTTTATGCAGCAGGACCGGGAAAAAGGGTTTCACTTGCAAAAAGATCCGTTAATGCGGCTCACGCTTTTTGATAGAGGAGACAGCACATATACATGTGTCTGGACGCATCACCATATCATCATGGATGGCTGGTGCCTGGGCATCATCCTCAAAGAATTCTTCAGCATGTATGACTCACTTAAAAATAACAGGCCTGTACAGCTCGATAGCACGGTGCCGTACAGCCGTTATATTGAATGGCTCGGAGAACAAGATCAAGAAGAAACCGCTGCATACTGGAGAGATTATCTGCAGGAGTACGGCAATACCGCTTCTATTCCCAAACTAAAAAGCCGCTCAGCGAACGGGGAATATGAAGCCGCAAATATCCGTTTTTCTTTAGAGCCGGCTATCGTTCAGAAATTGACAGCAGCTGCTCAAAATTGGGGAGTTACATTAAACACTTTATTTATGAGTCTATGGGGTGTTCTTCTACATCGTTACAACGGTACGGATGACGCGGTCTTCGGCTCTGTTGTTTCCGGACGTCCGTCAGCGATTGACGGGATCGAGTCAATGGTCGGCTTGTTTATTAACACTGTTCCGGTGCGTATTCGATCTGCAGAGAAAATGAGATTTTCTACGCTTGTCAAATCCGTGCAGGAGGATACTTTACGTTCTGAGCAGCATGGTTATTATCCGCTTTACGAGATTCAAAACCGCAGTGCTTTGAAGCAAGGATTGATCGATCATATTCTTGTCTTTGAAAATTATCCTGTACAGCTTCAGCAGGCAGTCAATAGGCAAAGCGAAAATGACGAAAACGCATTGAAGCTTGATGACATTTCTATGTCAGAACAAACCAGCTATGACCTTAACGTTGTCATCGTTCCAGGTGAATCATTTTATATTAAATTCAGCTACAATGCCGCCGTTTATGAACGTGAAGAGGTGCTTCGGATTCAAGGGCACCTCATGGAGGCAATGGATTGTATTTTGTCAAATCCCGATATTGCTGTCGACAGCATCAACATTGTGCCTACTGAAGAACGAAAGCTCATTCAATCGTTTAACGAAACGGAGCGCCATTATCCAAATAAAACGCTATCCCAATTATTTGAGGAACAGGCTCTTAAAACACCTGACGCGGCTGCTTTGAGAATGGGAGATGAGTGCCGGACATATCGGCAATTAGATGAAAGAGCCAATCAGATTGCACACGCCCTGATAGAAAAGGGAGCTGGATCTGGCGGGATTGTCGCTGTGATGATGGAACGGTCAATGGACATGGCTGCTGCCCTGCTTGGAATTTGGAAAGCCGGAGGCGCTTATCTGCCTCTTGATCCAAGTTATCCGAAAGAGCGGCTTTCTTTTCTGCTGCATGACAGTCAAGCAGCTCTCTTACTGACAGAAGAAGAACTTATTTCATCCATCCCGTCAGGCTATGAAGGCAGTATTGTGACATCAGGACATACAACACATTACAGAACGGATTCTCCTGATGCATCGATTGGTGAGCTTGCCTACCTGATCTATACGTCAGGAACGACAGGACGGCCAAAAGGAGTGCTCGTTGACCATCAAGGAATTGCAAATACCTTGCAGTGGAGACGGGAAGAGTACGGCATGAGCGAAGGGGATACAGCACTTCATCTGTTTTCCTATGTTTTCGACGGCTGCGTGACGAGCTTGTTTACTCCGCTTCTGTCCGGCGCATGCGTGTTGCTGACAACAGATAACGAAGCGAAGGACGTGCTCGCCCTCAGACGGAAAATAGCTCAATACAAGGTTAGTCATATGCTTATTGTTCCTTCCTTGTACCGGGTGTTATTAGAAGTGCTGACTGCTGAAGATGCAAAAAGTCTTCGTATCGTGACATTTGCGGGCGAGGCAGTGACTCCCGACCTGCTTGAGACCAGCAGAAAGATTTGTCCCTCCGCTGAACTTGCAAATGAATATGGACCGACAGAAAACAGTGTGGCAACAACAATCCTTCGTCATCTGAACGAAGAAGAGAGAATCACGATCGGACACCCGATCGCCAATACAAAAGTATATATTTTACAAGGAGAGCAGCTGCAGCCGATAGGCGCGGCGGGTGAACTGTGTATTTCCGGCGCGGGTCTCGCCCAGGGGTACTATAAGCGGACAGAGCTAACAGAGAAAGCATTCACAGACCATCCATTCCTTAAAGGGGAACGCTTATATCGAACCGGGGATGCAGGGCGCTTCCTGCCTGATGGCACGATTGAATATATTGGACGTTTTGATGATCAGGTAAAAATCAGGGGATATCGCATTGAATTAAGTGAGATTGAAACTGTTCTTCGGCAAGCATCTGGAGTGAAGGAAGCTGCAGTGCTGGCCCGTGATGTTTCTGATGAGGAAAAGGAACTCGTTGCTTATATCGTTCCGGAAAAAGGAAACGGCCTTCCGAATCTGCACCAGCATCTTGCCGGTACATTGCCGTCCTATATGATTCCCGCAAGCATCATCAAAATCACTCAAATGCCGTTAACATCCAGCGGGAAGCTCGACCGTTCCGCACTTCCGGAACCAGAAAACACAACTAGCTTAACGTACATGCCGCCACAAACCTTAATGGAAACGGAACTGGCACGCATTTGGGAAGAGGTGCTGAACAAAAATCAAATCGGTATTCGCGATGATTTCTTTCAATTAGGCGGACAGTCCTTAAAAGCAGCCACACTCGTATCAAGAATACATAAACGGCTGAATATCGAGCTGCCGCTCAGTGACGTTTTTTCTTATCCGACCGTGGAAAGCATGGCAGCCAAACTGATGAGTTTACATGAGCATGCTTTTACGCAGATTGAACCTGCGGATTTTAGAGATGTTTATCCGCTGTCTTTCTCGCAAAAAAGATTATACGCTCTTTACCAGTTGGCAGATGACAGCACAGGTTACAACATGCCGGCGGTACTGGAACTGCGAGGACATCTGGATCGCGGGAGATTGAGAAAAGTTCTCACAGAGCTTGTGAATCGGCATGAATCATTGCGTACGGCATTTGAACTGAACAACGGAGAGCCAGTGCAAAAGATTCATCCGGCGCTGACAGCTGATCTGAAAGAGCTTGAAATTGACTCAGAGCAAATGCTGCAGTCTGCGATCTCGTCCTTTATCAAACCGTTTGATCTCACCGCGGGACCGCTTTTTAGAGCAAGCTTGATATCTCTCGAAAAAGAAAGAGCCTATTTGTTGCTTGATATGCATCACATCATTGCTGACGGAATCTCCATGAGTACACTCGTCCAAGAATTCACTGATCTTTATTGCGGAAAAGAGCTTCCAGCTTTAAACCTGCATTATAAGGATTTTGCGGTTTGGCAGCAGGAGAAGTTTCCGGAAACGCATTACAGCAAACAGGAGGCCTACTGGCTGAAGCAGCTTGGCGGCAGCCTTCCAGTATTGGATTTGCCGCTTGATAAAACGAGGCCGCTTCTGCCTGATTTCAGCGGCGGAACATTTGAAGTAAACATTGATAAAAGAACGGCGGAAGAACTGCACCGCTTGATGTTTGAAACGGGAACGACGATGTATATGCTCCTTCTGGCTGTCTATTCCATCATGCTTTCCAAACTGAGCGGGCAGGAGGATATCGTTGTCGGCTCGCCTGCTGCCGGGAGACCGCACGCTGATCTGGAGCGAGTCATCGGGATGTTTGTCAATACATTAGCTATGCGATGCCAGCCTGAGGGCCGCAAAACGTTCAGCTCTTATTTGCAGGAAATTCGCGAACTTGCTCTGACTGCATACGAGCATCAGGATTATCCTTTTGAAGAGCTCGTCAATAAGCTTGAAACGAAACGGGAGGTAAATCGCAATCCGCTGTTTGACGCGATGCTCGTGCTTCAAAACAGCGAAGATTTCCGGTTTGAAGTGCCTGGTTTATCTATCTCGTCTGTAACCCCGTCACACAATGTATCTAAATTCGATTTGACATTACACGCTGAGGAGCATTCCGATGGCATTCGCTGCCGCTTCGAATACAGTACCGCGCTGTTTGAAGAAGAGACCATTGCAAGATGGGCTTCCCATTTTATTGAGCTGGTGAAAGGAATAACGTCTGATATCCATAGGAAGCTTTCGGAAATGCAATTGCTATCTGCTCCAGCGCGCGAATTGCTTCTTGAAACGATGGGTCAGTATGCTGACTATCCAAGAGATGAAAGCATCGTTCGTTTATTTGAAAAACAAGCAGCTGAACATCCCGAACATACCGCAGTCGTATGCGATCATATACGGCTGACTTATCGGGACCTGAATGAAAAAGCAGAACGGACAGCGGCTATGCTGATGAAACAAGGAGTCCGATCCGGGGATATCATCGGTTTAATGTTTGATCGATCGCCTGATATGGTGATTGGCGTTTTATCTATTCTAAAGGCCGGAGGGGCATACTTGCCGATTGACCCTGAATATCCTCAAGAACGCATCAGCTTTATGCTGAATGACAGCGGGGCGAGAATTCTCCTGACAGAGCACGGACACAACAAGCCGGCGGATTACCATGGGCAAATTTTATACCTGAATGACGCCGAAAACGAATTGATTTCGCCTGATTTGAAAGCGCAAGAAACATTAGCAGACCAGCCAGCTTATGTGATTTATACATCTGGAACCACTGGGCAGCCAAAGGGCGTCGTTGTCGAGCACCGTAATGTGATTAGTCTATTGAAGCATCAGGACCTGCCTTTTGATTTTGGCAGTGAGGACGTTTGGACTTTATTTCATTCATATTGCTTTGATTTCTCAGTATGGGAAATGTTCGGAGCGTTGCTGAATGGAAGTACGCTGGTTGTTGTCTCCAGAGAAACAGCCCGCGATCCAAACGCATTCCGCCTATTGTTAAAAAACGAGGGCGTCACAGTACTCAATCAGACTCCAACTGCTTTTTACGGACTCATTCATGAAGAAGAAAACCATACGGACCGATTACATGTGCGATACGTTATTTTCGGCGGAGAAGCTTTACAGCCCGGCATGCTTGTAACCTGGAACGAGAAATACCCTGATGCTGATCTGATCAATATGTACGGCATTACTGAAACAACTGTACATGTGACATATAAGAAATTGTCCTCAGCAGATATAGAAAAAAATAAAAGCAATATCGGAAAACCGCTGGCAACCCTTCAGGCTTATGTGATGGATGCTCATATGAATCTACAGCCTACAGGAGTTCCAGGAGAGCTGTATATTGGCGGAGAAGGTGTAGCCCGGGGATATTTGAACAGAGATGATCTGACCGCGGCCCGATTTGTACCTAATCCTTATCTTCCGGGAGACAGATTATACCGAACCGGAGACCTTGCAAAGCGTCTGGCAAGTGGAGATCTGGAATATATGGGCCGCATTGATGATCAAGTAAAGGTGAGAGGACACCGCATCGAGCTCGGTGAAATCCAGGCGTCTCTGCTTCAGCTTCCAATAATTAAAGAGGCTGCTGTCATCACAAGAGATGATGAACAAGGCCAATCCGCTGTATATGCTTACTTGGTTGCGGAAGATGGACAGGTCGTAAATGAAGCAGATATCAGGGCTGCCCTGAGAGCCGTTCTGCCTGATTTTATGGTGCCTGCCCGCTTGATCCAAATTGACAGCATCCCGCTGACGGTTAACGGCAAGCTCGACCAGAAAGCCCTGCCGGAACCAGATAAGCGCGCTCAAGCTGAGAATGATATCAGCCCTAGAAATGAGATTGAAAAGGCGATGGCTGACATTTGGGAGGAACTGCTCGAAGCGGAGGAGATAGGTGTCAGCGCAAATTTCTTTGAGCTTGGAGGGGATTCAATAAAAGCGTTGCAGGTGTGTGCACGGCTGAAGCAGCGAGGCTATGAAACGACAGTGCGTGAGATGTTTGAGCATCAGACGCTTGGTGAACTGTCCGCCCGCGTTCGAAAAGCCGTACGCGTAATTGACCAAACGCCAGTCGAAGGCGAGCTGCCTTGGACACCTGTACAGCAATGGTTTCTCTCACAATCATTGGAAGCCCACCATTTTAATCAATCTGTCATGCTCTACCGGGCTGAACGGTTTGATGACATTGCACTCAGAAATGTACTGAGAAGCTTGGTGACTCATCATGACGCACTGAGAATCATATGCCGTTACAAAGATGGCAAGCCTGTACAGGTTAACAGAGGAGCAGATCTTCCGGATGAGGAGCTATATGCCTTCGATCTGTTTGATATAAGAGATCATCGTTCAAATACAGCCGAAAATGCACAGTGCTTGTCAGCCGAAGCACACAAACAGATTGAAGAAATGGCAAACCAAATTCAGCAAACTATTCGACTGGAGACTGGCCCTTTGCTTCATGCTGGTTTGTTTAAAGCCGAAGATGGAGACCATTTGTTTCTGACGATCCATCACTTAGTCATTGATGCCGTTTCATGGCGCATTTTATTTGAGGATTTTTCAATTGCTTACGAACAGGCAGTCTCAGGAAAACCCATCGTACTGCCGGAAAAAACGGATTCATATTTCACTTATGCACAAACATTGGCTGACTATTCAAAGAGCCGTCGTCTGCAGCGTGAAATCGCGTATTGGAATGAGCGGGAGGACCGGCATATTGAGCGTATTCCCAAAGATCATTCGGTCACATCGAACTCATTCAAAGATACAGAAGTAATTGACTTCGAGCTGTCTCGTGAAGATACAGAATTGCTGTTAACTGGTGCAAACAATGCATACAACACGGAAACGAATGATATCCTTCTGACTGCTTTAGGCCTAGCTTTGCAGGAATGGACGGGACTTGACCATTTCAAAATCAGTATGGAGGGCCACGGCAGAGAAGATTATCTTGACAATATCGACATGAACAGAACTGTAGGCTGGTTCACTTCAATTTATCCTGTATGGCTTGATATGAGTGATTCTGACTATACGGATGAAGGTGAGCGGCTGGGACGACACATTAAACAGACAAAAGACATGCTGCACCGCATACCGCATAAAGGCGCAGGCTATGGAGTGCTGAAATATATCAATAAGATATGGGATTCTGAGTACAGCGACCCGGAAATCAGCTTTAATTACTTAGGCCAGTTTGATCAGGATGTTCAATCAAAAGCTTTTGAGATTTCTGATATTAAGACAGGGAATGAAATCAGCCCGAATTGGGAGCGTCCTTATGTTCTTGATATCAGCGGAGCCGTTTCATCAGGATGCCTGCACATGCACATTATTTATAACCGTCTTCAATTTAAGAAACAAACCATACAAGCATTAGCCGATCATTTTAAACATGCGCTTGAAAACATGATTCAGCATTGCGCGGGCAAAGAAAACCGCGAATGGAGTGCCGCTGATTTTACTGATGAGGATTTAACGCTGGAGGATTTAAGTGAGATTATGGGGGCCGTCAACAAACTATAGGAGAGGAGATTCATTGATGCCGCAGCAACCCGAAATACAGGATATATATCCCTTGTCTTTTATGCAGGAGGGGATGCTTTTTCATTCGCTGTATGATGAACAGTCGAGAGCTTATTTTGAACAAGCGTCTTTTACAATCAATGGGCAGCTTGACTTAGACCGTTTCCAGAAAAGTATGGACGCTGTTTTTGACAGGTATGAAATCTTTCGAACGACTTTTATCTACAAAAATGTAGCCAAACCTCGTCAGGTGGTGCTTAAAAACCGTCCTTGCCATGTTCATTTTGAAGATATTTCTCATCTTAATGAGAGAGAGAAAGAACATTGTACAGAAGCATTCAAGGAACAAGATAAAAAAAGGGGCTTTGATCTTCAGTCGGATGTACTGATGAGAATATCCGTTTTAAAATGGGCGCCTGAGCGTTACGTATGCATCTGGAGCCATCACCATATTTTAATGGACGGATGGTGCTTAGGCATCATCATTAAAGACTTTCTCCACATTTATCAAGCGCTGGGAGAAGGGCGGCTTCCATATTTGCAGCCAGTTCAGCCGTACGGAACGTATATTAAATGGCTGATGCAGCAGGATCGTGAAGAGGCAGCTGAATATTGGAAAAAGCGGCTGCAGCATTTCGAGAAAGCTTCTTCTTTGCCAAAAAGAAACGAGCTAGTATCAGAAGGTGAATTACAGCAGGTCACGTTTACCATCTCTGAAAGAGAAACGTCCGATTTGCAGAAAATCGCAGCAGCATCCGGTGCAACGCTTAACACCGTTTTCCAAGCTTTGTGGGGAATTTTGCTGCAAAAATTCAATCGCTGTGACGATGCCGTGTTCGGATCAGTCGTCTCAGGCAGGCCCTCTGAGCTGGAGGATGTAGAAAATATAGTCGGCCTTTTTATCAATACCATCCCCATCCGGGTCCAAAGCAAAGCTCTTTCTTTCTCTGGCCTGGTCAGCCGGATGCAAAAGGAAATGACTGAAGCAGAAGCATACAGTTATTTCCCTCTATATGACATTCAAGCACAGAGTGCTCTTAAACAAGAGCTCATTGATCATATTATCGTGTTTGAAAACGTGCCGACCCAGCAAGAAATTGAAGGACTAAACCAGACTGGATCGTTCGGTTTCTCAGTGGAAAACTTTGCGATGGCGGAGGAGACTAATTATGGTTGCAGCGTCAAAGTGATTCCAGGCCGCACATTGTTCGTGCGCATCAATTTTCATACAGGTTTATATGAGCCTGGCATAATAGCTGAGATAAAAGATTATTTACAGCATATGATTTCAGCTGTCATCTCTGATCCTTCTCTTCCTGTTTCAAAGATGACGTTACTAGATCATGACAAAACACAGAAAATGGTTGCTGAATATAATACGACGGGAGCTGTTTCAGCGTTAGCTCCGACGCTGCACGGGCTGTTTGAACGTCAGGTGGCTTTGACGCCGGATCGGACGGCCTTACGCTTTTCTGGCGGCTCGCTGACTTACGCGCAGCTTGACATGTACGCTAATAGGCTGGCAGCGCGCCTTACGGCGCATGGTATCACAAAGGAAAGCATTGTTGGTGTTCTAAGCGAGCGTTCGCCGGACATGCTGACAGCCGTTCTCGCCGTATTAAAGGCAGGCGGGGCTTATGTGCCTCTTGATCCTGCATATCCAGAGGAGCGGCTGAGCTATATGCTGAAAGACAGCGGGGCAGCATTGTTGCTGACGCAGCCGGGATTAAAGGCACCTGATTTTTCCGGAAAGACACTGGAAGTGGATATGACGGCGCTTGCGAATGAAGAATCTGAATGTCACTCTCTTCATCAAGCAGACAGCGATTCTCTCGCCTATGTGATCTATACGTCGGGCTCCACTGGACGGCCGAAAGGGGTCGCCGTGGAGCACCGCCAGGCTGTTTCCTTTCTGACCGGCATGCAGATGCAGTTTCCTTTAGAGGAAGACGACATCATTATGATGAAAACGTCTTTTTCCTTTGATGCATCTGTCTGGCAGCTGTTTTGGTGGACGCTTTCAGGTGCTTCGGCCTATCTGCTTCCGTCCGGCTGGGAGAAAGACCCGGCATTGATGGTAAAAGCCATTCGGGAGGAAGGCGTTACAACGGCCCATTTTATTCCGGCCATGCTGAACAGCTTTTTGGATCAAGCGGAAATAGAGGCACCGAGAAGCCTGAAGCGCGTATTCGCCGGAGGTGAACCGCTTGCTCCCCATACGGCAGCCCGTTTCGCTTCTTTGCTGCCGGAGACATCGCTGGTTCACGGCTACGGGCCGACAGAAGCAACCGTTGATGCCGCATTTTACGCGTGTGATCCTGAGCTGGACAAGAATCGCTTACGCCTTCCGATCGGAAAACCCGTGCCTGGCGCGCGTCTGTATGTATTAGATCCTCATTTAGCCGTACAGCCTGTCGGCGTAGCGGGAGAATTGTATATTGCCGGATCCGGGGTCGCCAGAGGCTACTTGAATCGTCCGGAATTAACAGAAGAACGTTTTCTTGATGATCCATTTTATCCGGGAGAACGCATGTACAAAACGGGTGATTTGGCGCGCTGGCTCCCAGGCGGACAGGTTGAATTCCTCGGCCGTCTGGATGACCAGGTAAAAATCCGCGGCTACCGGATTGAGCCGGGAGAAATCGAAGCGGCGCTCAGAAGCATAGAAGGCGTGCGGGAAGCGGCTGTGACTGTTCGTACAGAAAGCGGCGAGGCGGAATTATGTGCGTATGCGGAAGGGCTCGGGAGAAATGAAGTGCGCAAGCAGCTTGAGACATTGCTTCCGGGCTATATGATTCCTGCTCATATCATCGAGATGGAACAATGGCCGGTTACCCCGAGCGGAAAGCTCGACCGAAAAGCGTTGCCTGCTCCGGGCGGAGCGGCAGATCGGGAAACCTACACAGCGCCGAGAAACCTGACAGAGATGAAGCTTTCCCAGCTATGGGAGGAAGTGCTGAAAAGCGGACCTGTCGGCATTCACGACAACTTTTTTGACCGGGGCGGCCATTCCTTAAAAGCCACCGCGCTTGTCTCCCGGATCGCCAAGGAATTCGGCGTCCAAGTGCCGCTGAAGGATGTGTTCGCCCATCCGACGGTAGAAGGTTTGGCTTCTGTCATCAGCGAAGGAACGGAAAGTCCGTATGAAGCCATTAAGCCGGCTGAAAAACGCGAGACCTACCCGGTTTCCTCCGCCCAAAAGCGGATGTATGTGCTCCAGCAGCTGGAGGATGGAGGCACAGGCTACAATATGCCGGCAGTCTTGGAGCTGGAAGGAAAGCTGGATCTTACAAGAATGGATGCTGTATTCAAAAAGCTGATCAAACGCCACGAGTCACTGCGGACGTCCTTTACAACGGACACAGACGGCGAGCCGGTTCAGCGCATCCATGACGAAGTGCCGTTTACATTCCGCACCTCTGTGCTCGGCGGACAAACTGAACAGGAAGCCGCGGCAGCGTTTATCCAGCCGTTTGAACTCAGCCAAGCTCCGCTGTTCCGAGCGGGGATCGTCAAGGTATCAGACGGGCGGCATCTATTACTGGTCGATATGCATCACATTATTTCAGACGGTGTGTCAGTCAATACGCTCATTCGGGAATTCGGGGAGCTGTACGCCAATCAGGAGCTACCTGCGCTTCACATTCAATATAAAGACTATGCCGTATGGCAGGAGGCCTTTAAAAAAGGAGACACGTACAAGACGCAGGAGGCATACTGGCTGAAGCAGCTCGAAGGCGAGCTGCCCGTACTGGTCCTGCCGGCTGATTACGCCCGTCCGCCGGTGCGAAGCTTTGCGGGTGATCAAGTCTCATTTACGCTCGATCAAGAACTCACAGCCGGGCTTCACAAGCTCGCACGAGAGAACGGAAGCACTCTGTACATGGTGCTCCTTGCAGCTTACACAGCGTTATTGGCGCGCTTAAGCGGACAGGAAGACATCATCGTCGGGTCACCAATTGCCGGACGTCCTCACAAAGATCTTGAGCCGATACTTGGAATGTTCGTCAACACCCTGGCGCTTCGCACACGCCCGGAGGGCGGGAAGCCGTTTGCGCAATTTTTGCAGGAAGTGCGCGAGACCGCCTTGGAAGCTTACGAACATCAGGATTATCCGTTCGAAGAGCTTGTCGATAAGCTCGGCATGACGAGGGATATGAGCCGAAATCCGCTGTTTGATGTGATGTTTGTGCTTCAGAATATGGACCAAGAATCCATGCAGCTGAAGGACCTGTGTCTCCGGCCCGCAACAAATGTGGAACATCAGGTCTCAAAGTTCGATTTAACCCTATATGCGTACGAGGAAGCTAATGGTTCTATGATGTTTCAAATGGAATATAGCACTGATCTCTATCAGAAAAATACGATTGAAATGTGGCTTCAATATTTAATGAATATGCTGCGCGCCATCATCCAAGACAGCGAAGCGGCACTTGGAACAATACATGTATTGGACGAGAATGAAACTCATTTCCTTATCCATGAACTCAACTGTACAAAAAGAGAGTATCCGAGACATGAAACCATCAGCAGGCTGTTTGAGTTACAGGCTGCACAAACGCCTGATGCCATAGCTGTGGCCGGCGATGAACAAACATTAACGTATAAGGAGCTGAACATCCGGGCAAACAGGATTGCTGCCGTTCTTCGGAGAAAAGGAGTTGGACCTGAAACTGTAGTTGCATTATTGACAACACGAACTCCAGAAATTGCAGCAGGAATGCTCGGCATTTTGAAAGCTGGAGGAGCCTATCTGCCTATTGCTAAGGATCTTCCCGCTGACCGAATATCATATATGCTGTCAGACAGCGGTGCAAAAATACTCCTTCAATCTGAAAAAGCAAACAATCAACGATTAGACTTAGAGCTTAAATGTGAGAAAATCGTCATCGAAGAGATTCAAGGACAAGGAGAAACGAAGAACTTTGAATCTCCAGCAGGGCCACATTCACTCGCTTATATCATCTATACCTCAGGATCAACCGGCAAACCGAAGGGTGTCATGATTGAGCAGCGAAGTGTGATCCGTCTTGTCAAAAACAGCAATTACATTGAATTTACACCTGAAGACCGGCTTCTGCTGACTTCTTCACTTGGTTTTGATGTCGTTACATTTGAAATACTCGGGCCGCTGCTAAATGGCGCTGCTTTGCATCTCACAGATAAAGAAACATTTCTGGATTCCCATCAGCTTAAGAGATACATAGAACAAAACGGAATCACCACAATGTGGCTGACTGCATCTCTTTTCAACCATTTAACAGAACAGAATGAGAAAATATTTTCCCGGCTCATAAATCTGATTATTGGCGGAGAAGCTCTGTCAGCCAGTCATGTCAATCGAATCAAGCAAGCATGCCCGGAATTGTCAATCTGGAACGGATATGGGCCGACTGAGAATACAACATTTTCGACTTGTTTTCACATTGAAAAACTGTATGAACATTCCATTCCGATCGGCCGGCCGATTGGTAATTCAACCGCATTTATCTTAAATAAATGGGGAATGCTGCAGCCGATCGGAGCTGTCGGTGAACTGTGTGTCGGCGGAGATGGTGTGGCAAGAGGCTATCTTGGTCGACCAGACCTGACGAAAGAGAAATTTGTGCCAAATCCATTTGCGCCCGGCGAACAAATGTACCGTACCGGTGATCTGGCACGCTGGCTACCGGACGGCACAATTGAATATGTAGGCCGTGTCGATGATCAGGTAAAAATAAGAGGGTACCGGGTTGAGCTCGGTGAGATTGAATCAGCGCTTCGTCATATAGACGGTGTCAAAGAAGCAGCCGTATTGGCGCGAACAGGACAATTAGGCACCAAGGAGCTTTACGCCTATATAAGCGTAAAAGAGGGTACTGATGCTGAACAAGTGCGTACTCACCTTTCTCAAATGCTGCCAGGCTATATGATGCCGGCCTATGTGATAGAAATGGATGCTCTCCCGCTCACTGCCAACGGAAAATTGAACCGAAAAGCACTGCCTGAACCAGATATCACATCTAAACAAACGTACGTCCCGCCTCGAAATGACCTTGAAGAACAGCTTGCGATCATATGGCAGGAGGTTCTCGGGACACAGAGGATCGGAATAGAAGATTCGTTTTTTGAACTAGGCGGAGATTCAATTAAGGCTCTTCAAGTATCCGCGCGCCTCGGACGTTATGGATGGAGCTTGCATGCAAGCGATTTATTCCGCCATCCCAAAATAAAAGATTTATCAGCAGTCATCCGGAAGACAGAAAGAGTAATAGACCAAGGATCTGTTCAGGGAGCTGTCCCATGGACACCTATTCAGCATTGGTTCCTCTCTCAGGATATAAAAGAAAGACACCATTTTAACCAGTCTGTCATGCTGTTTAGCCCTGATTGTTTGTCGGAAAATGCACTGCGCGCATCATTAAAAAAACTGGCAGAGCATCATGATGCCCTGCGGATGATTTATCGGGAAGATGGCGGACAACAGATGCAAATCAACCAAGATATTCATGAATCCAAACTGTACAGCTTAAGGATTTCTGATTTTTCAGATCCGGGAATCGATTGGGAAACGAGCATTAAAGAAGAAGTGGCAAATCTTCAGCAAAGTATCAATCTCCAACAAGGACCATTACTGCATGCCGCTTGGTTTAAAACGCTGTCCGGAGATTATTTATTTCTCACGATTCATCATTTGGTCGTTGATGGGGTATCATGGAGAATTTTACTGGAGGACCTGTCAGCGGCATATCATCAAGCAGCTTCAGGACAGGCTATACAGCTTCCGCCTAAAACAGATTCCTATCAGGAATACGCACGGCGAGTTCAAGATTATGCCCAAAGCAGCAAGCTGATTCGCGAGGAAACGTACTGGCGGACGGTTGAAGAGGAAAAAGCAGCGGAACTGCCATATGAAATGCCTTATATGGAGAATATGAACAGCAGTGAAAGGGAAACATTGCGCTTTTCACTCACTGAAGCAGACACCGCGGTCTTGCTGCAAAAGGTAAACCACGCTTATGGCACAGATACACAAGATATTCTATTGACGGCGGCTTCCTTAGCAATTTGTGACTGGACAGGGGGCAGCAAGCTCCGTATGGCAATGGAGGGACACGGAAGAGAACACATTCTGCCGGATTTAGACATCAGCCGGACGGTTGGCTGGTTTACATCCATTTACCCCGTCCTTATTGACTTTGAAAATCAAGCGGATGAGCTTGGAACCGCAGTTAAAACCGTGAAAGATACATTGGGCCGGATACCGAACAAAGGGGTAGGGTACGGCATGTTGAAATATCTTACATCTCCCGAACATAAAAGCATGGTGTTTTCAAAAACACCTGAAATCGGCTTTAACTATTTAGGGCAGTTCAACGACATAGAAAGTCAAGACCGTTTCCGCCCATCCGGTCTTGGGAGCGGTAAGGACATCACTCCTACTTGGAAGCGGGAGCAGCTTATTGAGATGAGTGCGATGGCAGCAGAAAATCAGCTTCATTTTCAGCTCAGCTATCCTCCGGCACGGTTTCACAGGGGTACAATGGAGGGGCTCATCACCATGATTGAATGCTATTTGCAGGATATTATGAAACACTGTGCTGAAAAACAGAACACAGAAAAGACGCTGAGCGATTTCAGCAGCCAATCATTAACGGCAGAGGATTTGGACAGTATATCCAGCTTGGTGGAAGACTTGTAGAAAATCGTGACAGGGAGATATGAACATGACAAAAGCGAATTCAATTCAGGATATTTATCCGCTGTCTTATATGCAGGAAGGAATGCTCTTTCATTCCCTCCTGCAAAAAGATTCACGGGCATATGTTGAACAAGCCTCTTTTACAATAGAGGGAGAAGTCAATTTGCAGTTTTTCCAAGAGAGCATCAATGCTTTAGTAGCAAGACATGACATTTTCAGAACGATTTTCATCAGCCAAAATGTCTCTTCACCTCAGCAGGTTGTCTTGAGGGAACGGACTGTCAGTGTACTGGAGGAGGACATTGCTCATTTAGATGAAGCGAGCCAATCTGCGTTTGTCGAACGAATAAAAGAAAAGGACCGCGCCAAAGGGTTTCATCTGCAAAAAGATATGCTCATGCGCATCACACTTATTCGAACCGGAATGCGGCAATATACTTGTATTTGGACCTTTCATCACATCATGATGGACGGCTGGTGCCTCGGCATTGTACTAAAAGAATTCCTTCAGATTTATGCATCAAAAATAAAAGGGGCTCCATTATCATTGGAGCCCGTTCAGCCATACGGAACTTATATCAATTGGCTGATGGAGCAAGACAAAGAGAAAGCTGTTTCCTATTGGGACAATTATCTTTCCGGCATTGAGCAGCAAACCTTGCTCCCGAAGCAGAAAAAAACAAAGAGTACAAGCAGGCAGGAGCAAATTACATTTTCATTTTCAAAAGAAGACAGCAGCAGGCTGTCAGAGCTTGCCGTAAGAGAAGAAGTCACACTCAGTACAATTTTCCATACCCTATGGGGAATTCTTCTTCAAAAATATAACAATAGTGATGACGCGGTATTCGGTTCTGTCATTTCAGGAAGGCCCTCAGACATTGAAGGAATTGAACAAATGGTCGGGCTTTTCATCAACACGATTCCCATACGGCTGCATGGATCAAAAACGCCATTTTTACAGCTCGTAAAAGACATGCAAAAGGATCGCCTTGCTGCAGAAGCATACAGCTACCATCCTCTATACGAGATACAGTCCCGTTCAGCAGTCAAGCAAGGTTTGATTGATCACATTCTTGTATTCGAAAACTATCCGGTGCAGAAAGAAATAGAAATGCTGAACAGCCAGGTGCCTGATTCAGATCTTTTTCAGATTCATAACTTTACAGTAGCGGATGAAACCAATTACAGCTTTTATCTTATGGTGGCGCCAGCGGAAGAAATCCATATAAAAATGAGCTATGATGCAGCACTGCACGACCGATCCTTTGTGCTTTCTGTTAAGGAGCATCTTTTGAACACTGTTTCCCAAATCTTAGATCATCCGCATCTCTCACCCGAAGACATCGATATCACAACAGACACTGAAAAGCTGCAGCTGATTGGGGAAATCAAAGATCACAAACCAGTTTACGAAACCATCCATGCCATGTTTGAAAAACAGGCAGAAAAGACGCCTGACGCGCGGGCTGTGATTGATCAAGCGCATTCTCTGACCTATAAAGAATTGAACGAATCCGCCAACAGATTGGCACGGCATTTGCGGAATAAAGGCGTTATGAGGCAGGAACCTGTCGCAATCATGATGGAACGCTCAACTGAGTTCGTTACAGGTATTCTCGGTATATTGAAGGCTGGAGGCGCCATTGTTCCAATCGATCCCCATTATCCGTCTGACAGAATAAATTATATTCTGAATGACTGCGGCTGCTCTCATGTCGTTTCACAAGCGCATTTTGCACCTTTGCTTGAGACTGGCCTGAATGTTATCTATATGGAAGATATTCAAATCGAAGACGGCAGCTGCTTACATTCAGTGAATAGTGCGGACGACCTGCTCTATATGATTTACACATCAGGCACAACAGGAAAACCAAAGGGCGTTCAATTTGAACATCGAAATATGGCTAACTTGCTGCAGTTCGAATTCACTCGCTCTGGCATTGATTTTGAAAATGATGTTTTGCAATTTGCAACTCCTGCCTTTGACGTCTGCTATCAAGAAATATTTTCAACATTGCTGGGAGGCGGCACACTTCATATCGTGCCAGAAGCTATAAAAAGAGACGTACCTCAGCTGTTTGCATTTATAAAAGAGCATCAGACGACTATTGTGTTTCTCCCAACGGCTTTTATCAAAATGATTTTCAGCGAACAGGAATTTGCGAACGCGTTTCCTCATGATGTAAAACACCTGATTACAGCCGGTGAGCAATTAATCGTTTCCAGTCTTCTCCAAGATGTTTTGCGCCAGCGCAGCATGTACTTGCACAATCATTATGGACCTTCAGAAACTCATGTAGTGTCGGCATATACCATACATCCGGGTAACCAAATTCCGGAGTTTCCTCCGATCGGAAAACCGATTGATTGTACTGATCTGTATATTTTAAATCGCCAAAAACAGCTGCAGCCTCGGGGGGTATCAGGAGAACTATATATTTCCGGTTCAAGTGTCGCCAGAGGTTATATCAATAACGATAAACTGACGCGAGAGAAATTTTTACCCGATCCCTTCAGGTCCGGAGCGGTCATGTACCGAACGGGAGATGTAGCGAGAATTCGTGAAGACGGCAGCTTTGAATATATCGGTCGAGCCGACGATCAAGTGAAAATCAGAGGTTATCGAATCGAGCCGCAAGAAATAGAAATCGCGTTAATGAATCATCCAGAGGTCAAAGAAGCTGCTATTCTTATCAGGCAAAATCAAGGTGAAGAACATGAGTTATGCGCTTATTATTGCAGTATGCACAGGCTGGATCCCTCGGCTTTGCGACAATATCTGGCAAATAAGCTCCCGGAATATATGATTCCGGCCAAATGGGTCTGGGTTGACAGCATTCCTTTGACGCCGAACGGAAAAGTCGATCAATCAGCTCTTCCAAAACCGGAAGCTTCAATCAGCAGTAATACATACGCTGCTCCGCGGAACCTGTTAGAGGTAAAGCTTTCGCAGCTGTTTGAAGATGTGCTGAAGGAAGCCCCGATCGGCATTCACGACAACTTTTTTGACCGCGGCGGACACTCGTTAAAAGCAACGGTGCTTGTGTCGCGAATCGCCAAGGAATTTCATGTTCAAGTCCCGCTGAAGGACGTATTTGCCCATCCGACAGTGGAAGGATTGGCTCTCATTATTCGACATGCAGAGGAAAATCCCTTTGCGTCGGTTGTACAGGCAAAAGAACAACCGACGTACCCAGTATCATCAGCTCAAAAGCGGATGTACGTGCTCCAGCATCTAGATAATGGAGGAGTCGGCTACAACATGCCGGCAGTTTTAGAACTGGAAGGGAAGCTTGATCGCGAAAAACTGGCTGCTGTATTCAAGGAACTGATCAGCCGGCATGAGCCGCTTCGAACGTCCTTTGTGCCGGGAGAAGATGCCGAGCCCGTACAGCGTATTCACAGTGAGGTTCCATTCACGTTAAGTGAAGAAGCCTCTGCTGCTGGATTTGTCCGTCCATTTGACCTCAGTCAAGCGCCGTTATTCAGAGCTGGCCTTGTGAAACTGGCAAATGAGAAGCATTTGCTGCTGGTGGACATGCATCATATCATTTCCGATGGTGTATCCGTTCAGCTTTTAATCCGCGAATTCACTGAGCGCTATGCAAATCGGACGCTTAAGCCGTTACGAATCCAATATAAAGATTACGCCGTTTGGCAGCAGGAATTTCAAAAGGGAGACACATACAAAAAGCAGGAGACTTACTGGCTGAGACAGTTTAGCGGTGAGCTGCCGGTGCTCGAGCTCCCAACAGACAAGCGCCGACCGGCAGAACGGAATTTCACGGGCGGCAAAGTTTTATTTCAAATGAATGAAGAAATCACGTCCCGCCTGAAGGAGCTAGCCCGCAAAAATGAGAGCACGCTGTACATGACGCTACTCGCATTGTATTCAGCTTTTTTGTCGCGGTTAAGCGGTCAGGAAGACATCGTGATCGGTTCGCCTATTGCCGGACGCCCGCATGCCGATCTTGAAGCGGTCTTTGGCATGTTCGTCAATACATTAGCGCTCCGGACGCACCCAGCCGGCAATAAGACATTTACGGATTTTCTGAAGGAAGTCAAGCAGACTGCACTGGAAGCCTATGAGCATCAGGATTATCCGTTTGAAGAGCTGGTTGATCAACTCGGTGTGCAGCGGGAAATGAGCCGGAATCCGCTGTTTGATACAACACTTGTGCTGCAAAATATGGAAAAGCAAACGCTGAAAATGAATGATTTGCTGCTTAGATGGAACGATTTGCAGCATCCGATATCTAAGTTCGATATTTCCCTGTATGTCACAGAGCATGAAGCTGAGCTGTACTGTCAGTTTGAATACAGTACCGCTTTGTTTGAAGAAGATACCGTTCAAAGGTGGGCCGGCCTTTTTACGACACTTGTGGAAAACACAGTTTCCAGTCCTGACATGGAATTGGACGATATTCCGATCCTGACTTTAGAAGAAGAAAGGTCTTTCATTGACTCATGCCAGCCGCTTGAAGAGACAGGCTATCGGTTGAAACAGACCCTGCACCATGCACTCGAACAGCAAGCGGCAAAAACACCTGACCAACCGGCCGTGATCGTTGAAGACGGAGAGATAACCTACAAGGAATTGAACGAACAGGCTAACCGTGTAGCCTGGGAGCTGATCGACCGGGGAGTAAAAGCCGAAACGACTGTTGCCATTATGGGAAGGCGTTCCCCTGAAATGCTGATCGGGATTTATGCGATTCTAAAAGCAGGCGGTGCTTATCTTCCTATTGACCCGGATTATCCAGAGGAACGGATCCGCTTTTTGCTGAAGGACAGCGATTCTGACATTCTCCTTATTCAATCTGACAATCTAGACATTCCGGCTTTTGATGGAGAAATCGTTCATCTCAGTCAATTAAACAGCGGGCTGAAACGTCGTCTGTCCAATCCAAATGTTGAAGTCTATCCGGATTCTTTAGCCTATATGATTTATACATCCGGCTCTACTGGAAGACCTAAGGGTGTACAGGTTGAGCATCAATCTGCAGTGAATTTTTTAAATTCCCTTCAGTTCCGCTATCCTTTGAACCAATCGGACGTCATTTTGCATAAAACGTCGTATTCCTTCGATGCTTCGATATGGGAGCTGTTTTGGTGGCCGTACGCTGGCGCCTCTGTTTATCTGCTTCCTCAAGGAGGCGAAAAAGAACCTGACATGATATTGAAGGTCATAGAAGAACAGCAGATTACAGCGATGCATTTTGTGCCTTCTATGCTTCATGCGTTTTTAGAATATCTAAAAAATGGCCCTGTACCGATCAAAACGAACCGGCTGAAGAGGGTGTTTTCTGGAGGCGAACAGCTGGGGGCACATCTTGTCTCTCGGTTCTGTGAATTGCTGCCAGATGTTACATTAACCAATTCCTATGGGCCTACCGAAGCTACTGTAGAAGCGGCATACTTTGATTGCCCGCTGGATGAAAAACTTGACCGAATTCCCATTGGCAAACCTATTCATCATGTCAGATTGTATATTCTTAACCAGAAGCAGAAGATGCTGCCTGCTCGATGTATCGGAGAATTGTATATCGCCGGAGCCGGCGTCGCCAGAGGCTACTTGAATCGTCCGGAATTAACAGAAGAACGTTTTCTTGATGATCCATTTTATCCGGGTGAACGCATGTACAAAACGGGTGATCTGGCGCGCTGGCTCCCAGACGGACAGGTTGAATTCCTCGGCCGTCTGGATGACCAGGTGAAAATCCGCGGCTACCGGATTGAGCCGGGAGAAATTGAAGCGGCGCTCAGAAGCATTGAAGGTGTGCGGGAAGCGGCTGTGACCGTTCGTACAGAAAGCGGCGAGGCGGAATTATGTGCGTATGCGGAAGGACTCGGCAGAAATGAAGTGCGCAAGCAGCTTGAGACTTTGCTTCCGGGCTACATGATCCCTGCTCATATCATTGAGATGAAACAATGGCCGGTTACCCCGAGCGGAAAGCTCGACCGAAAAGCGCTGCCTGCTCCTGACGGAGCGGCAGATCGGGAAACCTACACAGCGCCGAGAAACCTGACAGAGATGAAGCTTTCCCAGCTGTGGGAGAAAGTGCTGAAAAGCGGACCTGTCGGCATTCACGACAACTTTTTTGACCGGGGCGGCCATTCCTTAAAAGCCACCGCGCTTGTCTCCCGGATCACCAAGGAATTCGGCGTCCAAGTGCCGCTGAAGGATGTGTTCGCCCATCCGACGGTAGAAGGTTTGGCTTCTGTCATCAGCGAAGGAACGGAAAGTCCGTATGAAGCCATTAAGCCGGCTGAAAAACGCGAGACCTACCCGGTTTCCTCCGCCCAAAAGCGGATGTATGTGCTCCAGCAGCTGGAGGATGGAGGCACAGGCTACAATATGCCGGCAGTCTTGGAGCTGGAAGGAAAGCTGGATCTTACAAGAATGGAGGCCGTATTCAAAAAGCTGATCAAACGCCACGAGTCACTGTGCACGTCCTTTACAACGGACACAGACGGCGAGCCGGTTCAGCGCATCCATGACGAAGTGCCGTTTACATTCCGCACCTCTGTGCTCGGCGGACAAACTGAACAGGAAGCCGCGTCAGCGTTTATCCAGCCGTTTGAACTCAGCCAAGCTCCGCTGTTCCGGGCGGGGATCGTCAAGGTATCAGACGGGCGGCATCTATTACTGGTCGATATGCATCACATTATTTCAGACGGTGTGTCAGTCAATACGCTCATTCGGGAATTCGGGGAGCTGTACGCCAATCAGGAGCTACCTGCGCTTCACATTCAATATAAAGACTATGCCGTATGGCAGGAGGCCTTTAAAAAAGGAGACACGTACAAGACGCAGGAGGCATACTGGCTGAAGCAGCTCGAAGGCGAGCTGCCCGTACTGGACCTGCCGGCTGATTACGCCCGGCCGCCTGTGCGAAGCTTCGCGGGTGATCAAGTCTCATTTACGCTCGATCAAGAACTCACAGCCGGGCTTCACAAGCTCGCACGAGAGAACGGAAGCACCCTGTACATGGTGCTCCTGGCAGCTTACACAGCGTTATTGGCGCGCTTAAGCGGACAGGAAGACATCATCGTCGGGTCACCAATTGCCGGACGTCCTCACAAGGACCTTGAGCCGATACTTGGAATGTTCGTCAACACCCTGGCGCTTCGGGCACGCCCGGAGGGCGGGAAGCCATTTGCGCAATTTTTGCAGGAAGTGCGCGAGACTGCATTGGAAGCTTACGAACATCAGGATTATCCGTTCGAAGAGCTTGTCAACAAGCTCGGCGTAACAAGGGATATGAGCCGAAATCCAGTGTTTGATGCGATGTTAGTCGTTCAAAATACAGAGCAACAGACTTTGGAACTGGATGACATACAACTCCAGCCGGCCGGCGTTTCTCATCATGTTTCTAAGTTTGATATCACATTGCAGGCTTCTGAGGGTGACGAGCAAATTCATTTGAAATTTGAATATTCGACTGCACTTTTTCAAGAAGCAACGATAAAACAATGGACATATCACCTGACAAATTTGCTGAGTCATATTGTCAAAAATCCGAACACATTTCTTAACAATATCGACATTCTGACTCATGAAGAGCGAAACAAACTGCTGAATGAGTTTAACAGCGGGCAAGAAAATGAACATAAAGTGCAAACAATCGATCAGCTGTTTGAAAAACAAGCAGCGCTGACTCCGAATGCTCCTGCACTCGTCAGCAGAGAAAACACGCTCACCTATCAGGAACTGGACGAATGGTCCAATGGCATTGCATGGGCCCTGCGAGACCGCGGGGTTAAACCGGACACACCAGTCGGCATTATGATGTCTCGTTCATTCAGCATGATTGCAGCCATTCTGGGCGTTTGGAAAGCCGGCGGCTGTTATGTCCCGATTGATCCGGAATACCCGGCGGAACGGAAACGCTATATACTCGGCGACAGCCGAACCAAACTGCTCATCACTTTACCTGCTGCCGACCAAGAAGCACTTGAAGATTTTGAAGGTGAGATATTCGCCATAGAGAACGCGGAGACATACGACGGATCACCGCTTCCGCAAGTGTCACGCCCTCAGCATTTGGCTTATATCATTTACACTTCAGGAACGACAGGCCAGCCAAAAGGCGTGATGGTCGAGCATAAAGGAATAGCCAACACTCTGCAGTGGCGGCGAAATGCTTATACTTTGAATGAGACAGACACAGTCCTTCAGCTCTTTTCTTTTTCGTTTGACGGCTTTTTAACAAGTATGTTCACACCGCTTTTGTCAGGTGCAAAGACAGTGCTGCCTGATGAAAACGAAGCGAAAGATATTTTGTCCATTAAGCATGATCTATCTCATCATCGGATTACACATATGATTATCGTCCCTGTTTTATATCGGGCACTTTTGGACGTCATACAGCCGGAAGATGCGAAGACGCTTAGAGTAGTCACGCTTGCAGGAGAAGCAGCTGACCGGGAATTGATAGACCGCAGCATGGCAATATGCCCGAATACAGAGCTAGCAAATGAATATGGGCCGACAGAAAACAGTGTGGCAACCACAGCCATGAGACATATGGAACGGCAGAAAAACGTATGCATCGGCCGGCCGATCGACAATACTGAAGTTCTGATTTTAAACGGGGATCAGCTTCAGCCAATCGGCGTTGCCGGCGAGCTTTGCATAGCAGGAACAGGGCTTGCGAGAGGGTACGTCAATCTTCCGGAACTGACAGCAAAAACGTTCGTTCAGCACCCATTCCAGCCCGAAAAACGGATGTACCGAACAGGTGACGCAGCCAGATGGATGGCAGACGGTACAATCGAATACTTAGGACGGATGGACGATCAAGTCAAAATCAGGGGCCACCGTGTAGAAACGAAAGAAATTGAATCGGTTATCCGCCGTATAAATGGAGTAAAAGAGGCTGTTGTCCTTGCTCGAGAAACAGCGCCTGCTCAAACCGAATTATGTGCTTACATTGTGGCAGAGCAAGACTTTAATACAGAAATGCTGCGTGCCGAATTAAATAAACAGCTGCCTTTATATATGATGCCGGCGTTTATTCAAACGCTGGACTCGCTTCCTTTGTCACTAAATGGCAAGCTGGATCGCCGGGCACTTCCAGAACCTGCATTCAATCAAGTACGTACATTTCATGCACCGACCAGCGAGATGGAACAAAAACTGGCAGATATATGGGGTGAAGTGCTCGGTGCAGAGAAAATTGGAATTGATGATTCGTTCTTCGAGCTCGGCGGAGATTCCATTAAAGCGTTACAGGTGTCAGCACGGCTTCATCGAATCGGAAAACAAATGTCGGTTAAAGATTTATTCAGTCATTCGACCATTAAAGAACTGGCAGCATATATTCGTGATTCCGATACTAGTGCCAGCCAAGCTCCGGTTGAGGGGGAAGTACAGTGGTCACCGGTTCAGAAATGGTTCCTTTCTCAAGATATAAAAGAGAAACACCATTTTAATCAATCTGTTATGCTGCACCGGAGCACCTCCATCCAAGAAGACGCGCTGCGCAAAACGTTAAAAGCCATCACAATCCACCACGATGCGCTGCGAATGGTGTTCACACAGTCTGAGCAAGGCAAATGGGTTCAATATAATCGGCCGGTCAGTCATTCAGACGACGCGCTGTACAGCCTACAGATCATCAATCTTAAAGGTTCAGAAGTCAATGAATATGAATCTCTGATTAAACATCATGTACGTGACATTCAGCAGAACATCAATTTGGAAAAAGGGCCGCTATTGCAGGCCGGACTTTTCCGTACAGCTGATGGAGATTTTTTGTTCCTAACGGCTCATCACTTCATCGTTGACGGCGTCTCATGGCGTGTCCTGCTGGAGGATTTGGCAACCGGATACCGTCAGGCTGTAAACGGAGAAGACATTGATTTGCCGCCTAAAACAAGCTCTTTCAAAGCATATACGGAAAAACTCGCTGACTATGCTGAAAGCCGTCAGCTTATGAAACAGCTCGCATATTGGCGCGAAGCTGAAGAGTACCAAACAGAAGCACTGCCGTTTGATCAAATGAACGCTCAAACTTTAAATGAGAGAAAACGGGATACAGTTTCATTCTCTCTAAATACAAAAGAGACGGAGGCGCTTTTAAAACGTGTCAACAGCACATATAACACAGATACGCAAGATATGCTGCTGGCTTCCGTGATTCTAGCTTTGCGGGATTGGACAAACCAATCCGCCGTCAAATTGTCATTAGAAAGCCACGGACGCGAGGATGTGTTAGACGGCATAGATGTCAGCCGCACGGTTGGATGGTTTACCGCCATTTATCCATTATTCGTCAAACTAGATTCAGACTTGACCGGCAAGGATCAAGAAGAATACTTGGTTCATGTGTTAAAAACAACAAAAGATACACTGAGACGCGTTCCGGACAAAGGATTCGGCTACGGTGTACTCAAATATTTGACCCCGCCTGAGAAAACTGGCGTCGATTTCACCGGCACGGCGGACATCAGCTTCAACTATTTGGGTCAATTTGAAAACAGCCGTACAACTGAAGCGACTGATGAAAACACCTTCTCGTTTTCTCCGCTCGGGACCGGAGAAGATATCAGCACTTCTTGGAACCGTGAGCAAACGCTTGACATCAGTGCGATGGCAGCAGAAGGAAAAATGACAGTCAACATGACGTATGAAACATCCCGGTTCCAGCATAAAACAATCGCACAGCTTTGTGAGAATTGCCATCACTACTTACTGAAGCTGATTGATCACTGTCTGAACAAAACAGAAACAGAAAAAACCATCAGCGATTTTGATGATCATGAACTGACCGAGGACGCGCTCCAAGAAATCGCTGATATGCTCAGTTTTCACTAACTAATGAAACCGTATAGAAAGGTGCAGGCGATATGGTTAAAACCAAAAAAATCAAGAATGTTTATCCTCTCAGTCATATGCAGGAAGGAATGCTGTTTCATTCCTTCCTCCATAAAGAGGAGGGAGCTTATGTTGAGCAGTCGCTCTTTACGATAAAAGGAAGCCTCAGCTATGAGATATTTCAGCGCAGTATTCAAGCCATCATCGACCGCCATGATATTTTCAGAACTGTATTTCTGCCGCACGTCCCCAATCTGTCGGGGCCTCGGCAGGTCGTGATGACAGAACGGAATTTCCATTTGCACACTGAGGACATTTCCAGCCTGCAAACGAATGAGCAAAATGATTATATTGAACAGTTTAAGGAGAAAGATAAGAAAAAAGGGTTTGATTTGCAAAAAGACATGCTGATGCGGATTTCTCTGCTCAAAACAGCGGAAAATGAGCATGTCTGTGTCTGGAGCCACCATCACATCTTAATGGACGGCTGGTGTCTCGGAATCATTCTGCAGGAATTTATGCAAATCTATCAATCTATCCATACAGGAAATCACCTTGCTTTGGAGCCTGTTCGTCCCTACAGCACCTATATTTCTTGGCTGACAAAACAAGACAAAGAAACGGCAGCAGACTACTGGCGTGCTTATCTGAAAAACTACAGCACCCCCTCACAGCTGCCTCGGGTGACGGACAGAGAAGCAAAAGAAGGGTATTACCGTGAAGAATTAATTTTCACTGTAAATCAAAAGCTGACGGACAAGCTGAAAGAGACCGCCAAACAAACAGGCGTCACGCTTGCCACCTTTATTCAAACGGTCTGGGGTGTCATGCTCCAGCGCTACAACCGAACGGACGATGTCGTTTTTGGCGCGGTCGTTTCAGGCAGACCATCTGAAATTCCGGGTGTTGAATCAATGATCGGATTGTTTATCAATACAGTTCCGGTTCGTGTTAAAACAGGCAAAGAAGAAACGTTTGCAGAACTGCTCAGCCGCTGTCAACAAGATATGCTGGACGCTGAGCCGTTTACCTGCCATCCTTTATTCGATATTCAGGCAAACACCGCCTTAAAACAGGAACTGATTGACCACATTATTGTCTTTGAAAATTATCCGTTACAGCAAAAAATGGCTGACTCAGCTGATCAGATTGATTCACCTCTGCAAATAGACAATGTAAAAGTGTCTGAACAGTCAGGATACAATTTCAACCTTGTCGTTGCTCCCGGTGATGAACTCGTCATCAAGTTCAGCTATAATGCGCACGTGTATGATGCTGCCTGGATGACCTGCATCCAAAGACAGTTGACTCAAGCGTTACAAGCCGCTGCAGATCACCCTGACATTCCCGTTGCAGACTTTTCCTTTCTTGATCCGAAAGAAAAAGAGCAGATTTTAACACAATGTAACGACACTTCGACGGCGTATCCGAAAAACAAAACAGTGATAGATATATTCCGCGAACAGGCAGTAAAAACACCAGATCAAACAGCTCTGGTTTACGGAAATAGGTCCATTTCGTATCGTGATCTCGATCAAAAATCGGATGCACTGGCCAGAACATTGTATGAAAACGGGCTGCGCCGAAACGGAACAGCCGGTATTTTGGCTGGTCATTCTCCTGAATTCATCATTAGTGTACTGGCTGTTTTAAAAGCAGGGGGGACATACCTTCCTCTTGACGCGGAGCTTCCGCCTGAACGGATCAGCTATATGCTCGGCGAAACAAAAGCCGCTATGCTGATTGTTCAAAAAGGACTGGAGCCAAACACAGCGTTTGCAGGAACCTTCATTTCTGCAGATGCAGAGGCGATGATTGAAGAACATACGAAACCTTTGGAAATCGTCACTGGCCCGGATGATCTCACGTACATCATGTATACTTCCGGTTCGACAGGCCGGCCTAAAGGCGTCATGATTACCAATCGCAATGTCGTGTCCCTTGTTTGCAACAGCAATTACACATCAGCTTCTGTAAATGACCGGTTTATCCTGACAGGGTCCATCAGCTTTGACGCCGTCACCTTTGAGATGTTTGGAGCGCTTTTAAAAGGAGCAACTCTGCATATCATTGATAAATCAACAATGCTGACACCAGATCGTTTTGGCGCGTATTTAATTGAAAACAACATCTCTGTGCTGTTTTTGACAACCGCTCTTTTTAATCAGCTGGCACAAGCTCAAGCTGACATGTTTCACAGGCTTCATACGCTATATGTCGGGGGCGAAGCGCTGTCGCCTGAGCTTATAAATGCTGTCAGGCGCGCGTGTCCGAACCTTTCGCTTTATAATATCTATGGACCGACAGAAAACACGACGTTCTCAACCTTTTTTGAGATTAAAAGAGACTATGCCACTCCTATCCCGATCGGGAAACCGATTAGCAATTGTACCGCTTTCATCTTAGATGCAAAAGGATGTCTCTTGCCAATAGGCGTTCCCGGAGAGCTATGTGTGGGCGGTGACGGGGTGGCAAAAGGCTATTTAAACAGAGATGATGTAACAGCTGCCGTTTTTTCTCCTGATCCTTTCATACCTGGAGAAAGAATATACCGTACCGGTGATTTGGCGCGGTGGCTGCCTGATGGGAACCTAGAATATATCAGCCGGATTGACAGACAGATTAAAATTCGCGGAAAACGGATTGAACCCGCTGAAATTGAAGCGCGGCTGTTAGAAATCGAAGGGGTACGTGAAGCGGCAGTTACATTGCTGGAAACAGATGGAGAGGCGCAGCTATACACGCATTATGTTAGTGATGAAAGCAGAAACGAAAAGGAAATTCGCGCTGCATTGGCACGTGTGCTTCCTGACTACATGATTCCGCAGCGCTGGGTTCGGGTTGACCGTATGCCGCTTACCGGAAACGGAAAAATCAATCGCAGCGCACTCCCTGTTCCAGAAAACGAGTCTGAAAATCGTCAGGACCTCACACCGCCCAGAAACTGGGTCGAACAGGAATTGACGCAAATTTGGAAAAGCGTACTCGGCGTTAAAACGATCGGAATACATGATGATTTCTTCGCTCTTGGCGGACATTCACTAAAAGCGCTTCAAGTGATACACATGCTTAAACATCATCAGCATGTTGATATACCGATTGATGTCTTATTCGAAAATCCGACGATCGCCCAGCTTGCGGAAAAGCTTTATTCTAATCAGCTGTCAGCGGCCGGTGAACAGCATGTGATCCAACTGAACCAGCAAGGCGGAAAAAACCTGTTCTGCTTCCCGCCAATTTCAGGATTCGGGATTTATTTTAAAGACCTGGCATTGCAGCTGAATCACAAAGCAGCCGTGTATGGCTTTCATTTTATTGAGGAAGACAGCCGCATCGAACAATATGTCAGCCGCATTACCGAAATACAGCCAGAAGGGCCGTACGTTCTATTAGGCTACTCCGCGGGCGGAAACTTGGCTTTTGAGGTTGTACAGGCTATGGAGAAGAAAGGATTAGAAGTCAGTGACTTCATTATCGTAGACGCCTACAAAAAGGATCAGTCTATAACAGCAGATACCGAAAACGACGACTCAGCCGCATACCTGCCGGAAGCAGTCAGAGAAACAGTGATGCAGAAAAAAAGGTGCTATCAGGAATATTGGGCTCAGTTAATAAATGAAGGCCGCATTAAATCAAACATTCATTTCATTGAAGCTGGCATTCAAACCGAAACGAGCGGGGCTATGGTATTACAGAAATGGCAAGACGCCGCTGAGGAAGGCTATGCCGAATACACCGGGTACGGCGCGCACAAAGACATGCTGGAAGGTGAATTTGCTGAAAAGAATGCAAATATTATCCTCGATATTTTAGACAAGATCAATTCAGATCAAAAAGTGCTGCCAAATAAGCATTAAACAAATACTTGCCGGACAGAAGCGTATCTCTGTCCGGTTTTCTTTTTGCAAGAGAGTCGCGCATAAGAATGGATGCAAAAAAGCGGGGAATGATAACATCATCCTTTTTCTTGGAGGCTTGTCATGGAACATCTTTCTTGGCTTACTTTTTTTATGCTGATACTGGCGAGTTACAGGCTGACACACTTAATTGTATTCGACAAAATTACAGAATTCATCCGAAAACCTTTTATGAAAAAGAAAAGAACCGTTGATGCAAACGGGCACGTGAATGAAAAAAACGTGCCGGCCTCAAACTTTGGCTATATGTTAAATTGCTACTGGTGCGCCGGCGTTTGGTGTGCCATCCTGATCGGGCTTGGCTATCTTTTTTTACCTGATATCGCTGTTCCGGTGATTTTCATATTATCGATCGCAGGCGCACAGGCCATTCTTGAATCAGCTGTCGGCGTAGGCGTAAAACTCGTAGACGTGTTAAAAAGTGTGCAAATTCTCATAAATGATAAAAAGTCCTAAAGCAGGGTAAAGAGGCTTCGGGACTTTTTTACGTTCAGCCGGTTATAAATCCGGTTTCTTCAATCCGATTAAGCACCCTTTTACAGCTCGGGAATACCGTAATAACGAATAGTGAAAGCGATGTAATGGGGGAGAAGAAACAGAATGAAGGGTTGTCAAAAGCCGATTGTACGTATTCTTGTCAGCTTGCTCATCGGAACGTTAATCATATCCGTTCCTTATCTGGCCAAAGCACACACGGACAGGGAACTGAGAGCCGTATGGATTGCATCCGTACTAAACCTTGATTGGCCGTCAAAAAAAGGCTTATCGATTGAAGCGCAAAAACAGGAGTATCTCAGCCTGCTGGATGACGTTCAGTCAATGGGAATGAATGCCGTCATCGTTCAAATTAAGCCGACGGCCGATGCCTTTTATCCGTCCGCTTACGGGCCTTGGTCTGAATATTTGACTGGTGTTCAAGGAAAAGACCCAGGTTATGATCCGCTCGCTTTTATGATTGAAGAAGCCCATAAACGAAATCTTGAATTTCACGCTTGGGTTAATCCTTACCGCATTACGATGAACCATACAGATCTCAATAAATTGTCTGATGATCACCCGGCAAGAAAGCATCCGGACTGGGTCGTGGCTTACGGAAAGCAGCTTTATTATAATCCCGGCATTCCTGAAGCGAGGGATTTTATCGTCGAGGGCATTGAAGAAGTCGTAAAGCATTATGACGTTGATGCCGTTCATATGGATGATTATTTTTATCCTTATAAAATAGCCGGACAGGAATTTCCTGATACCATACAGTATGAACAATACGGGAAAGACATGTTTCCCGATATTGATGACTGGCGAAGAGATAATGTAAACCAGCTTGTCAGCCAAATCAATCAAACAATCAAAGCTGAAAAACCATATGTCAAATTCGGCATCAGTCCATTCGGTGTATGGAGAAACGCAGAAGACGACCCAACCGGATCGAATACCAAAGCAGGCGTCAGAAATTATGATGACCTTTATGCAGATACGAGACACTGGATCCAGCAAGGCGACATCGACTATATTGCCCCGCAAATTTACTGGAGCATCGGCTTCAACGCAGCCGCTTATGACGTGCTGGCTGATTGGTGGAGCAACGAGGTCAAAAACAGACCCGTTCATTTATACATCGGGCAGGCAGCCTATAAAATCAATAACAATTTTGACCCGCCTTGGTCCGACCCTGAAGAATACGCCAGACAAATCAACCTCAACCGTCAGCTGGAGCTGGTGAAAGGAAGCATGCATTTCAGCCTCAAAGACCTCAATAAAAATCCGCTCGGCATCAAAGACAGACTCATTACCGACCTGTACAGCAAGCCTGCATTGGTACCCGAAATGCCTTGGCTCGACAGCAAAGCGCCGAAAAAACCGAAACTGACCAAAGTAACCGCAGACGATAACGGAAATCTCCTGCACATACAAGACCACCCATCTAATCGAAAAACAAAGGAAACAGCCTACTATGCAATATACAGAGCTGAAGGAAAACAGGAGCAAACATTGCTGGCCACAGCAAGAAAAACAAGCGACAAGCAAACCTTCCTGGATGACACGGCAGAACCAAATAAAACATATTCGTATTATGTCACGTCCGCAGACCGGCTTCATAACGAAAGCAAGGCCTCGAAAAGAAAAATAAATAAATAGCCCGCAGAGAGACGGCTGTTTACTAGCCGTCTTTTTCAACAAATTGCATTTTTTATGAATGAGACAAGAAACGTATTGCCGGTGCTGAATTACTAAGAGAAAATGATTTTTAACGATTTCCTGTATTGGAATCTGAGCATTTCGTATTAAAAAAGATCGAAGAGACACACTTGCAAAATGTATTTTCAATCTATGATCATGACGAAGTATTTGAAAACTGCGGCATCATTCCTAAACATAACATAAAAGACAGTACATAAAATGATTAGCCATTTTGATCGAGATGATCAGAAAAAAGCGGGGGATTTATAAGAAGTATCAAGGAACTACAATGACGTTAAAATCAGTTGCCGAACAAGCAAATGTTACGCAAGGAACGGTTTATTATCATTTTCGCACAAAAAAGAACCTGATGCTGGAGGTGGTTCGTCATGTGTGCGACAGTTCATTGGCAAACGTAAAGAACAATCAGCGTCCGCCAATCGAAAAGCGAAAAGAGGCATGACTGTCAGCAAATGCCCAAACGAAGGAAAATGCTTATTATCACCGGTTAATTTTAATGCTGACGTTTTAATTTTCAGACTTCTTTTGTCAGGGAATGATTCCTGAATTCACTTAATAGGATGTTACAAAGATGTGAAGGAGGAAACCAAGTGAATTTTGAGCTGACAAAAGAACAGCAAATGGTTCGTGAAATGGTAAAGGATTTTGCAAAGAAAGAAATTGCTCCTCACGCAGAACATGTAGATCAAACGGGTGAATTCCCGATACAAACGTTTCAAAAAATGGGTGATCTCGGACTGATGGGCATCCCCTTCCCTGAGGAATATGGAGGATCAGGCGGAGATACGATTTCCTATGCCTTAGCTGTTGAAGAAATCGGCAAAGCATGCGGCAGTACAGGATTAAGCTATGCAGCTGCAGTTTCACTCGGTGCAAGCCCTCTATATTACTTCGGGACAGAAGAACAAAAACGGGCGCATTTGATTCCTCTGGCTTCCGGAAAAGCACTCGGATCATTCGGCCTGACAGAACCAAATGCCGGATCTGATGCAGGAGGCACGCAAACGAAAGCGGTGATAGATGGTGATGAATATGTGATTAACGGCGAAAAATGCTGGATCACAAATGCCAGCTATGCACGTACGGTGATTGTGACAGCAGTGACAGGCAAAAATGAGAGCGGAAATAATATCATCTCCGCATTGATTGTTCCGACTGACACACCCGGCCTTACGATAACGAGCCCGTACGATAAAATGGGCGTGCGCGGATCAAATACAGCGGAAATTTTGCTTGAGGATGTCCGTGTACCCGCAAGTTACCTGCTCGGCGACCCTTCAAAAGGATTTAAACAGTTTCTTCATACCCTAGATGGCGGACGTATTTCTATTGCCGCTCTTGCAGTCGGCATTGCCCAAGCAGCACTTGAAGCCTCCTTAGCCTATGCGAAAGAACGAAAGCAGTTCGGACAGCCGATCTCTTCCTTTCAGGCCATTCAGTTTAAACTTGCCGACATGGCGATGGAAATCGATCTTGCCCGGCAAATGGTATTAAAAGCTGCCTGGCTGAAAGATCATAAGCGCCCGTTTACGAAAGAAGCGGCTTATGCCAAGCTGTTTGCATCTGAAATGGCAACAAGGGCATGCAACCAAGCGATTCAAATTCACGGCGGTTCCGGCTACATGAGAGAATATGCGGTTGAACGGATGCTGCGGGATGCAAAATTGATGGAAATTGGAGAAGGCACATCAGAAATACAGCGTATCGTGATCGCCAGACAGCTTCTGAAATAAAATGTAAACGCTTTCTGATCTCGTGAAAGGAGGACCGTCACATGTCCGAACTCATCCATTGCACAATCGGCAGGCTGCTGGAACAAACGGCAGCAGCCTATCCTGATCAAGAAGCGGTTGTCTATCCCGACCGGAATATTCGCTACACGTACGCGCAATTCAACAGGCTGTGCCGCCAAACCGCTAAAGGTCTCATGGGGATGGGGATTGGAAAGGGAGACCACGTAGCCATATGGGCCTCGAATATACCGGAATGGCTTGCTGCTCAATTCGCCACAGCAAAAATCGGGGCCGTGCTCGTTACCGTAAATACAAATTACCAATCCCAAGAGCTTGATTACTTGCTGAGACAATCAGATGCGGATGCACTTATCGTCATGAATTCATATCGCGGCACTTCTTATACTGAGATCCTGAACAGCTTAATTCCCGAGCTGAAGGAAGCAGAGCCCGGGCAGCTGCAATCAGAACGCTATCCGTGTTTAAAAACATTGATTTATATCGGTGAAAAACGTTTACCTGGTATGTATCATTGGGACGATACAGAGATGTTGGCACAGTCAGTGTCAGATGCCGAGCTGGAAGCAAGAATGAGCAGCCTTGAAAAAGATGATGTCATTAACATGCAATACACGTCAGGAACGACAGGATTTCCTAAAGGAGTGATGCTAACTCATTTTAATGTCATCAACAACGCCGCAAATATCGCTGAATGTATGAAATTAACCTCATCTGACCGCATGTGCATTCCGGTTCCGTTTTTCCATTGCTTCGGCTGCGTGCTTGGCGTTTTGGCATGTGTGTCCGTCGGAGCAGCCATGGTACCTGTTGTAGAATTTGAACCTGCCACAGTCCTTACAACGGTTGAAAACGAGACATGCACAGCACTGCACGGTGTTCCGACGATGTTTATCGCGGAGCTTCATCTGCAAGATTTTGATTCTTATGATCTGTCATCTTTGCGAACAGGCATCATGGCAGGATCATCCTGTCCGAGTGAGGTGATGAAAGCTGTCATTGAAAAAATGGGCATGACAGACATCACAATCGCCTACGGACAAACGGAAGCTTCGCCGGTGATCACACAAACAAGAGCTAATGATTCCTTCCAAAGAAGAGTGGAAACAACCGGCCGAGCCTTTCCAGAGGTCGAAGTGAAAATTGTGGAGCCCGGCACGTTTAATGAGGTTCAAAGAGGCATACAGGGAGAGCTTTGCACCCGCGGCTATCATGTGATGAAGGGCTATTATAAAGACGAAGAAGCTACCCAAAAGGCAATCAACCCAGAAGGATGGCTCTTTACCGGTGATCTCGCTGTGATGGATGAAGACGGATACTGCCGCGTCACCGGGAGATTAAAAGACATGCTCATCAGAGGCGGTGAAAACGTTTATCCGAGAGAAATAGAAGAATTTTTATACCGCCATCCTAATATTTTAGATGTACAGGTAGTTGGTGTGCCTGACGAAAAATACGGGGAGGAGGCAGCTGCCTGGATTAAGCTGAAAGAGGGAAAAACAGCTTCACCCGAAGAGCTGAAAACCTATTGCAAAGGGAAAATCGCCCGCCACAAAATTCCGCGTTATTTCATCTTTACAGACGAGTATCCTATGACGGCCTCAGGCAAAATTCAAAAATACAAGCTTCGTGAAAAAACGATTCAGCTGTTTCACTTACCATCAAGTCAATGAGGGGTGATTTCATTTGTTTACAAAAGTGCTGATTGCCAATCGCGGAGAAATCGCAATGAGAATCATACGTACGTGCAGCCGCCTTGGGATCAAAACGGCAGCGGTATATTCTGAAGCAGACAGAGATGCGCTCCATACAAAGGCAGCAACAGAGGCTTATTATATCGGAGGATCGAGAGTCAGTGAGAGCTATTTAAATATTGAGAGAATCATAGAGGCGGCGAAAAAGGCAAATGCCGACGCCATCCATCCGGGATATGGGTTATTGTCAGAAAACAGCCGTTTCGCGCAACGCTGCAAAGAAGAAAACATTGTATTTATCGGTCCTTCACCCGCTGTGATTGCCAAAATGGGAAGTAAGATTAAAGCACGAAAGGCAATGGAGGAGGCAGGTGTTCCTGTAGTGCCGGGTGTTTCCGAATCCCTTGGAGATATTCAGGCAGCCTGCCTCGCCGCGAGTGAAATCGGCTACCCCGTTATGCTGAAAGCTTCAGCAGGGGGAGGAGGCATCGGAATGCAGCTCGTTCCTAACGAAGAAGCATTGATAAAGGCGTATGAAGGAAACAAAAAGCGAGCAGCAGATTTTTTCGGAGACGGGTCCATGTATATAGAAAAGGTGATTGAACACGCCCGCCACATCGAAATTCAAATTCTTGCCGATCACCATGGGCATACTGTGCATCTGTTTGAACGTGATTGTTCTGTCCAGAGGCGCCACCAAAAGGTCATTGAAGAAGCCCCATCTCCATTTGTTGATGATGAGCTGAGAATGAAGATAGGAGAAACGGCAGTGAAAGCAGCCAAAGCGATCGGCTATGCCAATGCGGGAACGATCGAATTTTTAGTCGATGAGAATAAAAACTTTTATTTTCTGGAAATGAATACGAGATTGCAGGTAGAACATCCCGTGACTGAAGAAATTACAGGTTTAGATTTAGTTGAGCAGCAATTAAGGGTTGCGGAGGGACAGACTCTCAGATTCTCTCAGCAGGACATAAAACGAAACGGGCATGCCATAGAGGTCAGAATATATGCAGAAGATCCGAAAACCTTCTATCCGTCACCGGGAACAATCACCGCTTTTTCTCTCCCGGAACAATATGGAGTCCGACACGAATGTGCAGTAGCAACAGGGAGCGCAGTTACGCCTTTTTACGATCCGATGATCGCCAAAATGATCGTCAAAGGCCCAAACAGAGAGGAAGCGATTGAGAGGCTAAAGAAGGCGCTCCGTGACTATCGGATAGAAGGCATCAAAACGAATATTCCGCTTCTCTTACAGGCTGCTTCATCAGAAGCATTCAAAAAAGGAGACGTCACGACTGATTTTTTGAAAAACAACTTATAAGGAGGCAGCTGTCATGACGATACACATTCAAATGGCAGGGAACCTATGGAAGGTGCATGTCAAAGCCGGAGACCACGTTGAAAAAGGCCAGGAAGTCGCCATTTTAGAATCAATGAAAATGGAAATCCCGATTGTTGCAGAGAGAAGCGGAACAGTCAAAGAAGTGAAAAAAAAGGAAGGTGATTTCGTGAATGAAGGTGATGTGCTGCTCGAACTGAACGATTCAACTCAATAATCGGGGAGGCTTACCATGTCCTATCCTAAAAAAGTCATGTTAAGAGAAGTCGGCCCGCGGGACGGCTTGCAAAACGAACCGGTGTGGCTTGCAACAGAAGACAAAATCGCTTGGATCAACCAGCTTTCCCAGACAGGACTCTCCTATATCGAAATAACATCCTTCGTTCATCCAAAGTGGATTCCCGCGCTTCGAGATGCTCTAGATGTGGCAAAAGGCATCAGCCGGGTAAAAGGCGTCACGTACGCAGTACTTGTCCCTAATCAAAAGGGACTGGAGAATGCGCTGGAAGGGGGTATTGACGAAGCTTCTGTCTTTATGTCCGCAAGCGAAACACACAACGTAAAAAACATCAACAAATCCACTGCTGACACTCTCCAAGTTCTCAAACAAGTAACAGACGACGCAAAAAAAGGAAATCTTACAGTAAGAGCCTATCTCTCCACAGTTTTCGGCTGTCCGTATGAAAAACATGTACCGATCGAACAAGTGATTCGCCTTGCAGAATCTTTATTTGATTTCGGAATTTCTGAACTATCGCTTGGAGATACGATCGGCGCCGCAAATCCTGTACAGGTTGAAATCATACTTGAAGCGCTTTTGAAACGATTCCCGGCAAGCCAGCTCGCCCTCCACTTTCATGATACAAGGGGAACGGCTCTCGCCAACATTCTCACCGCTCTGCAAATGGGCATCACCACATTTGACGGTTCAACGGGCGGTCTTGGCGGCTGCCCATATGCTCCAGGTTCATCGGGAAATGCTGCGACAGAAGATATCGTGTACATGCTAGATCAAATGGGAATTGAAACAAACGTAAAGCTCGCCAAGTTGCTTCCAGCAGCCAAATGGATCGAGGAGAAAATCGGGAAACATCTTCCGAGCCGAAATTTACAGGTGTATAAATCATCTTTATAAAAGAAAGGGAATACCAATGGGAGAATCTATTCTTTTCACTGCAAAAACAGAACATATTGCTGTCATCACCCTTAACAGGCCCCATGCGGCAAATGCCCTTTCGGCAGAAATGCTTAGAGACCTGCAATCCACTCTCCAAGAAATCGAATTCAACACGAAAATCCGCTGCGTCATCCTGACAGGCGCCGGTGAAAAAGCGTTCTGTGCGGGAGCAGACTTGAAAGAAAGAATAAAAATGAAACAAGATCAGGTTCTCAAAAGTGTTTCCCTCATTCACAGAACCGCTGCTTTACTCGAAGCCTTGCCGCAGCCGGTGATAGCAGCCATAAACGGAAGTGCTTTAGGAGGCGGGCTTGAATTGGCATTGGCATGCGACATCCGAATAGCAGCCGAGAACGCTACGTTAGGCCTTCCGGAAACGGCTTTAGCCATTATCCCGGGCGCAGGAGGGACACAAAGACTTCCGCGTCTGATCGGCAGAGGAAAAGCAAAAGAACTCATTTATACAGGCAGACGCATAACCGCACATGAAGCCAAAGAGATAAACCTTGTAGAGCATGTTACGGCTTCTTGTGAGCTTATGGCGAAAGCAGAGGAACTGGCAGAAGCCATTTCAGCTAACGGACCAATTGCCGTCCGCCAGGCTAAATTCGCGATCAATAAAGGATTGGAAACAAACCTTGCAACGGGATTATCAATTGAACAAAAAGCATATGAACACACGATCCCGACAAAGGACAGGACAGAGGGACTTCAAGCCTTTCAAGAAAAAAGACGTGCCGTATACACGGGAGAATAAAGATCGGAGGGAACGCCTTATGGATTATGAAAAAGAACGAACAGAACGGGCGGAAAGAATACAAAAAGGCGGAGCGGAGAAGTATCATCGCAGCAACCAAGAAAAAGGCAAGCTCTTTGTTAGAGAGCGGCTTGCCCTTTTATTTGACGATGACATCGAGCTTGAGGACGCTATTTTTGCAGAATGTATGTCAGACGGGCTTCCCGCCGACGGAGTCGTAACCGCCATCGGTAAAATCGGCGGCCAAACCGTCTGCGCCATGGCAAATGATTCTACAGTGAAAGCAGGCTCCTGGGGAGCAAAAACAGTCGAAAAAATCATCAGAATACAAGAAACAGCAGAAAAATTAAACTGTCCGCTCATTTATTTAGTCGATTCGGCAGGCGCCAGAATCACCGACCAGATCAATGTATTTCCGGGCAGAAGAGGCGCAGGGAGAATTTTTTACAATCAGGTCAAATTGTCAGGGCGCATTCCCCAAATCTGCCTTCTATTCGGCCCGTCCGCAGCTGGGGGTGCGTATATTCCTGCCTTCTGCGATATTGTCGTCATGGTAGACGGTAACGCATCTATGTATTTAGGCTCACCGCGGATGGCAGAAATGGTGATCGGCGAAAAGGTGTCACTTGAAGAGATGGGAGGCGCCCGCATGCATTGTTCAGTTTCCGGCTGCGGAGATATTCTCGCAGAAACTGAACAAGAAGCCATTCACTTGGCACGCTCATATTTATCTTACTTTCCGGCAAATTATAAAGAAAGAGCGCCTGTACAAGAAAAACGGCCGCCAAAGCCCTTTGAGATACCGCTTTCCGACGTTATTCCGCAAAACCAAAATGCACCTTTTAATATGTTTGAGCTGATCGATCGTGTAATAGATGAAGGCTCTTTTTTTGAAATCAAAGCTTTATTCGCACCGGAAATCATTACAGGTCTTGCGAGGATTCACGGACAGCCTGTCGGAATTATCGCGAATCAGCCAAAAGTAAAAGGCGGTGTCTTATTCCACGATTCAGCGGACAAAGCCGCTAAATTTATCACATTATGCGACGCCTTTCATATTCCATTGCTGTTCTTAGCGGACATTCCCGGCTTTATGATCGGCACAAAGGTAGAACAGGCCGGAATTATCCGTCATGGAGCCAAAATGATTTCAGCGATGTCAGAAGCAACCGTCCCCAAGCTTTCTGTAATTGTCAGAAAAGCCTATGGAGCGGGGTTATATGCTATGGCCGGACCGGCTTTCGAACCGGATTGCTGCATAGCGCTTCCAACCGCACAAATCGCCGTAATGGGCCCTGAAGCAGCCGTAAACGCTGTCTATGCCAAGAAAATCTCCGAGCTGCCGAAAGAAGAGAGGGCTCAATTTATCAGCAGCAAACGGGAGGAGTACAAAGAGGACATCAATATATACCGCTTGGCTTCAGAGATGATCATTGACGCGGTAATCCCAGCCAATTCATTGCGCGAGGAATTGCACAAACGGCTTATGGCTTACATGACAAAGGAAATAACATTCACCAATCGAAAACATCCGGTCTATCCAGTTTAAAAGGAAGTACCAGGAGCGTGAAATAAGCGCTCTTTTTATTGTTTTAGATAATTTTATTATGTAAACTAATCAACTGTGCATAAAACCCTCTGTTTTTTACAATAGTAAATAAAGGCTGCCGCACACCTATAGCGGCAATCTCCAGTATGATAAAAAGGGGCCTTTATTATGTACCATTTATATTCACATAACGACTTGGACGGAATAGGGTGCGGGATCGTTGCGAAATTGGCTTTCGGGAAAGAAGTTGAGGTCCGTTATAACTCTGTCAACGGCTTAAACGCTCAAGTCCAATACTTCTTACAAAAAGCAAAAGAGAGCAGCAGACACGATGCCTTATTTATCACGGATCTGGCTGTCAATGAAGAAAATGAAAAGAGGCTGAACGAGTATGTCCATGCGGGCGGAAAAGTGAAACTGATTGACCACCATAAAACAGCCCTTCATTTGAATGAGCATGAGTGGGGATTTGTCCAGGTGGAATACGATGACGGACGTCTTGCATCGGCCACATCTCTTTTATACGACTATCTTGTCCAAAATGATCTGATGAAGCCGACAAACGCCTTAGATCAATTTACAGAGCTCATCCGCCAATACGACACTTGGGAATGGGAGCAGTACGATCAAAAACAGGCAAAGCGGCTCAATGACCTTTTCTTTTTGCTTTCAATCGATGAATTTGAACAAAAAATGATTCAGCGGCTTTCTGCCCATGACGAATTCTTCTTTGATGAATTTGAAGTGAAACTGCTTGATTTAGAAGAAGAGAAGATCGAGCGCTACCTTCGCAGGAAAAAAAGAGAAATGGTGCAAACCTTTGTTCACGAACACTGTGTAGGTATCGTTCACGCAGAATCGTACCATTCTGAACTCGGAAACAGACTCGGAAAAGACAATCCGCATCTTGATTACATTGCCATTTTAAGCATGGGATCAAAACGAGCCAGCTTGCGTACCATTCATGATTACATTGATGTTTCAGAAGTAGCAGGCCGGTACGGAGGCGGGGGGCATGCGAAGGCTTCAGGCTGTTCCATAACGGACGAAGTATACGATTTGTTTGTAGCTGAAGCATTCCGAATGGAACCGGTCCGCCCAGATGCATTCCGTAATTTCTATAATCTGAAAGGGTCGGCAAACGGCTCATTATACGAAAATCGCGAACAAATGAGATTCTTCCTGTTTCCTTTGGACAACGCATGGAACATTCAAATTAACGGGGAGACACAGGACGAAACCTTCGCGGCTTTTGAGGAAGCAGAATGGTTTATTAAAAGGAATTACGCGGCATCTCTTGTACGGGATGAAGTGTTTGTCGCATTTTTAGCGGAACATATGAAGCTTTCAAATCATCATCGAAAATAACAAAAAATATGCATAGGGGAGAGTCCTCCCTATGCATACCCATAAGCTATCGTTTAAAAATGGCTGTGCGTTTTTTTATGACAAAATAAAGTGCAATGACCACTATAGCCAGTATCATAATCGGTGTTGTATAAGTGCCTGCAATGTTCTCAACGTCATCCCACTGGCTTCCGAGCTGAATGCCTAAATAAACAAACAGGATAGACCACGGAATGATAGCAAGTACAGTCAGTACCACAAATTTGAGAAACGGCATTTTGGCAATGCCTGCGGGAATTGATATCGCATGTCTGACAACCGGTATAAAACGTGCCGAGAAGACAACTCCCGTACCATACTTTTGAAACCAGTTTTCTGACATGTCAATGTGATGCTTTTTAATCAATAAGTACTTCCCGTATTTGTCCAAAAACGGCCTGCCGCCATAGCGTCCGATCCAATAAATAAAGATCTGGGCAATGGTGCCCCCGATAACCCCCGCAATGATGGCGCCGATAAATCCAATCGTGCCTTCCGATACCATATAGCCGCCATAGGCCAATACAATTTCACTCGGTATGATTTCGATCATCAACCCAATTGCAATGCCCGCATATCCCATATTCGTCAGCCAAGTTAAAATTTCGCTTATCAAACTGCCCACATTCTTCACAACCTGTCCTTATCTTTTTCACTATTATATGACTGATTGACGAGCAAGATGGTTACAAATTTTTTTATCGCAGCACTTCTTTTGTTTCCCGTTTGAGCACTTCTTCTAAATAAGCTAAAAGCTGAGATCTCATTTCAGGACGCATTAAGCCGATTTCAGTGCTTGCTTTAAAACAGCCCAATTTATCGCCAATGTCATATCGTTTTCCTTCCAGAAGCCGCGCATGAATAGGCTGGGTACGGCAAACCTCACGAAGTGCATCTGTTAATTGAATCTCATTGCCTGCGCCTCTCCCGATCGACTTCAAAATAGGGAAGATAGAAGGATTCAGTACATATCGTCCCATCACTGCAATTTCGGAAGGGGCTTCTTCCGGAGACGGCTTTTCAACTAAATCGTTCACTTCATACACATGGCCTTGAGAGCCTGATGTCTGAATAATGCCATATTTGCTGACATCCTCAGGGAGAACAGGCTGTACGCCGACAACCTCTGTGCCATAAGCGGCGTATACATCCATTAATTTCCGAAGAGCCGGCTTTTCAGACACCATAATATCATCACCTAATAGAACGGCAAAAGGCTCATCTCCGATAAAATGCTCCGCACACAGCACCGCATGGCCTAAGCCGAGCGGTTCTTTCTGGCGGATATAATGTATGTTGGCCAAATCAGCAATCTGCTGCATTTCCTTAAGCGTCTCCGTCTTGCCTTTTTCCCGCAGTTTGAATTCCAATTCCGCCGACCGGTCAAAATGATCTTCAATCGAGCGTTTGTTTCTCCCTGTAATAATCAGTATATCTTCAATTCCTGACTCTACGGCCTCTTCTACAATGTATTGAATGGCTGGTTTGTCGACGATCGGGAGCATTTCTTTCGGCTGCGCCTTTGTCGCCGGCAGAAATCTCGTTCCTAAACCCGCTGCGGGAATGACCGCTTTTCTCACTTTTTTTCTCATTCATCTTCACTCCTGATCCTGTATGTTTTTCAGCGAATCTCCAAATACCCAGACTCGGTTTCCGATAAAATTCATCATCATTCCGCCGATAGTGGCGGCGAGCTTACTCACCAAAAGCGAACAGCCGCCTTTTTGAAACAAATAAAGCAGCAAAAAGGTGATCCCCGACGCGGCAATATTAATCATGAGAAAGCGCACGATCTCTTTTCCGTCAGCCTTACGTTTTACACGAAACGTCCAATTCCGGTTCCACACATAGCTATTGATGATACCTGCCGAATAGGAGCAGATCTGTGCCGGAAGATAAGGGACATGACAAGCGGTGAGAAGAAAGAAGACACCAAAATCTATCAGCGTATTGCCGACGCCCACGGTACAAAAACGGCCTAATGTCTTTATTTTTTCTTTCAGCATAACGGCACTCAGTTTTGACCTCCCTTCATAAAAGATGCATATGGCTGTCATATTTGTTGATATGGATTACTTTAGCGGACAGTGTTGAATAAACAATTACTAAAATATGAACAAAACATGAAAAAATAATGAGGCCTTGCAGATTCATTAAGTTAATCGTTTGATCGTGTAGGTTGACATATTTTACGAGGCACACTAATATTCAGCAAGAGTGTTAACCTTTAATGATTTTAGTTAACATTCATTCTCAAGGTTAGAAAGGAGGGGAATAAGATGCTGGTAGAAACATATTACAGCGTCAGAATGAGAGCTTCCCAGGCCCCCTATGAAAAAGGCGGACAACGGGTCATCACTTACAGCGGTTTACAGGGGTGAATGGCTTATTACATAAAGGCTACTCACACTCAAGAGGGACAGCGTACAAAGCAAATGGCATCACAGGTCAGGCCATAGTCATGGATGGCGGCTTATCCTTTTGAAAAAAAACAGCCGCTCTGAACGGCTGTTTTTTTGTGCCTGAAAAAGTGAAGAAGAGTCGTTAACAGCCTTCCATCCCGGCTCTTATCATCTCTCTTTAAACTGATTTTTCGGTGTCAGTCTCACCTATATATTTAATGAATAAATGTATCCAGTTTCTTTGTAAAACCGAACAATAATTCCTCCGAAAGTATTCTATACACATTTATTATAATCATGCTAGGATGTTATATAAAGGGATATTTTGTATAATATTGCATCTCTATTCAATGTGATCGGAGGGAACTCATGAAAAATCCTGCCTTTTTATTTCCTGCCAGCAGCATGTGATTTTCAGGCATCGGCAAGCTGTGGAACGTGTCATCAGAATGGCGGAGGAAAAGGGGGGCTAAATATACTTATTTGAATGTCAGTGCGCTTTTTCACAGTTCGATGATACGATCGGCATCCGATTTATGTATCCTTCATGACCTGTGTGATCACCCCCCATTTTTAGGAAAAAGGAGGATGTTAAGTCATGAATAAAAAGTGTAGCGTATGTTTATGGATTCTTGCTTTATTATTAAGTTGCTTATTTGGGGAGTCTGCGTATGCAGCCAGTACTACAATTGCAAAACATGCAGGGAATTCAAACCCGCTTATAGACCATCATTTGGGAGCAGATCCGTTTGCGCTGACCTATAACGGAAGAGTCTACATCTATATGTCAAGCGATGACTATGAATATAATAGCGACGGAACGATTAAGGATAATTCATTTGCCAATTTGAATAAAATATTCGTCATATCTTCAGCGGATATGGTGAACTGGACAGATCACGGAGCGATTCCCGTAGCGGGTGCCAATGGGGCGAATGGCGGCCGGGGGATTGCCAAGTGGGCAGGAGCATCATGGGCCCCGTCAGCCGCCGTGAAAAAGATCAATGGTAAGGATAAATTTTTCCTTTATTTCGCAAACGGCGGCGGAGGTATCGGGGTTCTCACCGCAGACAGCCCGACCGGCCCATGGACAGATCCGATCGGAAAAGCGCTGGTAACGCCAAATACGCCAGGAATGTCCGGTGTTGTATGGCTTTTTGATCCGGCAGTATTCGTAGATGATGATGGTGCCGGTTACCTATATGCCGGCGGAGGCGTTCCGGGCGGTTCAAATCCCACGCAGGGGCAATGGGCCAATCCTAAAACAGCAAGAGTCATGAAATTAGGGCCTGATATGACCAGTGTTGCCGGAAGTGCATCTACGATTGATGCGCCTTTTATGTTTGAAGATTCGGGAATGCATAAGTATAACGGAAAATATTACTATTCTTATTGTATCAATTTCGGGGGCGCGCACCCGGCCGATAAACCTCCAGGTGAGATCGGCTATATGACCAGCTCAAGTCCTATGGATTCTTTTTCGTATAGAGGGCACTTTCTGAAAAATCCGGGAGCATTTTTCGGAGGCGGTGGGAACAATCACCATGCTGTTTTCAATTTTAAAAACGAGTGGTATGTGGTGTATCATACTCAAACTGTCAGCTCCGCTCTGTTCGGGGCCGGCAAAGGATACCGTTCTCCCCATATTAATAAGCTTGTGCATAATTCAGATGGCTCCCTGCAAGAGGTAGCGGCAAATTTTGCAGGGGTCAAACAGCTCTCCAACTTGAATCCATATAACCGGGTAGAAGCGGAAACGTTTGCCTGGAACGGACGGATTTTGACAGAGGCATCCTCAGCACCCGGCGGGCCGGTCAATAATCAACATGTCACAAACATTCATAACGGAGACTGGATTGCTGTAGGAAATGCAGACTTCGGGTCAGGCGGTGCCAGGACGTTTAAAGCAAATGTAGCATCTGCTGGAGGAGGAAAAATAGAAGTGCGTCTCGATAGCGTAAACGGCAAGCTTGCAGGAACCCTGAATGTACCTCCCACAGGCGGAACGCAATCTTGGAGAGAAATAGAAACTGCGGTAAGCGGCGCATCCGGTATTCACAACGTATTCTTTGTATTTACCGGAACTGGTACAGGAAACTTGTTTAATGTTGATTACTGGCAGTTTACGCAAAGATAACACCAGTTATGGCACCGCTTGCTTGCGATATAAAAGCAGACAGAACACATTTTTCTAATACGGTAAAAGACATTGAAGGAGAGGAAAAAATGATGTCGAGCGTCAAAAAAACAATTTGTCTACTATTGGTATGTTTCACTATGCTGTCAGTAATGTTAATGGGCCCAGGCGCTGCTGAGGTCTTGGCGGCAAATGATGTAACAGTTAATATTTCTGCAGAAAAACAAGTGATTCGCGGTTTTGGAGGAATGAACCACCCGGCTTGGGTTGGAGATTTAACTGCTGCTCAAAGAGAAACTGCTTTTGGCAATGGACAGAATCAGTTAGGCTTTTCGATCTTAAGAATTCATGTAGATGAAAATAGAAATAATTGGTACAAAGAAGTGGAAACTGCAAAGAGCGCGATCAAACACGGGGCAATCGTTTTCGCTTCTCCTTGGAATCCTCCAAGCAATATGGTTGAGACCTTCAATCATAATGGTGACACATCAGCTAAACGCCTAAGATACGATAAGTACGCCGCATATGCGCAGCATCTTAACGATTTCGTTACCTTCATGAAGAGTAATGGAGTGAATCTGTATGCGATTTCCATCCAAAACGAGCCTGATTACGCTCACGAGTGGACGTGGTGGACGCCGCAAGAAATACTTCGCTTTATGAGAGAAAACGCAGGCTCGATAAATGCCCGTGTCATTGCACCTGAGTCATTTCAATACTTGAAGAATTTGTCTGACCCAATCTTGAACGATCCTCAGGCTCTTGCCAATTTGGATATTCTCGGAACCCACCTGTATGGGACTCAGGTCAGTCAATTCCCTTATCCTCTTTTTAAACAAAAAGGAGCGGGGAAGGACCTTTGGATGACTGAAGTATACTATCCGAACAGTGATAACAACTCAGCGGATCGATGGCCCGAGGCCTTGGATGTTTCACAACATATTCACAATTCGATGGTTGAAGGGGATTTTCAAGCTTATGTTTGGTGGTACATCCGAAGATCATATGGTCCTATGAAAGAAGATGGCACGATCAGCAAACGTGGCTACAATATGGCTCATTTCTCAAAGTTTGTGCGCCCTGGATATGTAAGGATTGATGCAACGAAAAATCCTAATCCGAACGTTTACGTGTCAGCCTATAAAGGTGACAACAAGGTCGTTATTGTTGCCATTAACAAAAGCAACACAGGAGTCAACCAAAACTTTGTTTTGCAGAATGGATCTGCTTCTCAGGTATCTAGATGGATCACCAGCAGCAACAGCAATCTTCAACCTGGGACGAATCTTAAAGTAACGGACAATCATTTTTGGGCCCATCTTCCAGCTCAAAGCGTGACAACATTTGTCGTAAATCGTTAAAGGCACCTAAGGCAAGCGTACCACGTTGAAATTGAGCGATTTTCCGATCGGAAAATCGCTTTTTTCGTGTCTTGCGTCTGAAGCATACAGCATTAAAGCCTTACATGCGGGAGACATCAGTTTTTCATTGTTATATTTTAGCTGTATTATACGCCAACTTTGATAAAGCATTAATAGATCCTAATTTGGAGGTGTGGTTAAATAGCTAGAAGCAGATTTTATGAAAAACCAGACATTGATCCAAAGAGTTTAGATACTTCTCGATGGCAAAAAGTATTAACTGAAACATTTTTATACATTCCTGAGGACATTTTGCTTAAAATATATCTGAATGTGCTAAAGGACTAGTCATCCCCTTAATCAAGGACATTTTACGCCGATTGAGGGTTGATGGATATCTCCGCCCTGATATTGACGACGACTTGATTTCTTTTATGTTTGAGTCAATGCAGTTTCATTTAGTCATGTTTTTTAGGGAATTCGATATTAAGGACTCTAAGCTGCAACATAAGATTAAGTAAGTACTTTGCGCTGACTTTATGGGTCATGGGATGCTTGAAGATCATAAATATTCTGAAATTGTTAGCGATCACAAGAAAGTCAGGGAGTAGATATGATTTACTGAAGATAGGATGTAATAGTTTCACAGTTTTGAAAAGCGCTTATAGAGCAATGTTTGTATTTCACATTCGCCACTTTTATTAATTAAGGGGGAAAACGAGAATGAAAACTTATGACGCATTTCCAGAACCAATTGGCGGCTATACTGTCGGTCGAACCCAGATGGATTTTGAGTACACGGCATCAGATCACTCAAAAAGAGAACTGACGGCGTTTGTGTACTATCCGTCCGACAGCAGCGAAGGTAAGACTACATCAACGTACATGTTTCCTGAAGTCTACGAGATGTTTCATGAGCAGCCACTTGTCACTGCGTATCTTAAAGGGAAGGATGTTTTCTCTATAGATATCAAGACCCAGTGTTACGACGACCTTGCTCTCTCCGGGAAGGAAAAGCGCTATCCGGTGTTATTCTATGTTTGCGGCGGGGGCGGTTCTCCAGAATGGGGTACAGTGATCTGTACAGACTTGGCAAGCACGGGATATGTTGTGGTAAGCATCGGCCATCAGAATAGCACGATGTATAAGCGTAAAGATGGGCGCCTGTTTAATGTATCAAAGGATTTTTCAGATGTCATTATGGCGTTTTCTGAAGATCCGGAGATGCTGGTGTTGGCTGGTAAGATGGAGATGCGGCCTGACGATGAAACAGCCATTGAGATGTGCCATAATGTGCTTACACTGCCGATACTTGCCAAGTTAACAGAGTATAGTGAATTACAGGCAGAAGATGTAAGGTATGTAGCCGATTATCTTTACAAACTGGACTCTGGAGAGCTGAATTCCATCTTTAAGGGCAGATTGTTGCTTGACATCGGCATGGGCATAGTCGGACATTCTTATGGAGGGCCTACGACGGCGATTGTTTGCCGGGACGACGATCGGTTCGCCTGCGGGATTGGCTTGGATAGCGGTGCGTTCGGCCTTCTCGACAGCGACCTTAAGAAACCCTTTTTGCTACTGTTTTGTGAACCTAACTATAACATGAATGCGATAATTGGCGCTAATAATAGCATGGAAACCTATTATTTCGCTGTTGATCGTGTTGCGCATTTAGATTACTGCGACATCGTGTTCACCAGTGTTAATGAGGAACTCAGAGGCGAACGGGTTGCTATGGAGATGCGAAATCTTGTTACAGACTATACGAAGAACTTTTTTGATCATTACATACTGCAGAAGGCTGCAAGTGTGGAGAGTCTGGCATACGATGGCGTGGACTTGATCAAGAAGACCAGCAACAAGTGACATTACCGATTGCTGTAGGAGAGGGATGCTCCGCAATCCATATTGGGCATTGGAAGCAGCAAAACAATTAAAAAAATCAACTGACGAATGGGTTCCAAAACAGTATGAAGCTGGTTTCTAAATATTGATTTTAATTTAGATAAATAGAATATTATTACAAGCTCAAGGGTGCAATGATTTGTCAAATTTCATTGCACCTAAACAATTATTGTTTTCGTGAGCTACTGTAAAGGACCGAATTCGACTATGTCTTGGCCATGAAGGTTTTTTCTTATACAGAGAATAATCCTGGCATAAGAGAGGCTGAACAACCATGGTGTAGATTTTCGACTTATTTTAGTTTACATAATATATATTCTAGGAAGTAATTAATTTCAAAGAAATTCTGTCTCAATAACAAAGTATACTTAAGTTAGTGAGACAGAATAAAAAATCACTTACAGGTTGACCAATTTCGATTGCTTTTCATTTCAAGTGTCAAAACCCTGAGCTTCAGCAAGTCTTATTAAGAAACTTTAAAATGGCGAAGTCAACCCATAATAAACGGCTTCCAGCTCTTCCAATGTCATATCACCGTATGCGCATTTGATCACCGAATCAGCAAACTCATCATAATCATAATCGCTGGTAAAGCCTTGCTGCAGAAGTTTTTCGTAGGCTTCAATCTGTTCTTTTTGGTTTTGGATATCTTTTTCCTTTCCTGGATAGTCCGGTCCGTTAACCAAGTCGCTGTTTTGTTTGAACAGCAACATATACTGTTTCAATGTTTCGTCCACAGCTTGTACCTCCTTGTTCTGCCGCTGATTAGATAATGAAAACGGACACCAATTGTGATGTCCGTCAAAACAGGCACTATTTGGGTTCAGTTCCCCAAATCAGTTTTCCGTTATTATATAATGTGATTTTTTTTGTATCTTTAAACGTATTTGACTGGAAAAAAGAATAATCCCCGGCTTGTGAATAATTGCTCCAGTCCTCATTGTGAAGACGAATTTGAATTTCTCCAGTGCTTGCTCCCGGTGACAGCGTCCCGTTTCTAAACCCAAGTTCCAGATAGGCATCTGCACCTTTTACAGGTTTAGGTAATGTAACAAACTTGTGCGCCACATTGCTGCATCCGATCTTCGCATAGTCACAGTCGAAGTTTTGGCCTTTGTTTTTCGTGTTATACCAGTAGCGGACAGTTACATTTTTTAAGTTAACGGTGGTCTTGCTGTTGTTTTTCACATTGATATGAGGACGGATTTGGTTGGTGTTCACACTTCCATCCCCTGTTCTGTATTGCACAGAGATGCTGTTTTCCTGTGCAGGTTTCTCTTGCTTTGGCGTCTCAGATCTGTCTTCATTCGAATTTTGGGAGCCGCGGATGTTTTCTCTAACAAATGTCCCTGAAGCGGATAAATCTGATAACGGCCAGCCGCCTGTTTTAGATGCCCCCGGCTTTAAAGCTGAGGATGATTCCTGCTTATCAGAAAGGTTCCAGTTTACCCAGCTGATTTTCTTGCTGTCGAGATAATTCAGCCATTCTCTCGACTGGTCAAGGTATACACCGCCATTTCCGGAAGCGTCACTCGTCCCCCATTCCGTTACAAAAATCGGCGCTCCTTTGCTGAGCGCATAGTCCGCTTTATCCCTTAAAAACTGGCCGTGGGTGCCGGCATAAAAATGAAGCGCGTACATGACGTTAGCATCCTTAAGCTGATCATCCGCAGCATCGTTGACATCCTGGCTCCAAGTGCCTGTTCCGGTAATAATGATGTTATCCGGGTCATTTTTACGGATAACAGAAATCACTTCTTCCGCATACGGTTTGATATCGCGCTTCCAATTTACATCACCGTTCGGTTCATTAGCAATTTCATATATAACGTTTGGTGAGCTTCCGTAAAGGCTTGACATTTCCTTAAAGAATTCCTTCGCCTTCTCTTTATTTTGATTTGGATTGCCGTCATTTAAAATATGCCAGTCAATGATAACATATATCCCGAGCTCTTTTGCCGCTTCAACAGCTTCTTTGACTTTATTTTTCACAGACGGATTCTCGATATAACCGCCGTCAGCCGTGTACATTGCCGCCCGGAAGACGGTAATTCCCCAATCGTCTCTTAGCCATTTTAAAGTGTCTTTATTGACATAATCACCGAACCACTGCAAACCGTGTGAGCTGATTCCTTTCAGCTGCACCGGTTTTCCGTTTTGATTGACTAGCTGAGTACCTTTGATACTAAGCTGGCCATTAAGGGCTACAGGCGTTTTCGCCCCTGCTGCAGAGGTTTCTGGTGCCGCGACACCGCTAATTGTTAATACTGCCATTAATAAACAAGCGATAAAGATAGAGACTGAACGTTTCATATAGCATTCTCTCCTCCTCCAAATAATCATGTAAAATGTCTGCCTATTAGCTGCCGCTCTCCCTCCCTTTCTTTTTTTAAACACGCACTCATTGTAAAAATCTTTCTCATGATTGTCTATCAACCTAATTTCTTGTTTTTAGGCGGCTTAAAAGCCTGTCTATTGACTCTTTTTGTGTTGCTTCCTATACAGCTGACACGTGTATATCAGGGATAATAGTGCTTGTTCAGGACTTTACACGTTATTTTTTGATGAAATCAAAAGATTCCGCTTTTTTTCGGCAAATAAAAAGCTGCATTCAAGTCATTGAATGCAGCCGTATTCTTTATGAATTTATGCTTCTTGTTTCTCTTCTTCCCAAGTTTCAGCGTGTTTCAGTCCTGGGATATTTTTCGCTTTAAACACAGGATCAAGTCCTTGTTTGCGCTGTTTCGCGTAATCTTTATAGACTTTGTATGCTACGTTTGACAGCAGTGTGATCACAACTAAGTTAATCAGCGCCATAACCCCCATAAAGAGATCCGCCATGTCCCAAACAATCTGGAACCCTGCTACACATCCAAAGACAACCATAGCAATAACCGCAATACGGTAAATGTTCAGCCATGTTTTGCTTGTTTTAATGAATTCAATGTTTGTCTCGCCATAATAGTAGTTTCCGACAACTGAGCTGAAAGCGAATAAGAACATTGCGACTGCTATAAAACTAGGCGCCCATCCCCCAATATGGTGGTCCAAAGCAGCCTGTGTTACTTGGATGCCGTCACCTTTTGGTGTTACACTGTACAGTAAAATAATAAACGCTGTGGACGTACATACGATAAATGTATCGAAAAACACGCCTAATGTCTGGATAAAGCCTTGCTTAGCCGGATGCGAAACATGAGCTGTCGCAGCAGCGTTTGGCGCGCTACCCATTCCCGCTTCGTTAGAAAAAAGTCCGCGCTGTGCACCGATGACAATGATAGCTCCTATTCCTCCGCCGACAACTTGTTCAATTCCTAAAGCGTTTTTGACAATTGTCGCAATAACGCTTGGGAATGCAGAAATATTTGTGAATACAACATATAGTGCAATAAGAATATAAAGCCCCGCCATGACCGGAACAATCAACTGTGTCACAGCGACAACACGTTTTAAGCCGCCAAAAATAATAAAAGCCGTTAAAACAGCAAGAACAACAGCGACAACTATTTTATTCACATGAAAAGCGCCTTCTAACGCTCCTGCAATTGTATTTGATTGAACAGCGTTAAAGATTAAACCGAATGATACGGTAATTAAGACAGCAAATACGATGCCAAGCCATCTGACTCCAAGCCCCTTTTGGATATAGTAAGCCGGTCCGCCTCGGAAATCGTCTCCGTCCTTCACTTTATAAAGCTGAGCTAACGTACTCTCAACAAAGCTTGATGCCATACCGACAGCTGCTACAACCCACATCCAAAATACAGCGCCTGGTCCGCCTGTCGCAATCGCTAAGGCAACACCAGTCAAGTTCCCTGTACCGACTCGGGATGCGGCAGAAATAAAAAATGCCTGCATAGAAGAAACACCTTTGTTGCCTTGTGGCTTCTCACCTACTATTCTAAACATTTCGATAAAGTAACGGAATTGGATAAAACCAAAACGAAGTGTAAAAAATAATCCAAGTCCTATTAAAATATAAAATAAATATTTCCAGATAAAATCACTTGGAATATTAATCAAACTGTTGAAAAAAGACTCCATATTTACCTCCTGTTTCATCAATTCATTGTGAATTCAATTTCGATGTTAGATTTTTTAACATGACGAGTATTATTATATCACAATATGTCGAATTAGGAAGTTTTTTCGAAGAATATTATGTTAGTTTGATTTTTTATTTTCTATGAATAAATTTATTAGAAATCAATAAGAAGTCTCCCTTTCTATACATTCTCTGCTTGTTTCTCCCTAACCTTAGGGTGTATATCGTGATAATGTTTGAGCTGCAAACATATCTTTAAAATATGTTTTGAATCACACCCTAGATCGGGTATACATATACTAATAAAAGACATTTCACTTTAAAAAGGAACTGAAACGATCTATACTTAACAAAGTGAATTTTATTTTTAAATTTAATAAATCAGGTTTACTTTTAAGACGGTCTGGGGTATCATTATAAAAATATTCAGTAATATCGAAGGGGGGAGATCATTTGAAAAAAGTAACGATACTTAAAGCGTCCATCTTATTTTTGGCGATTGCCAGTTTTCATTTGTTCTCAATTCCCCACGCCTTTGATATTGGCCATCATTATAAAGCGGTAGCCGACCAGCAGGAAATGCATGAGATGAAAGCTGGCCAAAATGCAGATGATGAAAAGAAATCCATCACCGGAGCTTTTGCGCTGGCTGCCTTCTCAATGGCTGTGCTGCTGATGACCGCGGAAAACAAAGATATATGTTACTCCCGGAGACGGCAGCGAAGAAAAAGCTTTATACTGGCCAAATTCTATCAATCGTCTTATTTCGACAAACTTCATGTTCAACATCACCCGAATATATAACGAAAATATGAGGAGGCTGTTAACATGTTGTTTATCTTAAGAATGGTGATTTTAGGCTTATTCTCTTTCACAGCGCTGAACTTATTTGTATGGCAAGGTATTGAAGTCATTCATGCCGTGACAGACTTATTCACCAGCCATGAAAGCTGATGAAAAACAAAATATACCCGCTCACGATATGTGAGCGGGTTTTTTAATGATTATTCAGTTGTAAGACGCCAGACAGCTGTGACCTTGCCTGATTCTTCTTCATCAATAAAGAATGAACCATTGCTGTATCTGTCGTTTGTACGCAGCTCTTTAGCCTGCAGTTCTTTTCTGTCCCCTTTTTCCGTCTCTGCCATAAACCGCTCATCAAGTCCGCACGCGAACAGCGAAACGACACGATGCGGATTTTTCTTCAGTTCACGCAGCATAACGACTCCCCGTTTTGCACGGGAGGTCTTTTCAAACTCAGAAAGACTCATACGTTTGACCGCTCCCCGCTGTGTAAACAATACGAGAGAATCAGACTCATGCAGAATTTCTCCCGACACGACAAAGTCTCCATCTTTCAAATTAATTCCTTTAACGCCAGCTGCACGTGAGCCCACAACATTTACTTCATCTTCTCCAAACCATAAGCCATATCCGAGATGTGTCGCCATCAAGATCTGACTGTCACCATTTGTCACATGTACATCAATCAGCTCGTCTTCACCCTTTAGATTTAAAGCCACAAGTGCTTTAGAATAACGCTGTGCTTTGTAATGGGTGAGTTCTGTCTTTTTCACCATGCCGTTTTTCGTGAAGAATAAAAGATAAGCAGATGGATCAAACTCTTTTATCGGTATGGCCTTTACAATCGTTTCGTCACGTTCAATCGTGATTATGTTAGAAAAATGCTGGCCCATGTCCTTCCATCTGATATCAGGCAGCTGGTGAACCGGACAATAGATATAGCTTCCCTTATTCGTGAAAAGCAGCAGCACATCTGTCGTATTCATTTCAAACTGGTGCAGCATCCTGTCTGTATCCTTCATTCCAAAATCCTGTCCGTTTGAAGCGGCAAAGGAACGCTGGCTTGTGCGCTTTAAGTAGCCATCTTTTGTAACGGTCACGTATACATCCTCAGAGGCAACCATGACTTCAAGATTAATTTTGATTTCCTCAATTTTTTCTTCAATGACAGAGCGTCTCGTGTCCGCATATTTCTTTTTCAGCGCTTTTAAGCTGTTTGTAATGACCTTTAACAGCTTTTTATCATTGCTCAAAATCGATTCAAGCTCTTCAATATTTTTACTGAGCTCTTCAGCCTCTTCCTTGAGCGCTGTGATATCGGTATTTGTTAAACGATATAGCTGCAAGGACACGATAGCTTCAGCCTGAGGCTCAGTGAATTCATATTTTGCCATTAAATTGTTTTTGGCGTCACGTTTATCGCTAGAGGAGCGAATCGTTGCGATAACTTCATCCAAGATCGATAAAGCCTTCATAAGACCTTCTACAATGTGATGTCTGTCTTTTGCTTTTTGAAGCTCGTAAACGGATCGGTTTGTGATAACTTCTTTTTGGTGGCCGATGTATGCATCTAAAATAGCTGGCAGACTCATCAGCATTGGACGGCGGTTGTGGATCGCCACCATATTAAAGTTATACGTAATCTGCAAATCAGTATTTTTATATAAGTAATTCAAAATGCCCTTGGCATCTGCTTCTTTCTTTAGTTCTACGACCACTCTAAGGCCGGTTCGGTCTGTTTCGTCTCGAACCTCGGAGATGCCCTCAACCTTTTTATCAATACGGTACTCGTCCATTTTTTTCACAAGGTTGGCTTTATTGACTTCAAACGGAATTTCTGTAATCACAATTTGCTCACGTCCGCCTCTGATCGCTTCGATCTCAGCTTTTCCGCGGATAATAATTTTCCCTTTTCCGGTTTCGTAGGCTTTTCTAATGCCATCAACGCCCTGGATAATTCCGCCTGTCGGAAAGTCAGGCCCTTTGATCACTTCCATGAGATCGTCTACAGAGCATGACGGCATTTGAATGCGTTTAATAACAGCATCAATGACCTCTCCTAAATGATGAGGCGGTATATCAGTCGCGTATCCTGCAGATATACCGGTAGATCCGTTGACCAGCAAGTTAGGGAACATAGCAGGAAGTACAACAGGCTCCTTGCTTGTATCATCAAAGTTTGGGACAAATTCAACAGTATTTTTGTCAATATCCCGCAGAAGCTCTGATGCAATCGAAGACAACTTCGCTTCTGTGTAACGCATGGCCGCCGGAGGATCTCCATCAATACTTCCGTTGTTCCCGTGCATTTCAATTAATACATTCCGCACTTTCCAATCCTGGCTCATCCGCACCATTGCTTCATACACCGAACTGTCACCGTGCGGATGGTAGTTACCGATGACATTACCGACCGTTTTGGCCGCTTTTCTGAAATTTTTATCAAATGTGTTTCCGTCCGTATGCATCGCATACAGAATTCTGCGCTGTACGGGCTTTAAACCGTCGCGCGCATCAGGCAGCGCCCTGTCTTGAATAATATATTTACTATAGCGTCCAAAACGGTCGCCGATCACCTCTTCTAATGGTAAATCATGAAATAATTCTGGCTGTGACAATCATTAAACCTCCTCAGCGACCGATAAGTTTTCATTTTCTAAAATATTGCTTTCTTCATCCAAGCCGAAAGCTACGTTTTTCTCAATCCACTTTCTGCGCGGCTCTACTTTATCGCCCATCAATGTCGTCACGCGTCTCTCAACACGTGCCGCGTCGTCAATTTTGACCCTTACAAGCGTACGGGACTCCGGATTCATCGTCGTTTCCCACAGCTGATCCGCGTTCATCTCACCAAGACCCTTGTATCGCTGGATTGTGTAGCCCTTGCCGACTTTTTTCAGTACTCCATCCATCTCTTCATCAGACCATGCATATTCAATGATTTCTTTTTTCCCGCTTCCTTTGCTGACCTTATATAAAGGAGGCAGAGCAATGAATACCTTTCCATTCTCAATGAGCGGCTTCATATAGCGATAGAAAAAGGTTAAAAGCAGCACTTGAATATGAGCGCCGTCAGTATCGGCATCCGTCATAATGATGATTTTATCGTAGTTAATGTCGTCGACTGAAAAATCAGCCCCGACACCTCCGCCGATGGCATGAATGATCGTATTAATCTCTTCGTTTTTAAAGATATCAGCAAGCTTTGCTTTTTCCGTGTTAATGACTTTACCGCGCAATGGCAGAACCGCTTGGAATCTGCGGTCTCTTCCCTGCTTTGCTGATCCGCCCGCAGAGTCACCCTCAACGAGATACAATTCATTTTTTGCCGGATTTCTTGAACCCGCAGGTGTCAGCTTACCGCTTAATGTCGCTTCTGATTTTTTTCGTTTTTTGCCGCTTCTGGCTTCTTCCCGGGCTTTACGTGCCGCTTCTCGCGCCTGGCTCGCCTTTATTGCTTTTTTCACAAGAAGAGTAGCGGTGTCCCGATTTTCCTCTAAAAAGTAAGCAAGCTGTTCTGATACGATTGCGTCTACAGCAGATCTTGCTTCGCTTGTGCCGAGTTTTCCTTTTGTTTGTCCTTCAAATTGAAGAAGTTCTTCAGGAATACGGACAGAGATAATAGCTGAAAGCCCTTCCCTTATATCTGTGCCTTCCAGGTTTTTATCCTTTTCTTTCAGCAAAGCCACTTTTCTCGCATATTCATTAAAGGCTCTCGTCATCGCTGTCTTTGCACCTGACTCATGAGTTCCGCCGTCTTTTGTTCTGACGTTGTTAACAAACGACAGGATATTTTCTGAATAGCCGTCGTTAAACTGAAACGCAAAATCCACTTCGATGGAATGATGCTCTCCTTCAAACGAGACCACTTCAGACAGGGCATCTTTTTCCTCATTTAAGTAAGCAACAAACGCTTCTATTCCGTTCTCATAATAAAAGACTTCACGCTGGCCGTTCCGCTCGTCAATCAGTTCAATTTTTAATCCTTTTAATAAAAACGCTGATTCCCGTAAGCGTTCAGAAAGCGTTTCAAAATTATAAGTTGTTGTGCTGAACATTGTCGGATCAGGCTTAAAGTGAGTAAGTGTGCCTGTCTTTTTCGTTTTGCCAATCTTTTCGAGAGATGTGACCGGTTTACCTCCGTTTTCAAAACGCTGCTGATAGACGAAGCCGTCCCGCTCAATCGTAACCGTCAGCCATTCAGATAAAGCATTCACGACAGACGCGCCGACGCCGTGAAGCCCTCCGCTTGTCTTATAACCGCCTTGACCGAATTTTCCGCCTGCGTGAAGCACCGTTAAAATGACCTCAGGGGTTGGTTTGCCGAGTTTATGCATTCCAGTCGGCATGCCGCGGCCTCTATCCTGTACAGAAATACTGTTGTCTTTATGTATTTTAACGATAATGTGATCTCCATGGCCGGCAAGTACCTCATCGACGGAGTTATCTACAATTTCATAAACCAAGTGATGCAAGCCTCTCGCGTCGGTTGAGCCAATATACATACCCGGCCTTTTCCTTACGGCTTCAAGGCCTTCCAGCACCTGTATGGCATCTTCGTTGTAATCAAATTGCTGTTTTCTAGCCAAACGTACAAACCCCTTTCAAAAAACTAACATTCTCTTTTTCATTGTTACTTGTCAATTGTATAAAAGTATTTTTCATAATCCTTGCCCCGGTGCGCTTCTGCCTTGGACTCTTCATTATAACCAATGTCATCCCATTCTCAACATACAGCTAACGAATCATTCCGTAAAACATCCAAAAGTGCTGTTTTTCCGAGATGAGAACGTATGTTTGTTTATTATATATAAAGCAGCGGACCTTCGCAAATCGAACGGCCGGAACCAAGCTTAGCAAGGCATTCAAAAAAAGCTGTTCAAGCTTTATTGTATCTGTTTCACAGTAATTCGCAAACAATATCTTTACATGAAAAAGCAAAAATCCTTGAATTCACAAGGATTTTTGCAGCTCTGCACCTATTTTGTTACAGCGTGTGCCACTTTTATGCACAGATCCATGATGACCGTTCTGCCATCTTCCTTCAGCATCTGATAAGCCTCTTCGTTCACCAGGCCTTGCTGCGCCCAAAATACCGGGGCATCTGTCTCCAGAAACTCTTTAGCGACATCAGGAAGCTGTTCTGAACGTCTGAATACATTCACGATATCAATCGGACCGTCAATTTCTTTTAACGATGATACGGCTTTTACACCAAGCGCCTCTTCGATCGTCGGATTTACTGGTATGATTTCGTATCCCGCATCCTGCATCGCTTTTGATACCATATACGATGTTCTATCGGGACGGTCTGAAAGCCCGACTACCGCTATTCTCTTACTTTCATCAAGAATTTCTTTGATTTCCGCTTTTGAAGGGTTTTGCATGATAGACCACTCCTTTTTGTTTATTCTACACGACCGAAAAGGAAGAAATCAAAACATGATGTATGGCTGATTAAATTTGTAAGCAAACTTTACAAAAAAACTTATCATCAGATCATGACATCTCATGTTAAAATAGAGATTAGGGACATTGAAAAAGGAGAAATGTAGATGTTAATTGCTTTATTGATTATTTTGGCCTACTTGATAGGCAGTATTCCATCTGGCTTAATCGTAGGTAAGCTTGCCAAGGGAATTGATATTCGGGAGCATGGAAGCGGAAACTTAGGCGCTACCAACGCGTTCCGTACACTGGGCGTAAAAGCTGGTTCGGTTGTCATAGCCGGAGATATTTTAAAAGGGACACTGGCAGCTGCATTGCCTTACCTCATGCATGTTGATATTCATCCGCTCCTTGCGGGAGTCATAGCGGTTCTTGGCCATGTGTTTCCTGTGTTCGCCAAATTTAAAGGCGGCAAAGCCGTAGCAACTTCGGGAGGCGTCTTGCTGTTTTATGCACCTCTGTTATTCATTACAATGGTTGCGGTCTTTTTCATCTTTTTATACTTGACTAAATTTGTCTCTCTGTCATCAATGTTAACAGGGATATATACTGTCATATATAGTCTCTTTGTACATGATAAGTATTTATTGATTGTCGTCACGCTGCTCACTGTTTTTGTAATATACAGGCACCGGGCGAATATCAAACGAATTATCAATAAAACAGAACCTAAAGTCAAATGGTTATAAATGTTTAAAAAACTTCTATTTTGACACGAGATAGCGTTATACGTTTATAATAGAGAAAATCAAATGATAACAAAGGGAAAAGGGGGTCCTGTTATGAATATGACAGTTAACGAAGACGCGCTGAACTGGTATAAAGAAGAGCTTGATTTACAAAACGGAGACCAAGTTCGATTTTTCGTCCGCTATGGCGGCTGCAGCAACGTTCAAAAAGGCTTTTCTCTCGGAGTGGCGAAAGATGCTCCTCAAGAAGCAGGAGTCACGGCAGAAGTCGGCGGCATCACCTTCTTTATTGAGGAAAGTGATCTTTGGTACTTTGACAACCATGATCTTCTCGTCAGCTATTCAGAGTCTGCTGATGAGCCTGTATTTGAATACCATTAAGAAAAAGAACGCATATCCTATGCGTTCTTTTTTTATAAATGAAAACGTGTGAGATGGTCGGTCAGCTTTTCTTGTTCTAAGATATATTTTTGCGTCTCGCCCAAAAGATCAAAGTGGGGAAATTCGCTTTTTTTATGTATCCATTCTTCCTTCAAACCGTACGCCGCACCCCATTGAACCAGCTTATCAATATCTGCACAGCCTGCTTTTGTCACGGTTTTAGATTCCGGGAAACGGTCATCCAGCCAATAATGTGTTAAAAAAGCGATTTCCCCTCTTTTGACTGCCTTCTTCCATCGGTTAACTTCCTCCCGTTTCACGCCAAATGCCATATGTCATTCACTTCCCTATTTTTTGGCCTTTTCATATGCTGCGTGCCAATCGGGGAAAGCCTTACGAAACTGAATCGGTTTAAAACTTTCTTTATCCACACAAATATGAGATGATTTCGCTTCAATTGATAGCTCACCAGCCGGATTATAAATATGGTAGCCATATATGGTTTTAAAGCCGTTGTATTCCTCAATCCATGTGTGCACCACCGCAGTTTCTCCATAATGGAGGGGTTTTTTGTAGGAAATATTGATATCAACGACTGGAGAAAGCACGCCTTTCTTTTCCATATCACTATACAAAAAGCCTAGGTCTTTAATGAGTGCCGTCCTTCCGACCTCCATCCAAACAAGATAATTCGCATGATACACGATCCCCATTTGATCTGTTTCGGCGTAACGCACTTCTATTTCTGTTTTTGATACATGCAAGATACTCTGCTCCCTTAATCAGTTTAGCCCCATTTTACCACATCCAAATCAGAAAGAAAAAAACCAGGTTTCCCTGGTTTTACGAACGGTATCCGTTTTCTCTCGCTTCGGATTCGTCTTGAATTTCATTGCGAAATGCTTCGATGCTCTCTTCCCGTCTTGCGTTTTTTTCTTTGATGCGCTGCTTATCTTCTCCTGAAGCAAACTCCATTGATTCTTCTGCTTCTTCTATATTTTCGATCGTATTTTGGACCATATCCTGCAGTTTCTCTACGTTGTCGGAACGGTCGTCAGGATTAGGCTGCTGATATTGATTTTGGTTTTTTGTCATTGGGATGAACCTCCTAGTATAAAATCAATCCGGCGCTATTCGCCTTTCGTCTGCATGATAATTGGCTGCTGACCAGAAGTATCGTGCATTTTTTCCCCTTTATTGCGTTTATATTTAACAGGCTTCGTACCCAAGTGGCTTGGAGCATATTGAGGCTGACCGTTTTTCTTGTTGTTTCCCATGTTTATCCCTCCTCAACAAATAGGATTCTCAAAAGGAGGGGCAAACATGAATACAAATTAAAGGTTATTTTTGCTTAAATCGCTGTTCAAGCTTTTCCTCAAGCTGATTTAAATATTCCGTATTCGTCATCAGCTCTTTTTTGTTTTCCATGACGAGCTCATGAAAAGAACGTTTTCTCATCTTCTTCACTCTTCTCACCTCCGCGTATTCTTTTATTTTTTCCAATTCTGAAAATTTGTAAGCATGTTTGCACATAAAAAAACTGAATCTAATGAAGATCCAGTTTTTCTTTCATCTCTTTTTTTGTCATGGTCCCGATATGTATGTCTTGAATCACGCCTTTTTCATCTAAAATATACGTAGTTGGGTATGAAAACACATTATAGTCAGCATTAATTCCTTTTTTATCAATCAAAATGGGGAAGGTTAAATGATACGTATCAGCAAAGTTTTGCACCTGTTTCTCGCTTTTCTCAGCTGAAGTAAAATTAACTGCAATAACCGCTACATCTGAGTGCTCCTTTTGCAGTTCCTCCATAGCCGGCATTTCCTGTCGGCACGGTTTGCACCAAGTTGCCCAGAAGTTAAGCAGAACTTTTTTGCCTTTAACGTCTGATAAAGAGGCCCTTTCTCCTGATAGCGTTTTCAGATTGAAGTCAGGCGCTTGCTGTCCCTCTTCAATGCCTATTTCTTTTTTGCTAAATTGCTGATAGACGTTCCAGCACATGTATCCGGCAAGCCCAATCAACAGGATTCCTGCCACCCATTTTTTCAGCATAATGTCACCCCCGGAGCTATCTGATCTCATAAAAAGAAGAGAAAGCAGAGTGCCTTCTCTTCTTCATACATTATGATTGCTTCATTTTTTCGCGAAGCACCATTTGCAGAATTCCGCCATGGCGGTAATAATCAATTTCAACTTCACTATCGAAGCGCACAAGTGCTTCAAATGTTTTTACATTTCCGTCTTCATCAATTGCTCTTACTGTAACGATATCACGAGGGCGTACGCTTTCATCAACATCCACCTCGATCACTTCTTTACCGCTTAAGCCGAGTGTATCCGCATTTTCACCTTGTTTAAATTGAAGCGGGAGCACACCCATGAATACCAGGTTACTTCTGTGGATTCTTTCAAAGCTCTCAGCAATGACAGTTCTAATGCCGAGCAGGTTTGTTCCTTTTGCAGCCCAGTCACGGGAAGATCCCATACCATAATCTTTGCCCGCTAAGATGGCAAGGCCTGTTTTATCTTCTTTATATTTCATGCAGGCATCATAGATTGATGTCACTTCACCAGTCGGCCAGTACGTTGTAAATCCGCCTTCTGTGCCCGGCGCAATTTGGTTTTTGATGCGGATGTTTGCAAATGTTCCTCTCATCATAACCTCATGGTTTCCGCGGCGGGAACCGTAGGAGTTAAAGTCACGAGGTGACACACCTTTTGCTTGCAAGTATTTTCCGGCAGGTGTATCTTTTCCGATTGCCCCTGCAGGAGAGATATGATCGGTCGTGACTGAATCACCGAATTTACCGACAACACGAAGGCCTTTTAAAGGTTCAACCTTACCTGGTTCAACTGACATTTCTTCGAAGAATGGCGGGTTTTGGATATAAGTTGACTCATTATCCCATTTATACAGCGCTTCATCTGTTGTCTCTATCTCATTCCAGCGTTTGTTGTCATCGAATACTGTTTCGTACTCCTTGCGGAAGAGCTCCGGTGTAACAGTTTGTTTAACAAGTGAATTAATTTCGTCCATTGACGGCCAAATATCGTTGAAGTACACTTTTTGTCCGTCTTTTCCGACACCGATCGGATCCGTCTTCAGGTTAATGTTCACTGTTCCAGCCAGCGCATAAGCTACTACAAGCGGCGGAGAAGCAAGATAGTTACCTTTCACAAGCGGATGAATACGTCCTTCGAAGTTACGGTTTCCAGAAAGAACAGACGTAATCAACAGGTCATTTTTCGCAACTGCTTCTTCAATTTCCGGTGAAAGCGGACCTGAGTTTCCGATACATGTTGTACATCCGTATCCAACGAGGTTAAAACCAAGCTCTTTCATGTATGGAAGAAGGCCTGAATTAACAAGATATCCTGTAACAACCTTAGAACCCGGTGCAAGTGATGTTTTCACGTAGTTAGGCACTTTGAGTCCTAATTCAACCGCTTTTTTCGCCACAAGGCCGGCGCCGATTAAGACGTACGGGTTAGATGTATTTGTACAGCTTGTAATCGCAGCAATAGCGATTGCACCCGTTTTCATGACTGTTTCTTCGCCGTTAAGCAATTTAAATTTAATTTCTTTGTCTTCCTCTTCGGCGTTTAATCCGAATCCTTGGTTACCCGCAGGGCTGACTAAGTGTTTTTTAAACGTTTCCTGCATAGCAGAAAGCGGAATCAAATCCTGAGGACGCTTTGGACCGGAAAGGTTTGCTTCAATTTTAGACAAATCAATTTCGACGACATCAGTAAATTGCGGGTCTTCTACATCTGGAGTGTAGAACAAGCCGTTGCTTCTGCAGTATGCTTCTACTACGTCAATATGTTCAGCATCGCGGCCTGTCAGACGCAGATAATTTAGAGCTTCTTCATCTACAGGGAAGAAGCCGCATGTTGCACCGTATTCCGGAGCCATGTTGGCGATTGTCGCACGGTCTGCCAGCGGCAGTTCAGCAACTCCCGGTCCGAAGAACTCAACAAATTTACCGACTACGCCTTTTTCACGCAGTACTTGTGTCACTTTTAACGCCAAGTCAGTGGCTGTTGTTCCGTTCGGAAGCTTTCCGACGAGTTTCGCGCCGATTACCTCAGGAACAGGGAAATAAGAAGGCTGCCCAAGCATTCCGGCTTCCGCTTCAATTCCGCCGACACCCCAGCCGAGAACACCGATTCCGTTAATCATTGTTGTATGCGAGTCGGTTCCTACCAGCGTATCAGGATACGTAATCAGTTCCCCGTCTTCTTCGACTGCGTGGACAACACTTGCCAAGAACTCAAGGTTTACCTGGTGAACGATACCTGTTGCCGGCGGTACTGCCTGGTAGTTATTAAACGCTTTCTTTGCCCAGCTTAAAAATTTGTAACGCTCTGCATTTCTTTCGAATTCCAAGTCCATATTAATAGCCAGAGCATCTTCTGTGCCCGCTTTATCAACCTGTACAGAGTGGTCGATGACAAGGTCAACAGGAATCTCAGGGTTGATTTTGTCAGGATCTCCGCCGACAGCTGCCATTGCTTTACGTAATGAAGCAAGGTCAACTACTGCCGGTACCCCAGTGAAATCTTGTAAAATAACGCGAGATGGTTTAAACGGAACATCGATTTCCTTTAACTCGGCAGTTCCCCATTTTGCCAAATTTTCCACGTGTTCTTTTTTGATAACGAATCCGTCAACTTGACGCAATACAGATTCTAAAAGAACTTTAATGGAATAAGGAAGCTTCGACACATTCCCGATCCCCAAATCTTCCAATGCTTTCAAAGAGTAGTAATGATAAGTTTTCCCATTTGTAGTAAACGATTTTCTCGCTTGGAAAACGTCTTGTGCTGCAGTTTTTTGCTCGTTTGCCATTCTCCAAAATCCCCCTTCAGATCAGTTCATTCTCAGATGAACATTACATTCCATCACAATTTTCTCACAATTTCATATTAAAACAAAATCATACATAAGTAAATATCAATGTTTTTATTAAATACAATAAGATCGGCTTATCAGGGCAAAAAAGCGGGAAATTTTACTGTCTGCACTCTCTCATATTCCTCATTGAAAGAAGCCATATTATGATTGAGGTGATAATGATGGTCAAACGAAAAGCAAATCACGTAATAAATGGGATGAATGACGCGAAAAGCCAAGGCAAAGGCGCCGGCTATGTAGAAAACGATCAGCTTGTACTGACTGAAGCAGAACGCCAAAATAACAAAAAAAGAAAAACCAATCAATAACGTTGAACTCTTTTAAGGAGGTCTCATTTTATGACCAATAAAAATACAAGTAAAGATATGCATAAAAACGCTCCTAAAGGACACAATCCGGGTCAGCCGGAACCCCTCAGCGGAAGCAAGAAAGTAAAAAACAGAAATCACACAAGACAAAAGCACAATTCCAGCCATGATATGTAATAAAAGCAGACCTTAGTGTCTGTTTTTTTATGCGTTCACCCATTTCTGACCAACTGCATAAGCTAAAGCAAGGTTGATATATGGAGGAATGCTTCCATGACCCATTCAAAACGAAACGATGCTAATGATTTCGATGGTATGGAGGAATGGCTTCGGCAATTTTTTGAAGATCCGTTCGCCTGGTACGACGAAACATTACCTATTGATCTATATGAAACAAGTCAGCAATATATTATTGAAGCAGATCTGTCGTCTATACAGCCGACACAAATCACAATTACCTTGTCCGGATGTGAGTTCATCCTGACGGTTAAATCCTCAGAACAGACTCTTGAAAAACAAATGATGCTTCCTTTTTATTTGAATGACAAGTCGATTGAGACTGAATGCGAAAATCAAATTCTCACAGTTGCCGTCAATAAAGAGACGAATGATGGCTCTTCTTTTTCTCTTCAATTCCCTCTCAGCTAAAATCAAAAGTCACTTTCATCCCCTATAATGAAAGTGACTTTTTTCCGTCCATTTATCGTCAAATACCCTCTAGTGACTCTCCCATGGCCAAATAGCAGATTCACTATACAATAGAATATGATCTATCATCTCTTTTGACTAGACGTCTATCAGTTTTTTCTATTTTTTTTAAACATTGTTCTTCTATTCTTTCTTCATATACAATATGGTTAGTATAAGGGGGAATGATTGATGCTGGGAGGCTGGTTTTTGTGGTTTATTCTGTTTTGGGTGATCACGATGATTGTCTTGTTATCAATCGGCGGTTTTTTTATGTTTCGAAAGTTTTTAAAGCGTTTACCAAAAGAGGACGGCAAATCTGAGCTGGATTGGCAGGATTACTATATTGAAAATAGCAGACATCTATGGAGCAATGAAAACAAACAATTTCTCGATGAATTGGTCACACCTGTTCCGGAGCTGTTCAGAGATATAGCTCGAGCAAAAATTGCCGGAAAAATCGGAGAGCTGGCATTAAAAGAAAACGCAGCCGCAATTGATCAGCGGCTTATTATCAAAGGTTATATTCTGGCTACTCCGAAAAGAGACCATACCTTTTTAAAGAAACATCTACGAGACAAGAAAATCGATATTGAACCTTATCAGGCCCTTCTTAAATAAAAAACCTTTCCCGCAAGGAGGAAAGGTTTTTTAATTCATTTGAATGTCTGCTGACTGCAGCTCGCTTTGAAGTTTTCGGTATGACAGATACATGGCGATTCTCCACGGCACAATCATACCGAAAGCCAGAATCCAAAACATTCCGCTCAGTGCGCCGTAATCAACCGATGTGCTTAAAATTGATTTCATCACAATTCTGATCACTAAAAGGCCGACTAATATAAAGACAAATGCCTTAGAGCGTTTCATGTAAATTTCATTATTTTTAATTTCAAACTTTGAAGTTTTTATAAGAAAAATAGAGAAAATCACGCCTAAAGTGATCGCTTCTAAGAACTCTTCACCCGTTACCCAAAAAACCGGAAATAAAAACATTAACGCCCCCGTACTCATAAAAATCGGCGGGAGAATGATTTTTTTCGGTGAAACGGGCTTATCGGAAGACTTAATTCTGACCACCATCACAGCTGCAGCCATTAAAACAGCAACAATTGATGAAACTATAATCATCATACTTATCATTCCTTTGTTTTCTCGGAGTGTTGACACTATATACTATACTCCAAAACAATAAAAAAAACCATTTTGAAAAGAAATGACTATCAATTTCCCATAACGCGGTTGACAGCTTCTAATACTTTGGACTCCTCAAACGGTTTGACAATAAAATCTTTGGCCCCAAGTTCAATGGCTTCCGTAACAATTCTTTGCTGGCGCATTGCGGTACACATGATGATCTTTGCTTTAGGGTCAAAGGATATGATCTCACGGAGCGCCTTAATGCCGTTTTTCACCGGCATCGTAATATCCATTGTCACTAAGTCCGGCCGAAGTTTTTTATACAGGTCTGCCGCTTGCTCGCCGTCCGCCGCCTCGCCTGCTATTATGTAATTTGCCTCTTCCAAGATCTCTCTGATTTTTACTCTCATGAACTTGGCGTCGTCTACAACTAAAACTCTTGTCATATTCCCCTCCAAAAATCGAATTCCTCAGGTAATAGTATTATTGTACCAAAAACAAAAGGATTAGTAGTAGTGCAAAAGTAATTTAACAGTCAGAAACCTGTAAATCCTCCAAAAAGATCCGACAGCAAAATAATGATCAAGTTCATCCAGTCAAAAAATAGCAGGACCCCAATAACAATCATAAGTACACCGCCCGCTTTCATGATCAAAAGCTGATTCTTCCTGATCCACTTCAGTTTCGTGATGAAGAACGACAATAATACAAACGGAACGGCAAATCCGAGAACATATAGCATCATATACGGTATCGCTGAGCCAGGATTAGTACCTGCTAATGTGATAACAGCCCCCAAAATGGGACCGGTGCAAGGCGTCCAGCCGGCCGCAAAAGCCATACCGATTAAAACGGAACCGAAAAAACCGCTTGGCCTATGCTTAAAATGGACTCTGCGTTCTTTCATGATAACCTCAGGCCGAAACACGCCAATCGTAATAAAACCGAACAGAATAATGAGCAAAGCGCCAACTTGCCGAATGGCATCATGATAATCCCTAAACAGGGTTCCAATAAAAGATGTTCCATATCCTAAAGCTATAAAAATCACTGAAAAGCCCAGCAAAAAAAACAGCGTATGGGCCAAGCTTCTTTTTTGCAGCAATAGTTTCTCTGTTTTCACATCATCCATGCTGACTCCTGTAATATATGACAGGAAAGCCGGATAAAGCGGCAAGCAGCAAGGCGAAATAAATGATAAAAATCCCGCGCCGAATGTCAGAAAATAATTCACATCTCCCATGTCTTCATCCCTTCATGATTTGACATTCCTTCAAGTTATGACAAAATCATTTCATTTTTTTAACACTTTCACTCGAAGGATTTCTATTTTCAAAAAAAACTTATATAATTTAATTTGACATTGAGACATTGTACTCCTTCTCATTTGAAAATTAGTATAAATATGGATATAATATAAACATTCACTTTTGAAGATCTAATGTATGAAAGGATACATCCCTGTGATTAGAGAGCATCTATTAAATGAAATTGAAAAAAAAAGAGCAGAGCTGCTGCAAATTGTCATGGCGAACGGAATGACATCTCATATTACGATAGAACTCAGTCAGGAGCTTGACCATCTTCTCATACAATATCAAAAGCAGCGCCTTCGAGCAGTAGCGGGTGATGAATGATTGCAAAATAAAAAACCCGATAAAGGGTTTTTTATTTTATAACCATGTTTCTTTATATCATAATCTTTACGTATTATTTCGTTTGATTATTCATGGCTTTCATCATTTGATTGATTTTCTTTTGAGAAGGTTTCATTCCCATTTGCATCATCATCATGCGTAACATTTGTTCATTAATAGGCGGATTCTTTTTAAGGTAGCTCATCATATATTTACGAGCAATAAAAAACCCGAGTGCAACACCTATGAGCAGTGCAACAACGCCCACTAGGATGCCAACCCATAAAGTCATTTTATTTCCTCCTTCATGTTGTCTAGTTTAAAGTGTACTAAACCAAAAGCTATTATACAACATTTACATCTCTTTTTCTTCGGTTTTAGACAAAATTTCTTTCTTTCACCGGATTTAACCACCCATACCGCTTCGTATTGAAATCCATTGCGAGAAAGCAAGGGCTTACTTTGCGAAGAACTTCAAAAAATATCGTTTCCGCCTCGTAATCTCCGTTAGCTACAATTTCAATCATGTGTTCTTTCATCATAAAAGACGCTTGTCCCTTAGCTTTTGGGAGAGATAATCTATAAATATAATCCAGCTGTGTATAGTTTGTATTATTCAAATTCATTTTTAACCGCTGATGCATATGTAAAATCGGAATGGGTCTTGTGATATATTGAATTTGTTTCTCTGTCATTTCATACTGCTGCCTCGTCAGGCTTGTCCAATGATAGTCTTGAAACAGCTCAAACATAACCGATTCCCGCCCGAAATAATGATTGGCAAATTCCTCTTTGATCAGGTACGTATAGTAGTGACGTTCCATCTTCTCATCCCCTTTTCCAGCAGCATTTCATTTGCATTCTATTATACAAAAGAAGAGAAGAAAGAATTGTCTATTACTGTTAAACAGCCAATACTATTTTTGTCGGATAAACAAGAAAAAGAGGATGATTTGACTCATCCCCTTTGAAAAACTTATTTATTGATTAATGCTTTGACTCGATCCACAACATTTGCAACTGAGAAGCCGTATTCATTGATAATGGTTTCGCCAGGAGCGGAGGCGCCGAATTTGTCAATACCGAGCACGTCTCCTTCAAGCCCTGTGTATTTGCCCCAGCCAAATGATGAGCCCATTTCAATCGCAAGACGTTTTCTCACATCTGACGGAAGCACGGAGTTTTTGTATTCATCCGATTGTTTCTCAAAACGATCTACTGAAGGCATGCTGACGACAGAAACATCAATATTTTCTTTCGCCAATTCCGCCTGTGCTTCAATTGCGAGGCCAACCTCTGAGCCCGTAGCGATGAGAAGAGCGTCAGGTGTTTCGTTTTTAGACTTAGAAACAACATAAGCACCTTTTTCTACACCAGCTAATGCCTCTTCAGCTGTTTGGTCGATTGTAGGAAGGTTTTGACGTGTCAATACAAGCGCTGTTGGCTGATTTGTGCTCTGCACCGCAAGCTTCCAAGCCGCTGCTGTCTCATTACCGTCTGCAGGACGGATTAAAGAAAGGTTAGGCATAGCGCGTAATGAAGCAAGCTGCTCAACCGGCTCGTGAGTCGGTCCATCTTCACCGACCGCGATACTGTCGTGAGTAAAGACATATGTCACAGGAAGACCCATTAATGCTGCAAGGCGAATGGCCGGACGCAAGTAATCAGAGAAGACAAAGAATGTTCCGCCGAATACACGAAGTCCGCCGTGAAGCGCCATACCATTTAAGGCTGCACCCATAGCAAATTCACGAACACCAAACCAGAAATTTTTGCCTGAGTAATCAAGCGCTGTATAATCACCGGAATTTTTAATCGTCGTTTTGTTTGACCCTGCTAAGTCTGCAGAACCGCCGACAAAGAACGGAATTTTATTCGCAAGACCGTTCAGAACTTCACCTGAAGAGGCACGGGATGCCAGACTGCTTCCTTTTTCATAAACAGGCACCTCTTGATCCCAGTCTTTCGGAAGTTCTCCTTTGATAGCCAGTTCAAGCTGTTCAGCGAGTTCCGGATAAATTTCTTTATATTTAGCGAATTGGTCATTCCATTCCTGTTCCTTTTTCTCGCCGGATTCTTTTACTGTTTTTGCGAAATGCTCATATACTTCTGACGGAACGTAGAAATCTTCTTCATACGTCCATGCATAAGCTTCTTTTGTTAATTTACTTTCTTCTTTGCCAAGCGGAGCACCGTGAACACCGGAAGTGCCGGCACGGTTAGGAGAACCGAAACCGATTGTCGTTTTTACTTCAATCAATGTAGGTTTCTTGTCGTTTTGGCGTGCTTTTTCAATTGCCGCAGATAATTCTTCAATATTGTTTCCATCCTCAACGTAAAGAACTTCCCAATTCATCGCCTCAAAACGCTGTTTCACGTTTTCAGAGAATGAACGATCCAGATCTCCGTCCAATGAGATGTCATTAGAATCGTATAATAGGATCAGACGGCCAAGCTGAAGATGGCCTGCAAGTGAAGCGGCTTCAGAAGAAATACCTTCCATTAAATCGCCGTCACCGCAAATGCTGTATGTATAGTGATCGACTACATTGAATGAATCGCGGTTGTAAGTTTCGGCTAAATGGCGTTCTGCGATAGCCATTCCAACCGCCATTGCGATTCCTTGTCCAAGCGGCCCTGTTGTTGCATCAACACCTGCTGTATGTCCGAATTCCGGATGCCCCGGTGTTTTGCTGCCCCACTGGCGGAATCCCTTAAGATCTTCAATGCTGAGATCATACCCGCTTAAATGAAGCATGCTGTATAAAAGTGCTGATCCGTGTCCCGCAGATAAAACAAAACGATCGCGGTTAAACCACCCAGGGTTTGCCGGATTTACATTCATAAATTTTGTCCATAGCGTATATGCCATTGGCGCTGCCCCCATAGGCATACCAGGGTGACCAGAGTTTGCTTTTTCAATAGCGTCTATTGATAGTGTGCGAATGGTAGCAACTGATTTCTTTTCAATTGTATCCATAAAAATCCCCTTCCTTATATGTTGTACCCTTTCATCATAAATGTCTGACGACTTTTTCTCAACTGTTTCAGCTTAAATTTGAGAGAAACTTGATACATTTTGTCACCTGAAGAAAGCGCTGTTCTTTGTAGTATATACAAAAGAGGAATACGATATTGCCGTATTCCTCTTATATTAGTGAAGTCTGTTATTATTTTTTTCTCTTTTTAACTTTTCAGGTGTTACGTCATTGCCTTCAGGATCAATGATTTTTACACTTTTTAATGTGTTTTTCATAGAAGAACGAAATCCTTTTAGGTACTCTTGACGGAGCTTTTGCTGTTCAGCTTTTTCTTCTTCTGTAATAACGCCAGCTTTAGCTTTTGCGGCAAGTTCATTGATTCTGGCAATTTTTTCGTTTGAAATCATGATAAACTCCTTTATTGCATTTTGTCTATATACTACTAAAACAAGAGGAGTTTTACAACTGATTCACTCGCCTGTCTGCTCATTCTCTATGTATTCCTGAAAACGCCGATGGACTGTCGCCTTTGACACATCATAGCCAAAACCTCTCAACGTAGCCGCGATTTCAGCAAACGTCAGTTTATTCGCTCTCAACCGGACAATCTCCGAGATCGGAACTTCTATTCTTTCTTTTCCGCTGTTTTCATGCTGGTTTTTCAGGTTCTTTTGTGGCTTAAAACCATTTTTCACTGCACGTTTCATTCCGCGTTTAATTTTCATGTTGTGGATTTTCCGCTGGTATTCCTCCACAATGCTGACGATTTCCAGCACCATAGAGTCAGCCTCTGATAACTCCAGCTCACCTCTGTGAGCGGTCGTATATACTTTTACACCTTCCCTGTAAATACAATGAAGAAGTGCAATTTTCGCGTTTCCCCGGCCGAGTCTTGTTTCATCCTGAACTAAAATCACATCAATATTTGAATTCTTGATAAGATCAAGCAAATCAAATACACCATCCCGGTCCATTTCATATCCGCTGGCTTTTTCAGAAATCACTTTGACGACTTCCATGCCGTTCTCGGCAGCAATGGCCGTAAGCTCCTCCTCCTGCCGCTTTAATGAGGTTTCTTGCTGTTCTTTATTTGTGCTTACACGGGCATAAATGAGCGCTTTCACCTTTCTACCTTTCCTCTCTATTTAACAGTAGCCAGTTCGTATGCAGCCGGGTGTTCCTTTTTTAATGGAATCACCAATTCATCCCCCGGCTGAATCTCAGACGTCTGGAGATTATTTTTTTCAGCTACCCATTCAACAAAATCACTTTTATTTATCTTTTTTGAGTCATCCACCTGATCAGCGAGCGACCACAGCGTATCCCCAGACTGAACTTTTATTTTAACATATTGATTAAGCTCCTGTTCGCTGCTTGTATATGACAACAGAAGGATAACCACGCTTAGAATCACAGTGAACAGGCCGACAAAAATAATAGATTCTTTATTCATGATAACAACCTCCGACAAGAATGTTTGTTCGCATTTTTATAATTTCAGTATATACGAACAAACGTTTCTGTCAATTGTTTTTTTCGAACCTATGTTTGTACTGTCAGGAAAATCATGCTATAATCTATTTAAAATCGACGTTTAGAGGTGCAAAAAATGACGAAGCTATCAAAAAGGCAACTTGATATCCTCCGTTTTATTAAAGCAGAGGTTAAATCAAAAGGATATCCGCCTTCGGTTAGAGAGATCGGAGAGGCTGTCGGCCTTGCGTCCAGTTCTACTGTCCACGGCCATTTGGCCCGTTTGGAAACAAAAGGGCTGATTAGACGCGATCCGACAAAACCAAGAGCGATAGAAATTCTGGATGAAGAAGTAGAGATTCCAAAAAGCCAAGTCGTTAATGTACCGGTAATCGGAAAAGTAACGGCGGGCTCGCCTATTACAGCGGTTGAAAACATTGAAGAATACTTCCCGCTTCCTGACCGTATGGTTCCTCCGGATGAGCATGTGTTTATGCTGGAGATCATGGGTGACAGTATGATTGACGCAGGTATACTTGATAAGGACTATGTTATTGTAAAACAGCAAAACACGGCGAATAACGGTGAAATCGTAGTGGCGATGACAGAAGATGATGAAGCTACGGTAAAACGTTTCTATAAAGAGGATACACACATTCGCTTACAGCCTGAAAATCCAACCATGGCTCCGATCATACTGCAGAATGTCAGCATATTAGGAAAAGTAATTGGTGTGTTCAGGACTGTCCATTAAACTATTGAACTATCAGTTACAAAGAATAAACCCCCTCTTCCTTTGCGGAGTGGGGGTTTTGTTTTTAAAAAAAGCAGGCTCGCCCTGGCTTAGGTGCGAACCTGAATAGGAGGAAAAAGAACATCATGTTTACACCATAATTATCCATCATTTAATTGTTGAAGTCAAGAAATTTTCTTTCCTTAATGAAACTTTTTTTAAAAAAAGTGCTGTTTAACAAATTAGACGTTCTCTTCTTATAAATGTTTCGATTTTTGGACGTGAAAAGATGAGTTCTACTCTCTTCTATTATATTGAGCGAGACAAAAGGAAATATATTGAATATTTAGTACATAGTTTATTTAGTTAATTTATTCTGCAAAAAAAGCTCACTTCTTTTCAAAAATGTGAGCTTCAATCAAAATTAAAATATTCTACACCATAGTGGCCTTTTACATGAACACTTGCACAGTTTTCTGAATGTTCTTCAGCTAATATTCGATACCGGTGATAAGGTTCAATGGAAACCTTATCTTGGGCGCTAAAGTCAAACCAATTACCGGTGAATTGTTTTGTGCTTAACGTAGTATAATCCCCTGCAAGTCCCATTCGCTGAAGCTTAATGTTAACTGAACAAGTGTTCACTCCTAATATCGTAAATTGGTATCCTAAAAAATAATCCATTGCCGGTACATCACTAATGTTTTCTACATAAAACGCTTTTATTCCGTCCTTTAGAATAAAGTCGGTTTTATGCTCAAACTGTGAAGTTGCTGCATGAATGGTCCCGGTTCCAAAAACACATAGTAAAACAGCTGTCATGAGCAATATTTTATTTCTCAACTGCAATCCCCTCCTTTACCATATATTAACCCCAGAAGATAAATATGTATATCCCCTGTTACTCTGTTTCCCGTACTTTTTCAATCATAAAAATCCATGTGGGTTTTAGCTTGCTTATAATATTGAAGTCTGTCTTGGAGAGTTCCTGTATGGAATTCAAATTTATGGCCGTCAGGATCAGTGAAATAAATTGATTTTCGATCACGTTCATCTCGTTCTCTCCCAGGCAACATAGTAACATGAAGGTTTTTTAATTTTGCGGACATTTGTTCAAACTCGCTTTCCTCAATTGTAAAAGCGATATGGGTATAAGAAGCGTTAATATCATTTCTGGGAATGTCACGCTCTTCGTTGAGAGCCAGCCATATGCCGTTTAAATCGAAATATGCAGTGCTCCTTCCTTTAACCAGCAGTTTAGCATCAAAGACATTTTGATAAAACTCGATGGAAGTCAGTAAATCAGAAACAGAAAATAACAAGTGATTGATCCCTTTGATCTCCACTGTGTCTCCTCCTTAGTATTTAAAGATAGATGATTAAAAACCATGAAAGATTGATTTGTTTAACAGAAGCTCACCCCCATCCCTTGTGTACGGACATTGCAGCCAGAAAGTTTCAAGCGACCAGCAAAAAATACCAGTGTAAACAAAAGCAATTTGTTCAAAATAAACCATATTACTTCTTCAGAAGGGAATGACCATTATGAATGGCTACGGCCTTCATGAAACGTTAGAATTGCACGAATTGCTTACGTTTAAGAACCTTTGTTTGACAAAATCTTCAACCATGACGGGACTTGTACAAGATGAAGAATTAAAGAGTATTCTTGAGCAAGATGCTCAAAAAACAAAACAGCAGGTTGCGCGTTTGCAGGAATTGCTGTCAGTGAGAGGTGAACAAGCGTGAATGAGTTCTTTCAAAAATTAGCCGGAATGGGCAGTATGACCGAACAAGTGATCGCAACAGATTTTTTAATATCGGCAAAGACAGGCGTTAGAAATATTGCAGCTGCCATCACAGAATCTTCTTCCCCAGAAGTCAGAGAAACGCTGCAGCAATATTTACATGACGCGATGAATACCCATGAACAAATTTTTCATTATATGGCTGCAAAGGGTTTTTATCATTCTAATGATTTAACTCAGCAAATAAGTGTCGATCTAGAGGCTGCAGATACCGCTAAAGATTTGCCACAAATATAGGTGATCAAATGAAACATATTATCGCTCTTGCTTCTAAGACAGCTTTAACTCTTGCCCTATTGTATGTGATTTTGGATAGAGTTTACCATGCTTCCTTTTTAAGTGTGCTGTTTATTGCATTTTTCTTAAGCTTTGTAACATACCTTTCCGGTGACATCCTGATCTTGCCGAGAACCAGCAATATAACAGCTTCACTGGCTGACTTCGGACTTTCACTCGTTATTCTTTGGGTCTTTCTTGAAACGCAAACTAGAAACGGTTTCTCACCGTTTGCAGCCGCTCTGATTGCGTCTGTCTGCCTTACTGTTTTTGAATATTTTTTTCACCGGTATTTACTGAAAAATGTGCTGGATGAAACATTCCGAAATGAACTGACTGTCAAAGATAACACTTTGCAATATCAAACCGAGGCATCAGATGAATTGTTTCCTGAAGCCAATGATCAGAAGGACGAAAAATAAGGAGGCTTTGCGCCTCCTTATTTTAATAGCTGTTTTCTATGAAATGGGTCATCACTTCTGTAAAATCATAAAACCTCTCATTTTGAGTCACGGATCTGCTTTTTAAAGAAAAGATGCCAAACAAAGATTCTCTGAAACCTGTACTCATCTCTAACTGGATGCTCAAACCGGTTTTTGATTTATTCGCTATATTGTTTGGACTTACGCCTGCATGCGGATGATCTGTACCAAGCAATTCAGCCGGAAAACCTGCTTTTTGCAGTTTTGAAACTAATTCTGCCGCTCTTGATCGGTCTGTTCCGCCGATTTGTATCTGTTGGTCCTCTCCTGCATATCCATGCAATGAAATGACATACTCATGACTTTCTACAAGCTTCAGTGCCTGAGGCTCATCAAAATGTGTGCTTGTTATATGCAGTACTGAATTTCCAGACGTCTTCAAACCTTCAAACAAATACATGGAATATTCTTTGCTGAGCTCTCTCGCTAATTCACTTGTGCCGCCTTCAATACCTCCTCCGTGAATAGCTAAAACAAGCACAGAGCTGCCGGTTTCTTTTGTGGCAATGTTATAATCTGAAGGGTCTTCGTGATTCTTTAATTCCTCGAAATTCTGATAGATATCCTCTGCATATACAGAAGAAACCGGAACAAACAACAAGAAAATCAACAACAATTTTACATTTTTTAAAGTTGATGGAAAACGTTTGACTATGTTACAATCAACATGCTTCAAGGAATGGAGCACACGGCGGAGCAGGGATACTTTGGCCGGTTTCATCTACTCCGCCTCAAAACCAAAAACACAGGATGCTGGACTCTTTGAGGCTTTAGCACGAATTATCTCGTCCTCCTTGTTAAATTTTTGTTAAATTCACAATATTATATACCATTAGCCCGGGCGCTGTTCTTCACATTTATGAATTTATACTCCTTAGCAAAAAAGTAAAATCGCACCGGCTTTATTCTCATTCCCCCATTAAATAAAAAAAATGCACCCGCCTGCTGGCTTGTGCACCTTTTACTTTCTGTTATTCCCGCGCTTCTTTACTTTATTGAGCTTATTAATGTCTTTTTCAATTTTTCTTATTCTCCGCTTTTGCGGAATGGCTTTTATTTCACTGTAAACAGCAATAAACCCGCTTAAAGTCACTGCTGCAATATAAATGAAACGGTGTTTGATAAAACGGTCAACAAGATCATGGTCACCTGCTTTTCTTTCAAGCCTTTCGATTACATCTTTATCGAATAGCTGATCGACATAAACTTGCTTCATCCCCACTGCAAATCCCGCAGCCAGCCATACAATCAGAAACAAACTGATATAAAACATAAAAACCCTTCCTTCCTTGTATGAGGTGCAGCATGTTGTTTACCGGACGAGAGACTGTAAGATGAACTATTGTCTTTGTTTTATATTATTCATTTGGACGGGCAATATGTAATGTCATAATCTACAGTTAGAAATTGAATCCCAAACAGCCACATTTCGTGAACAGCTGTTAACCTGTTTGCACCCGCCGGAGCCTTTATAAGAAAGGTTTCAGATAATGGAAGCGGGCAGGTCCCGACTTTTGTTCTAAGATAAATCCCTTCATCCCCAGCACCGCTTTTTCTCCGCCTGCTGGTCAAAATCAGGTTCTCTTTGTGATGATAAGGCTTTAAAATGCCTGTCATGTTACTGAAAGGAAGCGGCAGAGAAATATTCATGTACCCTTCCCCTTTTGAGCGATATACAGAATACAGCGCGGTAAAAATGGTTTCGTTTTTTTCATTTGTTCTGATCCAGGCACGCACCTTTTTTCTTCCGTCTTTTTTTGAATGGACACCTTTTATTGTACTGTGCATCCTATACCAGTCAGGATTCGTTGACAGATGTATTTGTCCGGTTCTTTTGCTGATGTATTCATACATTTTCGCAAAGGGCTGAAACCAAGTGCTCCACGTCACTTTTGCTTTTACCTCATAATCTTTCGTCTGTTCATAAAAAGAAACAATCAACGGTGTCAAATGCTCCGGTGAAAAATCGTTTGAACGAAGGCCTCTCATATCATCCACAAGTCCGCTATATCGAATGTTATTTTCAGCGTGAATGTTGTGCAAAAAGTTCTTTCCGATTGTTCTCTTTCCGTATATACGGCTGAAAACCTTGACACTCGCATCCGAGGGCTGAGGATTTTCTTTTCTCCATCCTGCAAGAGCCGGCAAAATAACACCGAATGCGTTCACGATACCGTGTATCCATATCATTTGGCTGATGGTCAGCGTGACTTCTTGCCGGAATACACCGAATGAGTAAATGAAAGAGAAACAGATCGTTATCATTAACACGACAGAAGACAGTCGGATAAGCACTTTTCCTGTCTTACTGCGAAAAGCTGTCTTAAATATTAAGTATGAGTTAAGATAAAGTGCTGCCATATAGATACCAACCGCCAAGATATCAAGTGTTTTTGAGTATGTTATTCCGAGTGCGATGAGGAGCGGCGACAGTAAAATAATCCATGTCACCCAACCGTACATAACCCGTTTTTCTCTATTGACTCTGCCAAGTAAACCATTAAAGATCGGGATCAGAAAAGCAGAATAGTGAAAATGAACAGCTGTGAGCAAAATAATAAGAGGACCGAAGTGCAGGATATGTAAATGCGCAGCATAGGCAAAAAACCAAAATCCCCCTCCGCCTAAATAAACGAGTCCTAACAAAATAGATGTTTCTTCGATTCTATGTATTTTTGTTTTCAAGAGCCGCAACACACCATATAAAGCCAACAAAGCAGTGTATATCCACCAGATCAGTGCAAAATACCCCACGTCTGTTACAAGGGCTAATACCGCGAAAACAGCTGCTGCCGGATAGATGTGCATCAATATTTTTTCCGAAAATTGAATAATCCTGTGAGCTGATTGATGAAAAACAAAAGGAAAAATTCCCGGCACAAAAAAGAGAATGGAAAACAAGACAAGCGCCTCCGCAACTGATATGTCGGGAGCTTCAGATACAAGAAACCAGATGAAACAAAGCGCACTAATGATGCCGTTTCGTTTTAACATACTTCTCCCTCTGTTTCCTGAAACGTCCCTTTATAATAAAAAAGAGTGCCAAGAATTGCATTTTCCACATGAACTTGAATAGTGAAACAGTTGTTGCTTTCATCAAAAGTTTCGCAAACAGTGGAATTACCGCTCAGCCATTTTGGCAAAGGAATTCTTTTTCCGCATATTAATAGCCATTGCTTTCCTGATGTAATGTGGAGAGACCCGTCAGAGAGTGCTTCAAAAGTTAAAACAGACAGCAGAATATGAGGTTGGCCGAAAAAATCAAGTATTCGTTTTTCATTTTCGTCGTATACCATAACTGCATCAAAGAAACGCTTTTTATCTTTAAAGACAAAAGTCCGATTCCATTCAATCCCCGTATGTTCCTGCTTCGTAAGACATGTTCTGTTTTTAATTGTAAAAGGGATGTCCTTTCCTCTTTCTGAAAAGAAACATCTAAAAAACACCCCGCATTTCAGCAGCATTCTGACAAAAAAAGACCCTCCGCTTATTTCTGACATCGTTCCTCTTCCGCTGAATGTATGTGACCTGTCTAATTGATAACGTTTCTGCAGCTTGGGATGTAATAGATGATAATTTATAATTGTTTTTTTATACATTGAACTCACCATTTCACTTCTTTCTTTTTCGTTTCGTATGCCGAGCACTTGGAAGCCGGAGACTGATCCAGCCGCTTGCCGCAGTAACCACACTTAACAGTAAAGAACATATTCCGGCATCCAGAAAAGCGCAGACAGCAAAGATACAGGTCTGCACAGCATGAAGTGTCCATTTTCTCTTTAATGGACTAAGCCATAAAATGCCCAATCCTATCTTCGCTGCTCCTGCCATATTGTTCGTTTCAAGATCTGTAAACCCGTGGTAAAACCAAAACAGACTAAAAAACAAGCACGTCCGCATATAGACAAACGCATAACGGATCAATTGTTTCGGATGTTTATTTTGTTCAATCCAAAGTCTCAATGAATCAAAACTCCATGCTGTTGCCCAGCCCAACAGCGGCCGAAATAATAAACGGTCAATCCATCTTCCCAGAAAGCCATATGCCGTTTCATATTGATACTGCGTCATAAATGTAAGCTTCCCGTTATCATGCTGTATGTATTTCCAATACCCGCTGCCTTTTTTAATCAGGGATAACGGATGGTTGGAGGAAAAGGCCAGGGAGGATACTCTTTGAGAGGAATGCAATTTCGTTCCCACGGTTTCACCAGCACCTGACACCTTTAATCCAAAGCCAATTCTTGTCTCGTAAAGAAACCTCTGCGCTTCATTTACGCTTCTGTTTAAATATGTAATGTCAGAAAACCGCAGATCCCATTCCTTATGTAGCGATGGGTTTTGCGTATATTCCCAAAGCTTGTCCAGGTCAGATGTCATCTCGATTTCGACATAAATCGGCTTCTGTTTCACAGCCCCTCCTCCCTTCTTTTTCTAGCAGTTCCTATATTAGCATATTTATAGTATTAAAATATATTAACGTTAAAATTTGAGTTCAAAGCCTTCTACATCATCTGAAACCTCCACAGGTATCCCCATAATGGTTTTAGGTCTGGAAACGTAAACAAAACGCATCTCTTCTTTTAACTGCTGAAGTGTGCTTTCATTAACTACAATTTTCGCGGGTTTTCCCGGACTATTATCAATGGCCGCTTTTATTTTACCGAGCACGCAGAACCCTCCTTCTTTACATTCTCATCACGATAGAAAAAGCAGAAATATCAGCATAATTACATTAACTACAGCCAAAATGCCTGAGACATATGCTATGCTCTTCTTTTTTATCCAGAAAAACAGCACATTGGCCAATAACACAAAACTGATCAGTGCATCAAATACCCGAAATGCTAATTGATTAAAAGAAATCTTTGTTCATAAAAGCCCATTGCAGCCAGATAAATCATCAAGATCGTGAAATTTATAGAATGAAACACCGGACAACAGATTCAGCATAATTCATGCTCACTATGGACATGATTTCGTTAGATGATATAAAATTTGCTTGAAAGTATATATTGGATAAAGAGGAGCAATATATGGATAAATATCAAGAAAAAACATTACCGGACATTACGAAACATGTAACATTAGAGGCGCCTATTCAAAAGGTTTGGGAGACAGTCTCAACTTCAGAAGGCATAGCCAAGTGGTTTATGCCGAATGATTTTCAGTTGAAGGAAGGATATAAATTTCATTTGCAATCACCATTTGGACCATCACCTTGCAAAGTTTTGACGGTTCATGCTCCCGGAGAGCTTTCTTTTGAATGGGATACTGATGGATGGATTGTTACATTTCAATTAACAGACGTAGGGAACAAAACAGAATTCACTCTCATCCACAGCGGTTGGAAGAAGCCGGATGAAATGATCGGTAAGGCAAACGAGAAAAGCTCAGTCATTCGGGATAAGATGGATGGCGGCTGGACAGGCATTGTGAATGAACGACTTCGCAAGGCTGTTCAAGAGTAAGGTATTTCATTGCTCATACAGTATAAAAAGAGAGAGCTCCCTCTCTCTTTTATTCATGACAAAGTTAAATTCACTGAACTGTATCTCCGAATCAATCATAAAACGTAACTGTTTTTGATTTACCAGAGTAATCAGTAACAAAGAACTCTGCCTTGTTATTGCTTCCATCTACAAATTTCCCGATACTGCTAAAGGTATGACATTCTCCGGGTGAAAAATAATTAGAACCCACATATTCATCAGGGTTGTCACCAGCATCATCCTCATATAGATGCAGCGATACGGAGAAAGGTGTACTTCCTGAAAGACAAACTCTAAAATCACCTCCGCTCGAGTATACCGTCGGACTTGAATAAGTATAGGTGTAAGTCCCAAGCTTATCCCACTCTCCGGCTCCAGCAGTTCCCGCTTTTTCTGCATGTGCAGATAATGGAAAAGCCACAGCGAACATGAAAACAGACAGGCACCCTATTAGCTTATTGCATCTCATAATAATATCTCCTCCTTATTTTGATCATAGCAACTTACAGTTATATATATCACCCCCTTTAAATAAAATTGCAGGTATGTGTATGGTATTGGAAGCTTCATACGTTTTATCATCAGCATTTTTCCTGAAGAAATCACATCATTCTCCCTTCGCCTGTGTTATACAAAATATTCAAAACAGACGTATTCTCATTTGAACTGCCATCTTTTATAATTTGTTAATAAGGGTTCGTACTTCAAACAAGAGGAGGAGAAGCATCATGGAATTAAGCGTCACAAAAATGTTAGTTATTTTATTTGTAGGTTTTTTAGTGTTTGGTCCTGATAAGCTGCCTGCGCTTGGCCGATCTGCCGGAAAAGCCTTATCAGAATTTAAAAAAGCGACAAGCGGATTGACTCAAGACATAAGAAGTAGTGGTTCAGAAAACAAAGAAGACAAGCAAATGTAAGGTAAAATGATTTGGCCGATGCACATCGGCTTTTTATATTGTTGTTTCTGCATGATCCATCAGTTTTCCTCTGATTATTCCTCAACTTCTTTTTTTGGACAGCCCTTTTTTACTTTTGCAATTTAAACTGTCCAATCCGCAAACTCTAACTTCCATATAATGAAGCGTATGATCATAAAAGGAGGGGTATTTATGGGTTATTACAAAAAATATAAAGAAGAGTATTATACGGTTAAGAAAACGTATTACAAGAAGTATTACGACTATGACAAAAAACATTATGATCACCATGACAAAAAAGATTACTACTGTGATTATGACAAAAAACATTATGATCACGACAAAAAAGACTATGACTACGTTGTAGAGTATAAAAAGCGTAAGAAACACTGCTAATACTCCATTTAATCTCCTCAATTTTGCTTCCCCGGTCAATGGCCGGGGGTTTTTTTGCAGAAAAAACTATGTAACTTCAATGTCTAAACGAATCATAGGTCTAATTTGTTAAAAAAGGATAAAGCTTTTTTACCTTTGGTGAGTGTCTTACAATTATTATTTGGTCCTTAATGCTGATTTTTTAATAAATATTGAACATTTGGTACATAGTTTAATTAGTTTATTTTTAGATCTAGGTTGTCAATATATAAACATAACCCATTCATAAACAAGAGATTTTAACGATTTTGTCGATTTATCTTAATAAAAGAAGTTCCAAAATAAGGTATAATAATTGACGAAACCACTTTTAAAAGGGGGAATTTTGTTGAAAAAAGCATTAATTGCAGGTGCAGTAGGAACAGCTATTCTTTTCGGAACCATTTCTTCAGGAGTTCCAGGTCTTCCAGGAGCAGACACTCAAGTGGCAAAAGCGGCTTCCCAGCTGCCTAAGGGAATCGGCGGACGCGCCTACATAAACAGTACAGGCGCTGTATTGACGGCTAAAATTAAGCTTCCCGACACTGTGAACATCCAAGACTCTGTCTCTACCCCTTATATTTATTCAGGCTTTAGCGCAAAAAACGGAACTGAGGCAGATATCGGCCTTCAGTACAGCAAACAATACAACGTCTGGAAACCGCTCATGAAAGTCGGTTCTAAAAATGATGAAACGTATATCGAAGGAAAAGAGAAATTTACTTATAATAAAGGCTTTCGTCCCGGAAGCACAGTTCAATTGACGATCTACAAAAACTTGAACGGGAATACTCGCATGACCCTCTGGGGAACGAACAATGACGGCTATACCGGACGTATTATCATGGAAATTCAAGGAACAAACATCGGCACTCTGTCGAAATGGAAAACACTTGCCACTGCTGCGGTTTCAGCCGAAAGCCAACGCTCTGCCATTAAAGCAACTTTTTCAACAACTTTTAACAATATCACAATCGACAATAAAGCAGTGACACCTGTCGTAGATACACAGGATTTTGCAAAAGTCCTCCCTTCTGGAAATAATGTTACGATTTCTGTTAATAAATAAGGAATGCTGCAAAGGGCGCCGGCAATGCCGGCGTCCTTTTTTATTGTATAACCTAAAAATTAAATCCACTGGATAAAATGATGATTCCAATACTATGATGTCATCATTTACCACATTTTCTCTTTACGAATTAAAAAATTCCCTCTCTTTTTTCTTGTTTAGCTTAAAAGCTATTAAAATGTTGATTAATGCAGCTGGGAAATATAAAAAACCTACTCCTAGAATACCTAAAATTGTACTTGAACTTATGATATAACTTTTTGTCATCTCTTGACTGTCATTAAAAATAAGAAGGGTAATCAATCCTGCTAATACACCTACGAACCACGCGTTACCCACTGCATAAGAATCATCTAACATTCCCATCAGCTGTCCGATGATTGAGATAACAATAGCAGTAAAACTTGATAACACGGCAAGTCTTTTCATTCTTCTGTCACCTTTTTCATATATTTAATCCGGTACATATTAACACTCCTTAACGTGCGTCAATGCTTGAATTTCCCCTGCTTAAATGTTTTTCAATTTCTCTTGCCCCTTAATGACTACTACCATTGAATACCGCAGAAGCTAATCAGACTCTTACCTTGGCTCTCTAACGAAACCGAATAGGTAAAGTGTATTCAAGTCTGCTACGGAGTTGGAGTGAATTTTTTCTTAAAAGGGCTAATGACATCTTTCCTTACATTAGTTTTAGTATTTTTGCTTTTGTTGTAATCCCCGTTTTTAAATCAGCGCTGGAATCTGAGCCACTGCTTTTATGGACATTAACTAATTTCCCTATTTTCCATCGAATTTCGTGTTCAAGACTTACTTATCTTTGAAAACTAATATGGATTTAAAAGGAATTCTAGCAACAAATACAGAATTGGAAAGATAAGCGCAAAATACGCTACAGCAACTGCAATACTGAAAACGGCGCTTATATTAAAAGAAAGAGGTGTCTTTAGAATGGTTCATTTTAAAAACTACCCCGATCCTTCTCTAAACGCCAAATCTGAGTCACACCCGGAATATACATCTGAAATTGAACATGTCAAGGAGAGAATGCAAAACCTTATTAGGCATTCCGTTACAGATCAAAACGTCGAAGTTACTGACGCAAGGATGACGGCAGAAGGAGAGATCACCTCTCTTTTAAAAGAACGTCTTGACAGAGAATACCATAAGCTTTTAAGTAAAATCACCCGGGAAGTAAATGTGGAAGACTTCGGAGCTGTTCCCGATGGACGAGACAATACAGAAGCTTTTCGAAAAGCAATCGGTAATGGTCGCGTCAAAGTAAATGTTCCTGCCGGAGAATATCTGGTTCAAGGGATTAAACTTCCGTCCTGGACAACAATTGCAGGGCAAGGTAAAGGAATTACCGTAATTAAACTTCATGAAGACTCTCCCGCTCATGAATGGGTAATCACAAATGATGATTACCAAAATGGGAACCGCAATATTTTTGTTCAAGGAATGTCATTAGACTGGAATCCTAATAGACAATGCGGTGTGAAAACTCCTGGTGGTCAATTCTCCAGCTGTTTAACTTTTGCTAAAGTTGAATATGGATGGATTAGAGACGTGGAAGCCATTAACGCAGGTCTTCACGGCATTGATATTACATCCCCAACGTACGATCATTTACCTGATACCGACTGGACTAAAGACGGCTCAAAATATATTTGGATTGATAACTGTGTGGCATATGGTTCAGGAGACGACGGCATTACTACCCATTATAGTGAATACATCTTTATTTCAAATTGCCATTCCGGTAATCCGCGAGGAACGGAGTTTGCAGAGGGTGTATCCAACTCCAACGGAATAGAAATCGACGATGGGTCTAAGCATGTATGGCTTTTGAATAACTTTACAAGCGGAAACATTCGTGGAGTAGAGGTTAAAGCGCATGCAATGTGGCCAGCCTCTCAAAATGTCCATATCATCGGCCATGTTTCTTATCGTGATGTCCGGGCATTTGATCTTCGTCATATTGGTCATCATCAAGCCACTGATCCTGAAAGCACAACGGCTTATGATGTCACACTCATTGATTGTTCAGCAATTGAACCGGTTTTCAACTCTCTTTATGAAGCTGTCACGCCAAGAGCGCTAGTTGTTTCAGCATATAAAAACGTTAATGTAAGCGGATTCACAGCAATTGGTGATCCCGACTATGACTATAAGGAAAATCCTGTCGTAGCTTTGCAATACCGCAGTCAGAATATCACCCTTAGCGGTATTAAAATTCGCGGATTTAAAAAAGCCGGTGTTGATATTCATTTATCAGGCGGGTCAAATAAAACTGATTATATTAAAATTTCAAACTTTGATATTTATCAATCTGCTCCAAAAGGAATTTCAATCGGTGGCGGTCTCTATAATGTGAATATACTAAACGGTACAATGATTGCTGATAACGGAGCGGTCGGAATTCAGTCGCCTAATAATCAAACCGTCATTCTCGGTGTACATGCAGAAGGTTATAGTGCGGCGGTCACCATCAAAGGTCAATCATACCAGCATGTACCCATTAATTTAAAAGGCGGCGCACAGCTTGCAACAACCTCTGGCTTCGCCTTTAACCAAACGAGCGCAGTTATCGCTGGTACCGGAGACATTACGGCGAAGGGAGAAAGAAATGCGGTCATCGGCGCTTCAGGAGGCTCTAGCACAGAAGGATCCCGTGCATTAATCGCTTCTTCAAACAATGCCCATATTAAAGGAAACAATGTTTCAAGGACAATTTTGTCTTCTGAAAGTATTATACTGGAAGAACCATACACCGTGGCAGGAGGCCATCAATCAATGAAATGGCTTCTTGACTCAGTTGGAGGAAACGGGACATTTGCAGGAGCAATCAGTTCTTCCTTAAATGGATATGGAGAGTATTTTGAGAGTTCAACTGGGCAGTTAATCCAGACAGGTACAATCGTCACTTTAAGAGGTGAAAAAATAGCGCCCGCCCACGTGGGAGATTATATGCTTGGAGCTATTTCGGAAACAGCAGCTTTCATCTCAGGAGCATCCAGCTTCGTCTGGCAGGACCGCTATTTGACTAATGAGTTTGGCGGATTCATTTATGAGGATCTGATCGACAAGGAAACCGGTGAATTGATACGTGTGCCAAAACAAAATCCAGACTATGATGCAGCGCTGGAGACCGCTTATCATTCACGGGCTGTAAGGGACGAATGGCATGTGGTTGGACTGGCGGGACAGCATTATGTACGTATTGACGAAACTGTGGGACAAGGAGACTACCTTACTGCGCATAATGGGATAGGAACAAAAGCATCTGAAGGAACCTGGAAAGTAATGAAAATCACTACCATTTACACTCCGGAAAAAGGGTACGGCATCGCACTCACCGTCATTAGATAGTGAGAGTCTGGAACAAGTTCTTTATACTGATGAAAGATTAAATGATATCAGTTTTTTTCATTTCCTGTTGGTTTAATATCAAGATATCTCAAGCTATAATAGCCCAAGATTCAGGCTCATTTTCTTGAAACTTGGGCTTCATGACCACTTCATTAGAAATCAAAAATACGTAACAAACCTAAATCACAATATTTTTATAAACATCCTTGTTTTGATCCCTATTCCCTTCTTCACAAGGAAGGTTAACATTAACCAACATTGCATTTTTACATCAGTATTTAAAAATTCCGTGCATTCCAATTAAGGTGCTAATACTATTCCTCACCTTTTTTATACATTTCATTTTATAACTCTTAAATCTTTGGAACGGCTTTTATATCTGTAGCCTTAAAACTTTCTTGCTACGCATAACGTTAAATGTTTCCGCATCTTTGATTTTCCCTCATTTTTTTATTCAAATAATTCATTCTTCACTTGCTGCATCATACTCCCCTTTTTGATTTTCAGATACCAACCCTGTACAATATTCAAAAAACCAAAAGGATGATGAACATGTGTGGCAGATTCACTTTATTCTCAGAGTTTGACGACATCATTGAGCAATTCAACATAGATCACTTCTTGCCTGAAGACGAATATCACCCCAGCTATAATGTCGCGCCAGCACAAAACATCCTTACCATTATTAATGATGGATCAAGCAACCGTCTTGGAAAATTAAGATGGGGTCTCATTCCTCCTTGGGCTAAAGATGAAAAGATCGGTTATAAAATGATCAATGCTCGTGCTGAAACATTGGCCGAGAAACCCAGCTTTCGAAAACCGCTTGTCAGCAAACGCTGCATCATTCCGGCCGACAGTTTTTATGAATGGAAACGCCTTGATCCAAAAACTAAGATTCCTATGAGAATCAAGCTGAAATCATCCAATCTGTTCGCTTTTGCCGGATTATACGAAAAGTGGAATACGCCTGAAGGTTACCCGCTCTACACTTGCACAATCATTACGACAAAACCTAATGCGCTTATGGAAAATATCCATGATCGAATGCCGGTTATATTGAATTACGAATATGAAAAAGAATGGCTGAACCCTAAAAATACAGATCCCGATTATCTCAAAAGCTTGCTTTTGCCTTATGATGCTGATGACATGGAAGCATACCAGGTTTCATCATTAGTTAACTCACCTAAGAACAATTCACCTGAGCTTATTGAAGCCCATTAAGTACCCTGCCAGATTGCTTTATATATCACCTTCGCCTAAGCAAAATAAACGAACGTGTACAGATTCAAAAACACCCCCTTATGTGCCATGCGTTATTTTTAAACCTAATGATTCAGTCAGCTGCCCAATTTTTAAATTGAATCGATTAAAGATATAGAGCGTTTCTCTGTAATGAGGAATGCTTTTTTCTTGTCCAAAGTGAAAAAAGACAGCTCTAAAACAACAAGGAAATAATCTATTTCAATATTTTTTTATTGTAAAACGATAAATAATATGTTAAATTCAAATCGACATTATTAGGTGAGGTGCTTTTTATGAAACGAGGATCAACACTCTTTTTAAAGATAGCTGTTATTCTTATTGGAATTCCAGTTCTTGCTTTGTGTATATTTTTAGTGCCGGAGATAGCGAACTTTGCAGCGGAATTGTATCCAGATATTTCTTATCTGAAATATCTTGTTTATATCGATTTGTATGCAGCGGCGATACCTTTTTATTTCGCTCTGTATCAAGCCTTTACACTTTTAAGCTATATTGACCGGAATAAAGCTTTCTCGGAATTATCAGTAAGAGCTTTAAAGAAAATAAAATACTGTGCAATCACCATCAGTCTTTTACTTGCGGCAGGCATGCCACTCTTCTATCTCATCGCGGAGATGGACGATGCTCCAGGTATTATACTAATCGGATTGGTCCTTATTTTTGCCTCAATGGTTATCGCAGTCTTTGCTGCTGTTCTCCAAAGGCTTTTGCAAGAAGCTATAGATATAAAATCAGAAAATGATTTAACAGTCTGAGGTGAAAACAATGGCAATTATAATCAATATTGATGTGATGCTTGCTAAAAGGAAAATGAGCGTAACGGAACTGTCGGAGAAGGTTGGAATCACGATGGCTAATCTTTCTATATTAAAAAATGGAAAGGCAAAGGCCATTCGATTATCAACTTTAGAGGCGATTTGTAAGGCTTTAGAATGTCAACCCGGAGATATTTTGGAATACCGAAGTGATGAAGACATCCAAGATTAATAAGTCAGGAATAATCATGCAAGGAAAAGATAGTTACTCGGCGGTGATTCTATGCACATAACCCTATGTCTATTTAGCGACTATACTAAACAGGCCTTCCATATATTCAAAAAAACCTTTGGAGGCAAAATTCATGAAAGCATTTAAACAGCTCGTTTGTTTTGGCTGGGAGCAGGCCCTATCATGTCTGTTTCCTGTCGTTATTTTTGCCTCTTTGGCAATTACACAAATCATACCGCTTCCCCTCCTGCCACGGTATGACTGGCTGCTCATCATCTGCCTTCTCATGCAATGGTGGATGGTGTATTCAGGGCTTGAAACACGGGATGAACTAAAGGTGATCACAATGTTCCACCTTATTGGACTTGCTCTTGAACTTTTCAAGGTACATATGGGCTCTTGGTCTTATCCGGAGGAGGGATATTCCAAAATTTTTGGAGTGCCTTTGTATAGCGGCTTCATGTACGCAAGTGTAGCCAGTTATCTTTGCCAGGCATGGAGGAGGCTTAAGGTTGAATTGGTTAAGTGGCCGCCGTTTTGGGCCGTTGTACCTCTCGCCGCTGCGATTTATTTGAATTTTTTCATCCACCATTTTTGGATTGACGTCCGCTTTTGGTTATCTGGACTTGTCTTGATCGTCTTTTGGCAATCATGGGTTACATACGAGGTGAACGGGACTCGTTACCGTATGCCGCTCGCCCTTTCATTTATGCTCATCGGATTTTTTATATGGATAGCAGAAAATATAGCAACGTTTTTTGGGGCTTGGGAATACCCAAACCAAACCGATACATGGAGTCTCGTTCATCTAGGAAAAGTGAGTTCATGGCTCTTGTTAGTGATTGTCAGCTTTCTTATAGTAGCGACGTTAAAACAAGTTAAGGGGAAAAATTCCACCAGGATAGATACTAGTCCATTTTTATAATCGTTTAAGAATCTTTTTTAATAAAAGTCGAATCCCACATAGTAAGGATGGCGTACAACATTCTGAATAAGATAAAGTGGAAAAAGCAACGTTTGAATTGTTGCTTTTTTCTTTATAAATAGCTGCCGGAATTATAGAGGGTTATTTCAGTAAGATTTCGACCAGGAAGTAATGCTTTAATCAAAATCAGCTTTCGTTTAGAGAGCTCAGTCATGTGGACTCAACCTTATGTCTCTCTAATTCACCCTCCCATAAAAGAAGTCGTCAGGTTGCATAAGGTGAATGAATAGCTTATGTCATTTATCGCTCGGCATTTATTTCTTTTGGTAGCTGTGATGGCGCTTTGGGAACTTTTCGCAGTTTGATATTGATGACATCAGAGGAATAAAGCGTAACAATCATACTTCCCTCATATCGTTTGGCCCGGATTAGGACTGGTTGGTTATATTGATTATGAAAGCGAAAGTCAGGGCCTCCCCAGCTTACGGTTGCATCACGTCCGGACGGCACATATGGTACGCTTCTTGTGTGAGAATAGCGCTGAACGATTTGCAGCCCTGCACGATCGACAGCATTAAATAATGTTGATGACACCTGACAAATTCCCCCGCCTACACCTTCAGACAACTCACCTTTTACGATAATAGGTGCCCGCATGTATCCTTTGTCCTGAGTTCTCATCCCAACTACTTGATTAAATGAAAACGTCTCATTTGGAAAAACAACATGATTGTCAATTGCTTTTGCAGAAAGAGAAATATTGTGTGAACGGCTTTTATTACTTGAATTAAAATAAGTTACATACTGGCCTAACTGCTGCGTACTGATGTGAGCAAGCAACTCGCTGTCAACTTTCGGATAAATGTTCAATTCCGGCACTTCTATTTTGGATGGGCCATGACCAAAGAAATAGGCATAAAATTTCTCCTTAAACGCCTGTTGATAAAGTCTGTAACCCATTTTCCCCGGGGTGATGATTCCTTGATCGTTAAGCTTGGCGTTTATGGGCTCCTGGTAAATTTGTTGATCAAGCTGTTTGATAAACTTACTGTATTTTTCATGATCAATCATTGGGGTACCGGGAAGAGGCATCGTAAAATCTTCGCGGTGAACAGTAGCAATCGTCCGTCCTTGTTGTGTGATCGCTAAACTGTCAGATGGCTCGCTGGGCTGAGCCAATAATAAAAGGCCAGTGATCCAAATATGTATCATAAGTCGGCATACCTCCCGACAATTAGTATGAACAGGAGCTTATCCTTTGATGTATCTCGTCTTATCATATCGTTCTTAAGCGTCTGGTCTTTGTTTGAACCCAACGTGAGCCCTCGCTAAGAGAGCTTTGACTTATGTGATTAGTCCATGTCTACTTCAGCATTCATATCACCTAGTGTTAAGAAATCATGTCTTAACCAATACCAATGTTGTCAAGCAATCGTTGAATTAAATAGTAAATGAAGTTACTGCCATAGGCAGCTATTTTTGTTTAGATGTACTATCTGATCCTCGGTCATCGTATCAATCTTCACCTAAGTGAAGAAAATCAATATTGAACTAATCAGCTAATATAAAAAAATAAAAGTGCTGTCGACTTCGGCCATCGGTTAGCATCTTCTCGTTAGATCAAGAGTTTGCTGTTGAATGATTTCAGTTAAGGTTGAATAAAATCAGATTGAAAGCATCCAACCATCAATGTTACAGGATTTATTAACGGCTAAATGCGCTTTACACTATTCTATAAGAAGGAAGGAAGCGTCGATGACAAAGCTCTGCCGAGAAGTTTGGATTGAAGTAAATCTTGATGCCATAAAAAAAAATTTGCGAGCAATACGCCATCATATACCAAAAAAGACCAAAATTATGGCTGTCGTAAAAGCGAACGGTTATGGTCATGGGTCTGTAGAAGTAGCGCGCCATGCACTGGAACACGGGGCTAATGAGCTCGCTGTTGCCAGCGTGGAGGAAGGAATCGTTTTACGAAAAGCGGGAATTACAGCGCCTATCCTTGTGCTTGGTTTTACATCCCTTAGTTGTGTGAAAAAATCAGCAGCTTGGAATATAGAGTTATCAGCATTTCAGGTTGAATGGATCAAAAAGGCTAACAATATATTGGAAAGTGAAGCGAGTACTAACCGATTGGGTATTCATATTAATGTGGATACTGGTATGGGCCGACTAGGTGTACGTACAAAAGAAGAACTTTTAGCAGTAGTGAATGCATTAACAGCAAGTAAACTCCTAAGATGGGAAGGTATCTTTACACATTTTTCAACAGCCGATGAAGAAGACACCACTCTAACCAGACTGCAGCACGATCAATTTCTCCGTTTTCTCCGTTTTTTAAAAAACCAAGACATTGAGCTGCCCACCGTGCATATGAGCAACACGGCTGCGGCTATCGCTTTTCCGGAATTTAGCGCTGATATGATTCGTTTAGGTATAGGCTTATATGGATTATATCCTTCAGCATATATAAAACAACTACATCTCGTTAAGCTTGAACCTGCACTAAGTTTAAAGGCGCGTATCGCTTATGTGAAAACCATGCTGACAGAGCCCCGCACCATTAGTTATGGTGCTACATACATCGCAAATCCCGGTGAAGTCATTGCTACACTCCCGATCGGATATGCTGACGGTTATTCTCGCGCACTTTCCAATCGCGGGTTTGTTCTTCATCGCGGAAAACGAGTGCCGGTGGCGGGAAGAGTGACAATGGATATGATCATGGTTAGTTTAGGAGAGAGTGAAGGCAAACAAGGAGAGGAAGTCGTGATTTACGGTCACCAAAAGGGAGCTGAGATTCCCGTTGATGAAGTTGCTGAAATGCTTAATACGATTAACTATGAAGTGGTGTCTACATTAAGCCGCCGCATCCCCCGTTTTTATATAAGAGATGGCGAGATTTTTAAGATATCAACTCCAGTAATGTACGTGTAGATTTTTTCTTTCATTTTTTTGCAAATGTGAGGCCAATCCCTCTTTTATGCTGATTTAAGATCCTATCATAAGAGGGATTCAGTTTTACACACTTATCCCCCCTATCGCTGCAATTTTAGAAAGAGGATCACAATATCAAATAGGAATTTTAGGTATTATTTCTCGATTAATTAAGAAGAAGTATTGTGAATACTTAAGCTACTTAGTCGCTGCCTTTTTCTCGTTTTGCAGAAAAACAGAGTCCCAAATCCAAAAGATTACAGCAAATGATATACTAAATAAGTAAACTTCGTATTCCATTAGAAAGTCTAAAGTGTTCTTTGGATCAGTAATTACAGCGAAGAATAACCATACTAAGAAGGAAAAGAATATGTATATGAGTAAATATTTCGGGTTAAACCTCTTTGGATTGCGATTTACGAAATATTGAACAGGTGCAGCAAAGATTACATAAAAGATAAACAGAATAACACTTATGAAGAAGTATGGAATATAGCCATCATAATCAATGCCAAAAACATAAACAACAGCAGCTGATAACGCAGACAAGACATGAACAAATATGATCCTTAAAACTTGCATGTTTAAATCCCCTTTCATTATGTAAGCATCACTATGATGATCTCAATTATTGTTAAAATTGACATACCTACTTCCTGAATTAAATCTAGACTAAAGCTCCGTCACGTCCGAACTTTACAAATAGATTTACTTTGTTTCTTCAAAGTGACAAGAACATAAACTGATTGTGATCTCTATCTATAAAGTATGTATCCCGGATGAAGAAATTTGTGTAGCCAGCTGTCTTGAGTATCGCTTTACTCATCATGAGCATATCCATCTGAATATCTTAATCAGTTGGAAAAGCCACATTAGCAGTAAACGCTGCATGTACTTAAAAGAAAGAATTATCAAATTTAAAGTTTAAGATTTTATGGCAATCCTTCCACATTATTCCCTTTATTGGGCCATTATGTCTCATTAAAACTGCTGTTTTATTCAGATATCAAACATCTTGGGTGTCTTTCTTATTCTTGAACCATTGAATAGCATTTCGGCGAGTTATTGCAACAGGTATTAAAAGCAAAGTACCGACAATAAGCAACATAAAAAAGATCACAAACAACGCACCTGTTCCCGGAACAATTTCTTCATAGGTAATAAAGCGTTCCTCTCCCTGCAGGACGAAGAACCGAGAATTTTCGAGAAAGACTAGATGAAAAGCGATTGATGTCCATAAGCTTCCTGTTACAATACGCAGGAGTTGAAGGATGAATCCAAAAGACAACAATAAAACGATGTAATCTAATGTGATAGCAGGTGACTCAATTCCAGCTATATATTGCAAACCACTTACAGCTATGGGTGCAAGCACAAACAGAATCGGCTGCAGGAGCAAGGCCATGAAACAGTTAAATCGCCTGTTTAGAGCATAGTACACCGCCCCACGAAAAGTTAATTCCTCTGGAAAAGCTTCATAAAAGAAAGCGATAATCATATTTAAGAGCAATACTGTAACTAAATGAATAGAGAAATGAAATTGTGTAATTTTGACCCAGCCCAATAAATGGGCGATTGTGAATCCAGATCCGGATGGTTGATTAACGGCATATCCTTCTTTTAAAGTCCTAATAAACAAATTAGGATCAATCTTTTTACAGCTTATAAAGAACATTGGCATATTGTTCATTTTTGTATTTAAGCAATTCGAAATTAATCAACGGTTTGTATAAATCTTTATCTGATAAATTTAATTTATTTCTAAAGTATTTAATTGCTTCATCTTGTTCTTAGAAATAATGTTTGGCATTTTTCTAATCTCCTTTTTATATAATGTTTTAATACACACTAAATTGGGTAAAAATTTGTAGAGGTGATTTCTTTGAATAATGACCATAAAGTTACTCATTACTCTTCATTTATTTTTTCAACAATCATGGTATTGCTAGTCGCCATCTTTCCACAATACACTTCTTGGTTTGTAACAGTTTTCTTCCTGGGTTTTGCACTTATCTATACATTCCAAAGACATAAAACAAGTTCTTCAAAAGCAATTTCTTATATTTCGTATTTTTTATTCATCGTTTCATTGACTTACACTTTAGTTAATATGTAATATTAATCCTCCCTTTCCGGGAGGATTTTTTTGTTTAAACTTATTTATCAGCAGCTTTTGGGCCACCTTTATCTGTAATGATAAAGCTATCTGACCCAATTTTTTTCTTGCGATCTTTGTCTTCATAAATTGTAACATTGTGGCGTGTCATTAGTGTCGCCCCGGCCATTTTAAACTCTTTACGATCTTTAAAATAAACAACAGGATATTCACCTAGAATAATCATATTTGCCAATCCTGCTAAATACGATGACCATCCACCTGAAGGAAGGTTTAATGCAAATCCTAGTGTCTGAACAACTGCAGCTAAAGAATATTTTTCAAACTTTGTGCTTCCATACTCGGTTCCTGCTGATTCCCAGTCATCAGCAGCTATTTTAATGTTTTGATTGTTAAACACTGAGGCTGTTTTAAGTACATTAACTGGTTGATTAACACTTAATGGAGTTGTTTGGTTGTTTCTGGCTTCTTCTTTAGCTTCCGCCCCAGCCGCAAAAGGTGAAAGCAACCCACCAATGACCAATGTTCCAACAATACCTACCTTACAAATTGTAGAGTTCAAGGTAATCCTCCTCCAAATGTAAAATTGTGTACATTTGGCAATTACCCCACATTCATCCATTTAAACCACAATATTGTTTTAGACAAATAAAAATGAAGGAGTCTCCAAAAATTATATTGTTGGGATAACCTTTGTTCAAGATTTATAAACTATTTTACAAAAATGGTTTGAGTATTCACATCCAGACTTCTTCGAACTACACGAAAACCTTGATCTGGGCCAATGCCATTTGGATCAAACTTTCCTAAAAAATCTATCTGGATGCTGGTGACTCCGCCAACCCAAACGCCTCTGTTAGTAACCCGCCATGAACCACTTTTTGAATCTCCCTACCAATTCCAGCACCATTCCCTTACATTACCAGACATAGCGTAAAGTCCTAACTCGTTCGGGTTTTTTTGACCCACAGTTTTTGGTTTACCATGGTTATTTTCTATTGCAGGCCGTTCCAATTGCTTGATAGGTACTTATTTATCTCCAGAGTTCGTCCAATACCATGCTACTTCATTTACCTCATTGCTGCCGCTGTATGTGTAACTCTTGCTCATCTGTCCTCCACTTACAGCATATTCCCACTCTATTTCTGTCGGCAATCGGTTTCCCTTAGATCCTGAATTGATCGTGACTGTCCATTTTAAATTACCGTACTCACTTTGATTATTGAAGTCTTTCTTATTCTTGATTATATTGTAATAGGGTTTTAAGCCCTCTTGGATACTGCGTTTATTACAGTAATCAAGAGCATCATACCAACTTACCATTTCTACCGGCAATTTGTCGCTTTTGGATTGTGAGGGGTTACTTCTGTCCACTCTTTCTGAGTTACCTCATTTTTGCCGAAAAACTCGATATTTTTACGCCTTTTCCATAAAAGTTAGACTTTTTGATCTTAACAGTCTCACCTTTAATTATTATAAAGTTTTGAGGATCTGGTTCAACTACCGAGATATTTTTAATTTGCTTAAGGCTTATGTTTGATGAAGAAGGGGTTATGTGAAGGTGTCTCTTGTGAGCAAGCGCTGACTACAAAAAATATCGCTATTAAACAAAAAAATTAATACTATCCCATTACACTTATAGGGAAAGTTATAAAACCTGATGGAGAATATGCCAAGGCCGTTCGCCTCGTAGAAAGGACCTTTAACGATTACTCCCGAGGCATATAATGAGAATCCAACTAAAAGACCGTCGCCTCTTAGTAAACTCACAATAACAACGATTATAAACTTTCTCAAGGAACGATCAGCAGCCCGTTAGCTACCCTTAATTAAAGATAATCTGTTACCACACTGTTACGTTAGAACTTCCACTACTTTTATATCCCTCTGTCGCTAAGACTTGGTAAGACCAATTACTGCCCAGATTCATCCCATATCTCTTCCATGCGTTAACGTGATTGCTGAAAGTGATTGTAGCGTTGCTTCCAGTTGGTCTCTTCGACTGGCGAACACTCCAGTACTGCGTAAAAGTAGTTTTATCGCCATCAATGGAAGGTGCATCATAACGTGTAGTTGTGTACACGTCATATGTACCCCCATCACTGTAAACCGTACCTTTATACGTTCCAGTAGGTCTATAAGTACCCCATGAATCCACTACATAATATTCAATGAGAGGTGCTCTCGTCCAACCATATAAAGTCAAATATCCATTGCCATTCGGCGCCCAAACTCCGGCATTATAGTTTATTGTTCTAAATGGCGAGCCTATAGTCCAGCCTTTACCAACAACGAAATTTCCGGTATTAGACCAATTCACACTGTAATTCCCGCCAGATCCATTGACTGCGTTTACTGTTCCGCCCCCATCAGTCCAATTTTGCCAGTAATCTGTGCCAGCTGCAGAGGCGGTTGCCGAAAACATGCTGATACTCATTAAAGCTGCCGTTAATCCAACTAAGAAATTCTTTTTAAATTTAAACATATGTTACCTCCTATAATATTATTTCTGACTTTGACATGAGGTAGCACTCGTATATATTTAAAACATTGTTCATTACTAACGCCAAAGCTTTTGATCGTTCCCTTCAATATAATATCACGAATTCACGAGCAAATATTAAGAACATTTGTAATTTAATTACAAATACCTAAAAATTATATTATAAGTGGTCTTGTTCCGCCATAGCCTGATCCTTTTTTCGCAGAATCACAAATCTTGTTACTAAATCTGATGGAGTAATATCTGTAATTAACTCCTATCCGAACCATTTCCTATAAAGGAAAAATACACTAGAGATTGTGAAGTCATTGTAGCTGCCCCGGGTGGTCCTCCTGACTTTGAAGCTGTAATGGAACATTTTCATATCCAAAAAATCAGCTCATAAGATTGTTTACTGTGTCTTCAATGTTATCTGCAAAGACGGTCAGTCAATTGCCTCTAAGCCGCTCACTGTGCGTAAGACAGTTTTGAATTCACTTGAACTGAATCATCCTAATGTCTTTATTATCGAAGGAATTCAAGGTAACGGACTAACTAACTTACTTTACCTTGGCCAAATAAAAAAATTAGAGGGAATCGTGCTCAAGAAAGCTGACTCCCCTTATGAAATCAAAAACGTTCACACAATTGGCTGAAAGTGATCAATTATGATTACACTGAAGTTCTCATAACCTGCTACACCAAGAAGGATATAAAATTCCTTCCATCCTATCCCGATGGAACTTCAGCTGGATTTATGGAATTCATGCCACATGCAGAACGCTGTAAGTTCCACTCTATGAAACAAGTAAAAACTGAATCTGATGATTATGTATTTTGAACCTATCTTATGTAAGGTTAAGCACAGATTTAAGACTAAACACGGTAAACTCCGCATACATCCTTCGAATCCTGAAGAGTATAAACTCTCCGTTACATAACTTCTTAGTGCCAAACCCTATAAAGCTTAATGAAAATTTAGTACATGGTTTAATTAGTTTATTTAATTTTCATCTATTCAGCCGCAATAAGGGTAAACGATACTTTCTACAAATCCAATCTCCTTTCCCTTATTGCGAATTTTCATTCATTCCTCATAGCTGTACGCCCATATTTCTTTAGAATCCCTCAGCACGCCACAGTTCCCTGTTATGATGAATTCTCTAATACTATTGATCATCTGCCACACGTTACCTCCGTGTGAAAAGCCGTTTGGATCGTGGCGTAATTCATACGGATAAACGTCTTTCCCCGTGTAATTATCAACAAAGAATAGCTGTGTTCTGAATTTGACATACGCTTTTTGATTGGATTGTCCTGAGATGTTTTCTTTGCCATAGAAAGTTCGACGCTCAATGCTTGCGATAAGCTTTATCAGGTCATTAATATCATTCATGCGTTTAATTTGTCCTTCCCTTACCCTCTTTCGATAAAATAAATATTTTATTTTGATTCTAATGTAATTTTTTAAATTCCTTTTTAGTTTCCCATATTTCTTTTACATTTTGTCTCGGAGGTGAAATGTAATGAGATTTCTTCAGGATTTTTTTGCGATTTGGACTTTTGATAAAGTCATGGATTATACAATAGCTGCTGTAATTTGGTTTGTATTCAAGTCCAAATCAAAACAGACTGAGTATCATGATCACTTCGAAGAAAGACGCCGCCATAGAAACTAAATCATCCTTCTATGATTTTTATCGATACGTGTGTTTTTCCGATAACGATCCATGCTTATATGTTTAGTTAAAAAACTATCTTTTATTTAGACTTGTTCAGCTTGTCGTATAGTATTTAACAGTTCTTTCTCAAATGTTTTTATGTGATTGCCTTCGAATCAAACCCTTACTCTTGTTTCGTTTTCAAATTCATTATTTAAAGCAGCTGCCTATTCAGTTTTTACATAAATACATTTATACTTGCTGTCATCAACTACATAAGCGTTCAGTATTTTCACTCCTTCGGATCATGATTTTAGTTAACTTTAAAGTACATCGTCTTGAGAAATTCCCCTTTAATTGGTAAGCTGACACCTAGGATCATACAAAGCAGGTGATGTCTTGAATAAAATAATCGGAATAATTGGATTAATTGTTTCCTTAATTGTGCAAGGGTTTTCAGCAAGTGATTCGTTGACTCATGAGATTGCTATGGCCTTTCTATTTGTATTCTTAATCATTTATAATTTTGAACATGCTAAGGATTTCTCTAAAAAATCTCTAATTGTCTTAGGAGCAATCTTTATAGCTCTAATGCTAGGTATTTATCAACTCCTTTCCTTTATCGGTGATTACTTTAATAGGCTCAACTTAAATATTGGACTTATCATCTTACTTGAGATCGCTTTGATCATTGTTTTGGTATCTATTGCAGTAAACTTAATGAAGCTTATTGCGAATCGGTTAAGGAAAACACCTCATGGAAAAGAGTTTTAACTCTTTTCCTTTTTTATGCTAAGTGCCCCTTTCTATTGGTCTCTTATGTATGAAATCAAATGCAATATCTTTCTCAGGTTCCATTTCCTCTGTTTCTCGCTGCACAATAATAATTAGTTGGCCATTTTCCTGACGATCCATGCTCTGGACTGAATATCCTTTAGCAGCGTAATATTCACTACGTAGTTGCTATGCAGATTCGTCTTTATCACTCGTGTACCATCCACTTATTTTATTTTTATTCTTTATTGGTTTATATGTATTCTATTCTCAGCTGAAATAAGGATTGTCTTTAAGGAACAGTACTTCCTCTATCTGTTGACCACGTGATTCAAAGTGAAAATCAAAATCGCTATAGCTTCTTATTATTCATACTGTAATCATCATTAACCCCCCCCCTTACAGATTTCAATAGTAATAAAAACATCTTAATATCCGTATTTAAATGACATTAACCGACACACAATTTCCATATGTATGGTATTAATATCACTATTTCCCTAATCCACAAAACCATATAATGTGATTGCAAGAAGAAAATTATGGAAATGGGGGATTTTACATGAGTTACAAAAAAGCATTAACAGGTGTTGCATTATCTGTAGGTTTACTTGTTTCAGCATCTCCAGCGTTCGCTGCAAGTACAAGCCCGGATCAGGTAGTAGCAAATGTTGCAAGTGATGATTTTAAAGCTCAAGCTATCACATGGGATCTGCCTAGCACTACAGGTATTTTTGCCAACACATTTGAACAAGACGGAATCCGCTGGTATTTAAAAAGTATTACAAAAGTCTCGGAAGGATATTGGATTGGCCACTACGAAGGTGTACGAATATAAGATCGTAATTGGGGGCTTCTGGCTCCCTTTTTTAACTTCATCGTCCAGACCTTCTGGGATTTCAATTGTAAAAAGCAGTGATTCATCTTGAAACTTAATTGCCATTACCTTTAACCTCTCAGAGTTTATTTCTAAGGCATTAGCACTTGTTTAATAATATGTCTGGTTTTAAAATGCTTTACTTCCTCTTCAATACACCTCTCGGGAGCATCATTCCGCATTCAGAACATTTGTAAATATCCATATGCCCATTGTTCTAATTCACTTTCGCCGCAGCTAGGACAAATAATATCTTCGAACCCGCGCCCTTCAACAACTCAGGATTTTGATAATATCGCCGATCATTTTGTTTGTTGCCGTCTTCGAAAATAACAGACGTGCTTCTTTCTTTTTCTCGTTAACGATGTACCATAGCCTTCCAGCAATCTTATTTCTCCGATGAATGTTCCTGCCCCTGTATGGATTCCATAGCTCCGTTTCCTTCTGCTTCACAATTTCACTCGCATACATTATTTTCATGATTGCATATTTCTCTTTGATCAGTTTCCGTCATAAGTGCCGCTATGGAGCTGTCGGTGAAACAAACCAAAACACCATTACACTGACGCCGCAATACCCAATCACCATCGATGGTTAGGCTCCTTCCTTTATCATCCCGATAATGCATCTGCTCGCTGTCCCATACTCTGAATTCTGTGTTCATTGCGCATCCTCCTATATTTATCTCTCTTTTGATTGTTTTTAAAGCGAATGAAGCCGTGTTTTTCATATCTACTTTGTGAAATCACTTTCTATCTTCTGTATCGCACAGAGGAATTTTATAGCTATGTTGGATTGTTCATAGATTTTGTATGTGCCGGTTTTCTAAAGCATAATGCACATGGTTTACTTTCTGTTGATGAGATCCTCCTATTTTCACGCTATTTCCTCCTTAACGCCCTTGCTGCAGCCGCATTTAGAGTAGCAGGCATCTAGGCGGATTTATATATTTAAACGAAGTTCACCAAACGTTAACAAAAAATCCCTTGGATATTTTTGTATTCCATGTAATAATACAAGTGTATTAAAAAACAAAAGGAGTGTTTAAAATGAGAATGAAAAAAGTTTTAGCTGGTTCTGCTTTATCCCTTTCTTTGCTGGTATCAGCTGTCCCTGCTTTTGCTGCTAGTCCAGATGGTACACATTCTGAAAATAATAGTGTTGCTTCAAGTGATTTCAAAGCTAAACTTTATACAAAAGAAGAAACAAACGACTCCGGCATCTTTATTAATACGCATACCGATGCGGAAGGAATCACTTGGTTCCTGAAAAGAATCAATAAAAACAGCGATGGAACTTGGACAGCATATTATGAAGGTCGTAAACTTTAGCCATTAGAGAGGGAGCTTTGCTCCCTTCTATCATTCTTATTTAAAAGAAAAAAATTTCCACTATGTGGTCTCATAAGTATGAAATCAAATGCAATATCAACTTTCCCTAATTCCATCTTTTCTGATACTCGCTGAGATCCTCAATGGTCTCGATTGATTCACCCTTAGCTGCAATATAAGTAATTGATCATACCATTGATGTGATTGCTGTATAAGGTTCGTCTTTAAAATACAAGCCTCCATATATGAAAACGATGGACTCTCCATCTTCATTATTAAAGACAAGATTGAATATATGCAGTGCTTCATCAGAACAACTATTTCTTATAAAAGTATAAAATAAGTGTTCGTTTTGCATCTTTCCTGTTACGAAAACTCTACTCAAGCCAGAATTCATTTTGTTTTTTTAAAAAACATTCTTGATTTTCACATTTATATAAGCACTCATAAAACATTAGATCATATCCATTATATATAACTAAAATGCCGGTATAAGAGCTATTATATGGAGATTTAACTACCAAATATATGGGGGCATATTTACATCTAAATACTCAAAAACAAACGTACCTATAGTACTTTCATTCCACACCCTACCCAAATTTTCATTTTCCTAAATACGACTCAAAATCACCTTATTTTACATCGTAAACGCTATCGTAAAACCGTATAGTACCAATGTTTTTCTCTCTTATAATTCCCCCTTTTTCTTCAATACTTACTTAAAGCAGCCACTTCCCTCTACTCCCTCTTACGTTTTAAGATCGTTTAATCCCTATTCATCAATCAAATTAGTCAATATCCATATGTTTATCGCCTTTTTAAACTCTTTTTTAATTTTTACGATAAGCATGTTATTGGGCGTTCGATATATGACTTGATTGTATTTGTTGACAATTTGACAGAGAAATTTAATGCACTTCTAACTTTTTTAATTGCAATAGGAATTGTGGTTGCCCCCACAACTCAAGGCATTTCTGACAGTGAACAAGCAATGGATTACGAAGCTCTACAATAAACCCCTATCCTTCTATTAATGAGGAGGGTATTTTTTTCGTTTTTTCAAATGAAAAAATCGCCGAAAACTTTACATCCTTTTACAATTTTTTCAATGACTATGTTATGATTGTTTTCGAGAGATTTTTGAAATTTTCAGAAAGAGGGGTTTGAATGAGTAAGATCGCTTCTGAAGTTGTCGCTACTACACTGAATGACTGGTACATTGCTATAAAAAAACAAAAGGTTGATGAATCAATTAAATATTATTCAGAGATAAAAAAACTTTTTGATGAAATGGAAGAAGACCAAGAAGTTCTTGCGTATTATAGTCTTTTAGAAGAAAGACATAAAATGTTGCTGCATTCCTCACGAGGAGAACCTTTGCAAAAGCACACCTATTTTACTGAAGACAATCAAAACTTCATTAAAAAAACAAATGATAAATTAGAATACAACTTTTATTTATTTGAAGCAATGTATGAGGCATACAACAAAAACTATGATCGAGCAATCAACCTATATGGATTAGCTGAGAAAAAGCTTGCAGAAATTCCAGATGAAATTGAAGCAGCTGAATTTTACTCTAAAGTCTCTTACTTATACACTCTTGTTAAACAAAGCATTGTGGCACAACACTATATAAAAAATGCAATTTCAATATATAAGCGACACCCTGATTATAAATGCAAACTAGCTACTTCAACAATGATTGCAGCTGCAAACTATGCTGATATGAAACGATTTGAGGAAGCAGAAAAATATTACTTAGAAGCAATTGATATTGCAAAAGAAACAAAAGATGAATTTTTAAAAGCTCAATTATTTCACAATCTTAGTATCGTTTATTCTGATTGGAACAAACCTGATAAATGCATTAAATCTCTTGAAAAAGCAATAGGAAATGAAGCTTGGTTACATTCGATTTATTATATAAATTCTTTATTCATGATGATTAAAGAACTCTTTAAAATTAACGAAAAAATGAAAGCCATTAATTTTTACAATAAAGCACAGGAAAGACTCATATTAATGGAGAATAAAGTATACGAAGCCAAAATTAGCATCTTATACAACCTTTATTGTGGGGAATTAAAAAATAATTTCAATAACTGTATTAGTAATATTGAGTTTTTAAAACAACAAAATGAACTGGAAAGTGTAGATGAATTGTCCTACATAGCTGCAAAAAGGTTTGAATCAATAGGTGCTTTTGAAGAAGCAACAAGCTTTTTCAATGCGAAAATTTGGGCTGAACAGAAAATGAACCAGGTGGAGGGAATCTTATGAAAAAACTTGTGCTTTGCGTATCTATTTTAGCTGTAATTTTAAGTGGGGTAGCTTTAACGCAATTGAGTACAGATTCACCATCTAACATCCAAGTAGCTGAAAGGCCAGTCGGAGGATAATGAAAGACTAATTAATTTAGCCCTACTCATGATGAGTGGGCTTTTTATTTTATGATTTATGTCCACCAATTAGCCCAGCTCGATGTTCCTGCAGGTGTATAAGAAACTGCTCTCAGGATCGCTTTCGATTCGTATTTGTTTCTTTCCCATTCATTACAAACCCGAGCTTTCTTCTACCAAATAGTCTTATTTGCTGATTAGAGTTATCTTCAATATTAGACTTACATGATTCTAGTAAGAAGATTGTTATTATCATTATTTTGACTGATGTTCCCTTTTAAAAGAATCATGTATGATCGATATAGAAAACGTTTTCAAAGAAAGGGGATACCAATATGTCTAATCGTATGAAACGAGTGTTGTTGCTTTTTGTCACTGGATTGTTTATGAGTTTGTCTGCAGTCACTTCTACTGCCTCGGCTCAAACCGGCGGATCGTTTTTTGACCCTTTTAACAGCTATAACTCTGGATTATGGCAAAAAGCAAATGGTTATTCGAACGGAAATATGTTCAACTGCACTTGGCGTGCAAATAACGTCTCAGTGACGTCAATAGGTGAAATGCGTTTGGCGCTAACAAGTCCATCTTATAACAAGTTTGACTGCGGGGAAAACCGCTCTGTTCAAACATATGGCTATGGACTTTATGAAGTCAGAATGAAACCAGCTAAAAACGCAGGGATCGTTTCATCGTTCTTCACCTACACAGGCCCAACGGATGGAACTCCTTGGGATGAGATTGATATCGAATTTTTAGGAAAAGACACAACAAAGGTTCAATTTAACTATTATACAAATGGTGTAGGAAACCATGAGAAGATTGTGGATCTTGGATTTGATGCAGCCAATGCCAATCATACGTATGCGTTCGATTGGCAGCCAAACTCTATTAAATGGTATGTCGATGGGCAATTAAAACATACTGCGACAAGCCAAATTCCGACAACACCAGGAAAGATCATGATGAACTTGTGGAATGGTACGGGTGTCGATGAATGGCTTGGCTCTTACAATGGTGTAAATCCGCTATACGCTCATTATGACTGGGTGCGCTATACAAAAAAATAATGCCAAATGTGAAAGAGCCTGCTGCAATATAGCAGGCTCTTATGATTGTAATGAGAAAATTGTTGGCGTTCCCTATAGTGAAACTGAAGAGCAAATAGAAGTTTAAATTTATATGAGTTTAGTTTCTTAACTAAATGATAACAAAAAGCGAGTTTATTTTTAGTCGCTTTTTGTTATGGCTTATGCCCACCAGTAAGCCCAACTATGTAAAGCGCAGTTCCTCCAGGTGTATAAGAAACTGCTCTCAGAATCGCTTTTAATCCGTATGCTTCTAATTCCATCCATAACGAATCCAGGCTTTCTTCTCTTTTCATTATCCACTTCAAATAAACTCAACTGTTGATTAACTTCATCTTCAATATTTGATAACGTAACCGAGATACTTCTCTCTTACCCGAGTAAAACTTATGAAAGAGCATCAAGCAGCATCTATAAATATCCATCGTGATATTTGTGGGAAGATCAATTGTTTTTGCTCGATGAAATCCCCCCCAAGCTCATCCTTACTGTAACCAATCCCCAAGCTTATTGTTCGACCAACTTTGTTATGTGTACGTGCCCTTCCTGCAAATCTCCAAGAGAACAGCTTTCACGTCTCCAAATAAATAAACCTCTAAAAATTAGAAGACATAAAAAATAACAAGGGCATTAAGACCCTTGTGAAAGCTTGGTTTCATTACACTCTCTATCTTCCTTTTTTATCATTTCTATATTCTTTTACAAATTTTGGTAAAAAATAAAAAGGTACCGTTTGGTACCTTTTTTTATATTCATTCCTCATTTCTTGTGAATTTTGGCAGTCCGAATATAATTGCTATGATGCCGCAGATCCCGATTAAAACAGGATAGAAAGAGTAATGCAAGATGCTGACAGGTGAAATATTCCCAAACTTCCCGGCCGATAACATCTGCGCGCCATAAGGAATTAAGCCTTGTACCACGCAGGAAAAGATATCTAAGATACTTGCCGACTTTCTATTGTCGATTTTAAATTCATCAGAGATATTTTTGGCTATCGGTCCGGCTGCAATAATAGCAATCGTATTATTGGCAGTAGCTAGGTTAGTAACACTGACCAATCCGGCAATACCGGCTTCAGCACCTTTTTTCGAATTGATCTTTTTGGAAATGAATCCCACCAAAAAGTCAATCCCTCCGTTTTGTTTCATGACGCCGACCATTCCGCCAATTAACATTGAAAGGATGATAAGATCAGACATTCCGGCAATTCCATCCGTAATTGCTTTAAAATAAGACTCAAGCGTCAAGCTGCCGCTTGCAAACCCTATAATTCCTGTTAAGATCAATCCCCCAAAAATGACAGCCACCACATTAAAACCAATTAACGCAAAGACTAACACGGCAACATAAGGAAGTACTTTAAACCAGCTGTAAGATTCAGCCCCGGTATGTCCTACGTGTCCTGTCGGGATAAAAAATAATAAAATGATAGTTATGATAGCAGCAGGCAAAACGATCAAAAAATTCGTTTTAAATTTATCCATCATTTGTGTTTTTTGTGACCGTACTGCCGCGATGGTGGTGTCCGAAATAAAAGAAAGATTATCTCCAAACATAGCTCCGCCGACAACAGCTGCAATAGCGATTGCAGTAGGCAAGCCAAGTTCTCCGCTCAAACCGGCGCTAATTGGAGCAACTGCGGCAATCGTCCCCATCGATGTTCCCATCGAAACAGAAATAAAACAAGCAATGATAAAAAGCCCTGGCAGTATAAACTGCTTCGGAATAATGCTCAAAGCAAGGTTGACGGTTGAGTGTACCGCTCCCATCGTCTCAGCTGCAGAAGCAAAAGCACCCGCTAATATAAAAATGATAACCATAATAATAATATCAGGATGTCCCGCCCCGGAAGCAAACCATTCTATTTTCTGATTGAGAGATTGCTTCTGGTTAAATGAAAGCGCGAAAGCTGATGCTATAATTGCCGCAATCAATATCGGCAATTTATAGAAATCTCCAGTCAATACACCAGAGCCGACAAAAAGGCCTACAAATAAGACTAGCGGCAATAGCGCCCAAGGATTTCCATTTTGTTTCATCTAAGTAGCCACCTTTAATTTCAGTATCAAGTCGTAAAATATAGTCTAAACAACATTCCATACTTTAAAAGGCTACAGTAAAAAAGTCAAGCGGGAAAATAGTATAATAATTATTAAATTAATAACAGAATTGAAAGAAGGATTTTTCAAGGAGAGGAAAAAACACTTTCATCAACAGATTATTTGGGAAGTTCCATATACAATACAACTGTTTGATGAGGAGTGTTTGAGGGGGCAACACGCAACGATGCTGCATAAAAACTGTTTTAGCTATTATCAATAAAACAATATAAAAAGGAAAGAGTTCATACCCTTCTTCCTCTTTATGCACCAGCTCAATCTGCGGTCATAGCAATTGTTATTCAAACAAGAAATAGCAAACATCAGAGAACATGAGGAGCATTTACAAGAAAATAAATTCAATAATTAAAAGGGCGCTATTTTCATATTCAAATTGAGTTCTTGTAAGCACTAATTGCTTCGTTACGTAGTAACATGTTATCTTTGTTAACCATGCCTAAGTTGTAAGCTTTTTTAATAATATCTAATACCTTCAAATCCATTGCAGAAAGACTACCTCCACCATTTCATCTAGATTTCCAATAATCTAAAGACTTATTTATGTCAAGTGAGCTTTTTTTATTCTCAGGTTCAACTACCCCATTTTTCTCTAGTTTTTCACAGAATTCACTAAAACTAATGGATGCAGGAGTTGGATTATTCCCTTTGTGATTACCGAGAACCCCTTACTTCAGGCCGCCGAATATCTTAGGACGCAATAAGCCGCATTTGTTCCCTTTGACCGGTGCCTTGTTTGTCGAATAGATGCGCCATGAATCGGTCGAAGCTGGAAGGTAAACGTATTTCTTACCGCTGGATGACCGCTTAGAAGAGCCGGATGATCCCGTCAGCTTTAGCACTTGGCCGACTTTGATTTCATTCGGATTCTTAATATTATTCCATTTCCGAAGGTTTGCCACACTTACCCCGTGCTCTTTTGCAATTGCGGAAAGAGTATCGCCTTTTTTGACTGTGTAAGTGCTCCCGGAAGCTTTTGACATCGATGATGACGGTTTAGAAATTGTTTTCCCGCCTAGCGTTTTCAATTCTGCATCAATGGCAGCCTTAACCTCGTCCCATTTTCCCTCTGACAAAATACGGTGCGGACAATATTTGCCGTTCCAGTCTTGATGCTTGCGCACACGATCAATACCCTAGCCGCGCTCTATGAGCAGCTGCGCCACAAATTTGATTGCTAGTTTTTCTGCCGCCTTGTATCTAGGGCCTCCTGACTTGCTGTAACAGATTTCAACGCCTATAGACTTACGGTTTCCGGTGCCGTTTGTGCCGTCTCCTGTGTGCCATGCGTTACGATTTAACGGCAGCCCTTGAATAACCTTTGTGTCATCAAACTGCAAAGTGGAAACTTGTTGATTGGTCATATTTTGGTCAAGGACCAAAAATATCGATCTCTTAACTTATGACCAAAATTTAAAAATCCCCTGACACCAATAGTGCCAAGGGATTGAGAGATTAATACTGAGACATGTACTGTTCGCGCTCCCAAGGATGAACTTGTGTGCGGAATATAGTCTAGGCAATATTTCAATGTCATAGTGCATGATAAACGTTGAATTAAAAAGGTTTTGTTATTTCTCTTCGAATAAGAAATCATCAAGTATATTATTTTTGTGGGTGTTTTGTGGGTGTCTTTGTGGGTGCCCACATCTATTCATTTTTAGATTTTTATTGTAATCTAAAGATATACATATAAAGGGAATGATGACACTGAATATAAATAAAGTAAGATCAGCACTTTACAAGTCAGCTAGAATTTTAGATGATGTTAACGCCGCTAAAAATGGCACACTTTGGAAACAGATAACCCGCCATGCTTCTGGGATATTAAAAATACGATTATCAAAAGTATAATTAAGTAAGGAATGAGGCATTTAATTTGGCTGAACTATATAAGTTTGAAACATTATCTAATGAATACCCTGATTTATTAGAGAACCTTCTAACAGGGAATGGGTTCTCAATTGAATTTAATGACAATTTTAAATACGGTGGGCTCCTTGATTATCTGAATCATGAGCATAAGTTGGACGATATAGAGCAAGAATTGTTCAAATCTTTTAATACCACTAATTTTGAATTTGTTTTAAATTCTTTATTAACAGCAATTAAAATTAACGAAACTTATAAAATAGAAAATAAAGATTTATGGAAAAGCTATGAGACAATAAAACAACACTTGATTTATGCAGTTAAAGGAATTCATCCTGAACGATACAGCCTGAATATCAAGAAATTAGCTTGGAGTTTTAATATATTTAAAAGCAATATCTTCACAACAAATTACGACTTACTGTCCTATTGGGCTTTATTAGAGGTGAAAAGGTCCAAGGGGGAGAACAATACTGGTGATTTCTTTCTCGGAAGAAGACCGGAAAATTTGACTTTTCAACCGGATTATTTTGCAGAACATCAGTTCAAACTTTATTATCTCCATGGAGGATTGCACTTTTTCGAAAGTAACGGTGACATAATAAAAATTAGACCGGATAAATACAAGATTTTAGACACTATCACTAATGAATATGATAAAGGAAACTTTCCTTTATATGTATCTGAGGGCACTTATGAAAATAAGCTTGCACAAATTAAAAGAAACAGATACTTAAATTTTTGTTATGACAAGCTTTTGAAAACTTGTAAAGGAATAACTTTATTTGGACAGAGTCTACAACCTAAATACGACCAACACCTTATTGACGCTATAAAAAGTTCTAATGTAAAATACATAGCTTTTGGAGTTTATGAAACTCCCGCAGAATCTAAGGAATTTATTATAGAAAATACAAAAAAGAATTTTAATGATATAGGCGATAAAGAAATACTCTACTTTGATTCTCATGAATTCTTTGATTCAGTTAAATCAATAGCTCACAAAAGAGCTAATACGCAAGGCTTTGGAACAATACTTGATGAATTCCCTGACCTTGTCTAATTCTATACGAACATTACCAATTATTTTTATTAAAAGGTATGTTTTAAAATTTGAAAAGGAGTGATTTTTTTGAAAGAATTTTATGAAATTAAAGAGATAAATAAAGATGTTAATAGATATATAAAAGATGGTTGGATATTAATTGATTCTTATAAAAAAAGAAATTATGACGATGGGGAATATATAATTTATATAGTTGGTTATCCGTACAATAGGAAACTAGAGGATCTAACTGAGATAATTAATATCTATGAAAAATACGGTTTTAAAGAACATTTATTCAAAAAAATCGCAAAAGATAATGGTGAAGACTTCTCTAAAATAACTGATTATAACTACATAGATTCTGAAACAAATAAAACAACCACATTTATGAATTGGTTTGAGAAAAAAATAGGAACTAATCGAAAATATGCTGTAAAAGTAAAAGAAAAAAAGAACTGGGATAAAAGTGATATTTCTGAAGAAGACCTCCCTTTTTAATAAAGCCCTCCTCAATGAAGGGCTCTTTTTTTATAGTAATAAAGCTTCCAACCTTACTTTCGTTTTTGGACCATATACCGTCTTGGGTAAGTCCATACATTGACTGGAAGCGCTTGACCGCGTAAACGGTCTTCAATTAATTCAAATAGGTAAAATGACACAGATCAAATTAATCATTTCTCACTTTTGAATCACATCCCTGTCTATTTCTTCATTTTCCCATGGTAAAATCTTGTTGGAGCTATTCAAACGAAAGGATATGATCATGAAAGTATTTGAAGCCAAATCACTGCTATCAGAAGCAGATAGACGCGCAAAGGAATACATAGAATTAAGAAGGCAGATGGCCAATCTAAAAAAGGCTTTTAAAGCTGTAGCTGATTTAGATGACAGTGAGTTTTCCGGCAAAGGTGCTGACAACATTAAAGCATTTTATCAAGACCACGCTGGTGTAGCTGACAATTGGATTGACTTACTTGATATGAAAATTGCTTTCTTGACAAGCATTTCAGGCACTTTAGAGGACGCTAGCTTATCTGATGCATATATAGAAGAATCCTTCTTAGAACACGAGCTGGCTAACGCCTACACAAAATCAAAATCCATAATCTCTGAACAAAAGAAAGCGATGAAAGATATCTTACATGATATCGATGACATCCTCACACTTGATTTGTTCTCGACTGAAGACTTTAAAGACGAACTCGCTGATGCGGAGGATAAACGCAAAAAAACAGTCAATAAACTAGACAGCGTGGACCAAGCACTTGTTACTGAATATGCCCAGTCAGAGCCAAACGAGCAATTCATCAAGAAGGACTTCCAAAAGCTTGAGGAATCCACAGGCAAAGGCAAGAATGCTACACCAATCCATTATAATGCCAAGGCTTATCGAGAAAGTGATATACATAAGAGAAAAGGCGATATCGAGAAACAGACTGAAGCTTATTTAAAGATCAAGAAAGATGAAGCTAAAGAACGAGAAATCAAAGAATTGAAGAAGAAGCTAGCTGATGGAGTGACGGATCCGGATGAATACTTAAAAATTGCCAAGAAGGTCGGCTATGAGAATCTTACCCCTGAACAGCTTGAATTTGTTTCATTTCTTGAACAGCGTAAAGCTTTCATGGATAACGGAAAAGAAGTGTTGCAAATCATAGGTGATGGCGCCAAAGGTGCGATTGTTGGTGTATACGATCTTGCCAAGGATACCGGTGAAGGAGCCATTCAATTCGGATGGAATATCGGTTGGACAATTGACAACTTAAACAAGGATCCTCAAAAAGTGCTGGATACAGTTCTGGAATACGACTATCAAGCTGCTTTTCAAAGTATAGTTGACACATTGAAGGATAATTGGGATACAAAAATGATTCACGGGGATGCATACACACGGCTGCACTATGTTACTTATTTGGGCGGAAGTCTTCTGTTGTTGAAAGGTGGAAAGTCCTCTGTCTCAACAGGATCGAAAGATCTTGCTAAAGTTGGGAAAGCAGCTAGTGGCACAATTAAGAAAGGCGGAAAGTCTGTAAAACAGTTTGTCAAATCTCCTGTAAATCGGTATACTCCTGCATTAGAAGGAATCCTTCAAGATGCTGAGAATACCATTAACGTGAAAAATACTCCGCTGCTAAAAAGTATTGTGGAAGATAAAAAAGAGAGTGTTCTCAGAAAATCTGAAACTTCTAACAACATAGGTATAGGTAATGTCAAACAAGGTGATAGTACCCCTCTCGCACCTGGTGGAGGGTTAGCTGCTCATGAAGCAAAAGGAGGGCACCTTATTGAAAGACACGTTGGGAAGACCGACGAAGAATTAATAGAAAGACTGAGAACTGATCCTAACCCACATATTACAGCTTCATCTACTTTTAAAGATAGGGCTACCGCTGAGAGAATTGCTAATTCAGTCTTAAACGATCCAAAAAATATAAAGAAAATCGAAAATTGGATTGATGATCCTAAAAAACCTAAATTAATGTTAAAATACAAAGGCGATGGAGAAATAATCGGCAGAAGTGTATCAAGAAATTCAGAACTAGTAGAAAACGTTACAAACGCAAAAATTATACTCAAAAAAGATAACAACGGTAACTTTATTCTTACAGGATATCCAACCAAATAGAAAGAGAGGAAGTATCATGGATGAAAGTTATGATTTCTTAGACGAATTAGAAAATTTTTTAGGTGCAACATTTCATCAAGATATCCGATCCCCTGAACACGCATTAGACGAATTTATTGAGGAAATTAGTAAAGAAGGTTTGCTATTTACAGTTAAGTTTTGCGAAGAGTTTCTAAATAGCGATCTAACTAAAGAAGAAAAGGAAGACATTATAAAGTGTAATGCAGAAATATATTTCCCGACAATTGGATTACCACCTATAGAATGGTTGAAAAGTGTAATAGAAAAACTAAAAGAAGCTATTTAAAAGAAACACTGAAAGGCCCCCATTTTAAGAGGGCCTTTTTATATTACTTCAATTTCGCTTCAATTTTCGCCTTAGTCTTAGGTCCATAAATGCCATCAGCAGTCAGACCATTTACTGACTGGAACCGTTTGACTGCATTTGCTGTTTTTGGACCATACACGCCGTCAATGCCGTTATTCTTCGCCCCTTTGTCCGGGTAGAAATAAAGAGACGCCAGAGCATTTTGAATCCGCCTTATGTCATCCCCTTTTCGCATAGGGCTTGTTACTCTAATGACACCAGAGGGCAGCGCATATGACGTTTTTTGCTGATAGGTTTAGGGCTCGAAGTGCTTGAGCCTGTGAGCTTTAATACTTGGCCGACCTTGATCAAGTTCGGGTTTTTGATACCGTTCAAGCTTTGCAGGGTTGCCACATTCACCCCGTGCTCTTTTGCAATTGCGGAAAGAGCATCGCCTTTTTTGACTGTGTAAGTGCCCCCAGAAGCTTTAGGCGCAGATGATGACGGTTTAGAAGTGGTCTTTCCTCCCAGCGCCTTCAATTCTGCTTCAATGGCAGATTTAACCTCGTCCCATCTTCCCTCTGACAAAATACGGTGCGGACAATACTTGCCGTTCCAGTCTTGATGTTTGCGGACACGATCAACACCCCAGTCTCGTTCTTTAAGCAGCTGCGCCACAAATTTAATAGCCAGCTTTTCTGCCGCGTAGTATTTAGCGCCTCCCGATTTACTATAACAAATTTCGACACCAATCGACTTACGGTTCCCGGTGCCGTTGGTGCCGTCTCCTGTGTGCCATGCGTTACGATTTAACGGCAGCCCTTGAATAACCTTTGTGTCATCCACTGCAAAGTGGAAACTTGTTGATTGGTCATATTTTGGTCAAGGACCAAAGTTATCGATCTCTTAACTTATGACCAAAATTTAAAAACCCCCTGACACCAATAGTGCCAAGGGATTGAAAGATTAATATTGAGACATATACTGTTCGCGTTCCCAAGGATGTACTTGCGTGCGGAACATATCCCACTCGATTTCTTTTGCTTCGATGAAGTGCTCGAATAGGTGCTCGCCTAGAGCTTTGACCATCACTTCGTTTGATTTGAATTCGTCTAATGCTTCAGCAAGTGTTGCAGGAAGGTCGACGATTCCGTTTTCCATGCGCTCTTCTTTGCTCATCACGTAGATGTTGCGGTCGATTGGAGCTGGCGCTTCTAGTTTGTTTTTGATTCCGTCTAAACCTGCAGCAAGCAAGACGCTAAGTGCTAGGTACGGATTCGCAGCTGGATCGACGCTGCGCACTTCAACACGTGTGCTGATGCCGCGAGAAGCCGGGATACGGATAAGCGGGCTTCTGTTTTGCGCGCTCCATGCAACGTAGCAAGGTGCTTCATAGCCAGGAACAAGACGTTTGTAAGAGTTCACTGTCGGGTTTGTTACTGCTGTAAAGCTTGTTGCATGCTTCACGATACCTGCAATGAAGTGTTTCGCTGTTTCACTTAACTGAAGATCTGCGTTTGCATCATAGAATGAGTTAACGCCATCTTTGAAGAGTGATAGATTGCAGTGCATACCTGAACCGTTCACACCGAACAACGGTTTTGGCATAAATGTCGCATGCAGACCGTGTTTGCGGGCAATTGTTTTAACAACTAGTTTAAACGTTTGGATGTCGTCACAAGAGCGGACTGCACCGGCATATTTAAAGTCGATTTCGTGCTGGCCAGGCGCTACTTCGTGGTGAGATGCTTCGATTTCAAAGCCCATCTCTTCAAGCTCAAGAACGATATCGCGGCGGCAGTTTTCTCCCAAGTCAGTTGGAGCTAAGTCGAAATATCCGCCTTTGTCGTTTAATTCAAGAGTCGGTTCGCCTTTTTCGTCTAATTTGAATAAGAAGAATTCAGGCTCAGGTCCTAGATTGAAATCACTGAAGCCCAGGTCTTCCATTTCTTTCAGAATCCGTTTTAAGTTGTTTCGCGGGTCACCTTCGAAAGGTGTGCCATCCGGATTGTAAATATCACAGATGAAACGTGCTACTTTACCTTTTTCAGCTGTCCATGGGAAGATAACAAATGTATTTAGATCAGGATACAGGTACATATCTGATTCTTCGATGCGAACGAAACCTTCAATAGAAGATCCGTCAAACATGACCTTATTATCAAGTGCTTTTGGAAGCTGGCTTACAGGAATCTCAACGTTCTTGATTGTTCCAAGAATGTCGGTAAATTGCAGGCGAATGTACTTGACGTTTTCCTCATTTACTAATTTTACGATATCTTCTCTTGTATACTTTGCCATTTCGTAAAACTCCTCCTCTAAAAGGTAAATGTATATAGCAAAACAGTTGCTAACGGATTAATGAAAGAAGCGGGACATGTCGCCTTGACGGAAAGTATTTCCTCTTTGAAAACGGCCGGCTTGCATAAGCTCGTTTTTCAGGAGCTGTCTCAGTTCGTCATCAGACAGATCATGTTTCATTGGTTTCTTCGTCTTCTCATTTTGTTTCTGTTCCGGCTCGGCCGATGCTTTCGCCAGAATTTGTTTAATTCCTGCCATGTTTACACCTTGTTCAATCAGGTGTTTAATTTCTAACAGTTTATCTACATCGTGAAATGAGAATAATCGTCTATTTCCTTCGCTTCTAGCTGGAAATATCAGTCCATTTTCCTCATAATACCGAATTTGTCTTGCTGATAATTCGGTCAATTGCATGACAATTCCTATTGGAAATAAAGGCATTGAGCGGCGAATGTTATCACTCATCTCAATTTCCTCCTTTTCTTAACTTAGTTTCATTATAGGTGATGTTATATTTTGTGTCAATAACATGTAAGGATTCTTAACATGAAATTCAGTGAAAATTTTAAACTATTCAAATTAATTTCTTATCCATTAAAGAATCCACTGCACTGCATATGGCATTTTTCACATGCGCATAGGTTAATCCTCCCTGCACATACGCTACATATGGCGGGCGGATAGGGCCATCAGCTGATAATTCAATGCTTGCTCCTTGTATAAATGTGCCCGCTGCCATAATCACATCATCTTCGTATCCCGGCATGTAGGCTGGATAAGGCGTCACGTGGGCATTGATCGGCGATGCATATTGAATGGCCTGGCAAAAGGCAATCATCTTTTCTCTGTCGGAAAACTCAACGGATTGTATCAAATCTGTTCTTTTCGCATCCCATTTCGGGTTTGAAGTGAAGCCCAGTTTTTCAAGGAATCTCGCTGTAAACACCGCTCCCTTTAAGCTTTGTGACACAACGTGAGGCGCCAAAAAGAAGCCTTGATACATTTCCTGGAGCGAGTAAAGAGACGCTCCGGCTTCCCGGCCGATGCCCGGTGAAGTCATTCGGTATGAACAAGCCTCGATCCATTCAGATTTTCCAACGAGGTACCCGCCTGTTTTGGCAAGACCGCCTCCCGGATTTTTAATAAGAGATCCCGCCATGAGATCGGCGCCTACATGGCAAGGTTCCAGCTCTTCTACAAATTCTCCGTAACAGTTGTCCACAAATACGATAAGATTTTCATTGATTTCTTTTACAAAGCGGATCATTTCTTTGATTTCACTAATTAAGAAAGAAGGACGATTGGCATATCCTTTTGAGCGCTGAATGCCGATCACCTTTGTCTTCGGATTGATAGCTGCAGCGACAGCATCGTAATCTATTTTTCCGTCTTCAGTCAGTTCAACCGCATTGTAGCCGATTTGAAAATCCTTTAGCGATCCAGAATTTTCTCCGCCTCTGACGCCGACAATTTCTTCTAACGTATCATACGGCTTGCCTGTGATATAAAGCAGCTCGTCCCCCGGTCTGAGGACACCGAATAAAGCAATGGAAATCGCATGTGTGCCTGATATAATTTGAGGCCTGACAAGCCCGGCTTCGCCCCCAAACACATCTGCATAAATGCTTTCAAGTGTATCTCTTCCGATGTCATCATAGCCGTATCCTGTAGACGGCGTAAAATGAGTGTCGCTCACCTTGTGTTTTCTATAGCTTTGAAGCACTCTCCATTCATTGCGTTCACTGATTTCTTCTATTTGTTTATGAACGCCCGCAATTTCCGTTTCCACTTCCATTGCTGTTTTTTTTAATAAATCTCCGTGTGTTAAAGTTTCGAACATGTCCTTGTATTCCCTTCTTACATATACTTCTTCAATTCACCGATGATACTTTGCTCTTCTTGTACATATCCTGATATGTCGTACTGTTCGTTTTCTTCATTAAAATGAAAACGGTCAACCATCGTTTCGGATTTGATTCTCGAGAGAAGCTTGCCCTCACTTGCCGGTACCTGCGCTTCAAAAGGCGTTAACAGTTCTTGGCGCAAATAACGCTGGATGGCTTCCTTAAACTTTTCAGCATCCTCCTCAAATCTTGCACTGACCATGATATGATTCTTTCCAACGGACGGGATAAAGTCAGGCAGCTTTTGATCGCGTTTGTTATAAGCCGTCAGCACCGGGATATCATCTGCTTCAAGCTCTTCCAGCAAGCGAAGCACCGTTTTTTCGTGCCCTGTGTACTCCTCATTTGAGGAATCAATCAGATGCAGAATCACATCCGCTTCTTTTACTTCTTCAAGCGTTGAGCGGAATGCAGCGATCAGTGTCGTCGGAAGATCTTGAATAAATCCGACCGTATCTGACAGGAGCACGCTGTAGCCGCTTGGCAGCACCATTTTTCTGGTCATAGGGTCCAGCGTGGCAAACAGAAGGTCTTCTTCATAGCTGTCAGCGCTTGTCAGGCGGTTAAACCACGTTGATTTCCCCGCGTTCGTATACCCGACAAGAGCGATTTGCAGCACACCGTTTTTCTTTCTTCTTTCCCGATAGCGGCTTCTATGGCGAATGACAGCGGATAACTGCGTGTTAATTTCATGAATGCGATTTCTAATATGGCGGCGATCGGTCTCCAGTTTTGTTTCCCCCGGTCCTCTCGCGCCGATCCCTCCGCCTTGCCGGGAAAGGTTGATCCCCTGTCCCGTCAGACGCGGGAGAGCATACTGGAGCTGAGCCAGCTCGATTTGAAGCTTTCCTTCTCTTGTTCTTGCTCTTTTCGCAAAAATATCTAATATCAATTGCGTGCGGTCGATGATTTTTACTTCAATCGCAGTTGCCAAGGACTTCAGCTGGCTTGGTGACAGTTCATCATTAAAAATAAGAAGATCGGCTTCAAGCTCTTCAACGAGCGTCTTCAGCTCTTCAACCTTCCCTTTTCCTATATATGTAGCTGCGTCAGCCCGGTTTCGTTTTTGCGTGACGCTGGTCAATACCGTTCCATCTGCTGTTTTTGTCAGTGATGCAAGCTCTTCCATGGAATTTTCAAAATGCTCATCTGTGATATGGGGCAGCTGACATCCGACTAAAATGGCCTTTTCCTGTCTTATTTCTTGTTCGTTCAAATGGATGTTCCTTTCTATTGCATATTGGGCAGTAGTATTATCATACCAAACCCTGCATGTGTATACCACAAATCGATTGCTGTGAAAAGCAAGAAATACATTAGAAAAAAAGACCTCTCACAGGAAGAGGTCTATATCGAGCCAGCGGCGTCTTCTTTGATTGAAAGATCTTGGCTTTTAATGGTCATCAAATCGCTTTTTAAGTATTGGTCGCCCATTAGAAGTCTCATGGCTTGCGCTCTGATCGATTTTTCTATGACATTTCTGACAAAACGGCCATTGCTGAATTTAATGGGACTTGTTGTGCTTTTGACTGTCATTAAGTAATCCTTTAATTTCCATTCGGCTTCCTGACTGAGCTGGTATTCCCGCTCTGCGATCATTCGTTTCGCAATTTCCATAAGCTGATTGACGGAATAATCCGGGAAATCGATGGAGATGGGAAATCTGGATTGGAGACCGGGATTCAATGATAAAAAATGCTCCATTTCCCGTGAATATCCGGCAAGAATTAAAATGAATTCATGCTGTTTGTCTTCCATATGCTTGACGAGCGTGTCGATCGCTTCTTTTCCGAAGTCCTTTTCGCCGCCCCTTGCAAGGGAATAGGCTTCGTCTATAAACAAAATGCCGCCTAATGACTTTTTGATTAAATCCCTCGTCTTTTGGGCGGTGTGGCCAATGTATTCCCCGACCAAGTCCGCGCGTTCCGCTTCGATCAGGTGGCCTTTTGACAGTACGTTCATTTCAAAGAACAGCCGGCCGATAAGCCGCGCAACTGTCGTTTTCCCAGTTCCCGGATTTCCTTTAAACATCATATGCAGCGCTTGCTTTCCCACCTTCAAGCCCTGTTCCGCACGTTTTTGATTGACAAAAATCCAAGCGTATATTTCCTTAATGTTTCGTTTCATTTCCTCCATTCCAACCAGTGTGTTCATCTCTTTTTCTATTTCCTTCAAAATGCCGTGCTTAGCTTCGTTTTTTTGCAAAGCCGCTTGATATTCCGCCTCTGCCTCAGCGTTTGTCAGCACCTGCTTCTGTCCGTTAAGAATAATGTTGATCTGTCCGTTGTTTTTATAAGTCACAGCGCGCTCCAACATTTTCACCTCTCAGTTCTCTCTATATGATATTCAAGCGTATGCCTTATGTGACAAACGCCTATCATGTGTCGAAACAAATGCTTTTTTTTCGGGAACAATGGGGAATCCTGCGCTTTCCCGAGAAATACTTTATTTCTTATTGTATTCACGAACACAGGGTGGACAAACCAAGAGATTTTATTTTCAGTAAATTTGTTAGAACAATCAGCTATGAAGGCGATATTTCTTCGAGGTATAAACCTCAGTCAAGATATTTTCAAGGGCGGTCTCTGTTATTTCTATTTTAAAACAGCATATTGTGCAGATATGCTTGTGATGAGCTGAGGGATTTGTGAATTATCAGATATACTTTCCTTTCACTTCAGTAGGTTGACATGAAAGTAAACCCCAGTCTGCATGAACGGCGTCTACTTCAACAGCTGAGCTTCTCTTACTGTTCGTCAATTGTGACAGCTTTTCTTTCGGTCCGTCGAATTTGATTTCTCCCTCATCAATCAGGATGATCCGTTTACATAAACGTTCAACGTCATCAATTTGATGGGAGGTGAGAAGATAGGATGAAGAAATTTCTGTGTATTCTTCTTTTCGCAGGATATCTAAACCGATTGTCGGTTCATCGAGAAAGAGGATTTTCGGTTGATGTATAAAAGCCAGCAATTTTTTGGAAGAAACCCGGGTAAACACCCGGGAAATCAACTTTCCTGAGAGACTAAGCCTAGGATGATGTCAAATACCCATACTTCTTCAAATACAAATGCCAATAATCCGATGAAGAACTGGAGAGAAAATAATGGCACCGAGGAAAAGAGTGAGTATAAACGTTAACCCATGCGAACCATGAGTGATATTAATAGGAAACAAAAAGAATGTCTGAACGCTATTTCCATTGAGTACGTTCTGACTGACCTCCAAAACCACAGTCGGGCCGCAAAAAGCGCATATGGATGTCATCATCATTTCCCCCTCCGCTTTCTGCTGAATTCGATAGAATCCCCCCCTTTTTTAAGCCGATTAGAAGGCACACTTTTAGCAACCTTCCTGTCGCATCCTGTTGAATTGTGCGCTTTCCCGAGAAATAATTTTTCGGGTAATAGGGGTTATTTCCTCATTTTTCTGCCGGATGATAATCGTACAAGCAGAAGCCGTCTTTTTTCATATCCTGTAATGAGGTGATGGAGAATGGTTAAAATATTTATTGATCCAGGTCATGGCGGGTCCGATCCAGGCGCAACAGGCAATGGTCTCCAAGAAAAAACGTTAACCTTGCAAATCGCTTTAGCTTTACGCACTATATTGACGAATGAGTATGAGGGTGTTACTGTGCTGCTGAGCCGGACAAGCGACCAATATGTCAGCTTAAGCGACCGGACAAATGCTGCAAATAACTGGGGAGCCGATTTCTTTTTATCCATTCACATTAATTCCGGGGGCGGAACAGGTTTCGAAAGCTACATTTATCCGGGAGTCGGAGCACCGACAACGACTTACCAATCAGAGATTCACTCTGAAGTCATACAAGCTGTCGACTTTTCCGATCGCGGTAAAAAAACAGCAAACTTCCACGTATTAAGGGAATCCTCAATGCCTGCCCTGCTTACGGAAAACGGTTTTATTGATACGGTTACAGATGCGAACAAGCTTAAAACGAGCAGTTTTATTCAAAGCTTGGCAAGAGGACATGCAAACGGGTTGGAGCAAGCCTTCAGCCTTCAAAAGACATCCAACTCAGGGTTATATAAGGTTCAAATCGGGGCTTTTAAGGTCAAAGCAAATGCGGACAATCTTGCAACCAGCGCAGAGTCTAAGGGCTTTGACGCCATTGTGCTCTTAAAGGACGGATTATATAAAGTTCAGATCGGCGCTTTTTCTTCCAAAGATCATGCCGATGCCCTTGCTGCCAGAGCTGAGAATACCGGCTTTGACGCTATGGTGTTCCTAGAAACATAATACTGCTGCGGACGAGCATGCCTGATAAAAAAAACCGGTTCCTCTTCATGAGAAACCGGGTTTTTTTATTCAAGAATGTCAACCACGAATTGCGACCATGTTTCCAGACGGTTATAAATGTCTGTTTGTTTTAGTTCAGAAATTTTCATCCATTTACCCGCGATTTGCTCTTTCTCTTTGACTTCCACATGTGAGCCTGGCTTTAATTGAAGCGCAGATAGAATACCGATATGCACTTTACCGACACTGTTGTCATCATCATTTATCAAACCTAATGTGACAATGGCCTGCTTATCCTCTTCTTCGATTTGCAGTTCTTCATCAAGCTCCCGGTCTGTGTTCAGCTTTAAGACCTCGGCAAAGGATGCAGCTCCTTCAATATGATTCATATGGCCGCCAAAGCCAAGAGAAAGCTTATTGTGAAGACGTGATTCTCCGCCGCCAGCCAGCCGCTCATAAAGGAAAACTTCATCCTCGCGTTTAATGACGACATAAGGAATCGGCTGCTTATAATGAGGATCTTCTTCTGCGTCTCCCCTTCTCATTTCAGAATAGGTCGCCTCAATTTGAGCCATAATTTCTGCTACTCGGGCATCTTCACTGTTTACGCCTTGAAAAGTCAATTTTTCTTTTTTAAACACTTCATCGCGCGGAGCGACCAAGATGATTTCATCCATTTTTCCCATGATTACTGCGTCCTCCTATTTCAACCTTCAAGCCGAAAAGAGCAGATATTATATCTGCTCTTTTTCATCATCAAAGAAAAAGTCATCATCTTTGATCGGCTCAACGGTCGCTTTTTTGTACCCGTTCCCCTTCATGGAGAAGAAGTCATGTGATTTTGTTTTTGTATTTAATCCGTTTAAAACGATTGGATTAATGTCTTCCTCTTCAAAGTAAGGATCAAATCCAAGGTTCATCAGCGCTTTATTCGCATTATAGCGGATGAACTTCTTGACATCGTGCGAGAGTCCGACTTGATCGTATAAGTCCTCGGTATACTCAAGCTCATTCTCATAAAGCTCATTCAAAAGGTCAATGGCAAATTCGCGAAGCTCTGCTTTTGTTTCTTCTGTCTGCTTATTGTAGATTTCTTGAGCGAGAAGACCGACATAAACACCGTGAATCGCTTCATCACGAAGGATCAGGTTGATAATTTCACCGCTTTGCATCAGTTTTCCTTGTCCGTAGAAATATAACGGATAATAGAAACCGCTATAGAATAGGAAGCTTTCTAAATACACAGATGCAACCATTGCTTTGAACAGTGAAATCTCGTCATCTTTTTTAATCGCTTTGTAGAGTCCGACGATGATTTGCGCTTTTTTCTGCAAAAATTTGTTTTGTTTGACCCATTCGAATACTTCATTAATCGTTTCAGTCGGTGCCAGTGTCATGAAAATATTAGAGTACGATTTTGCGTGAACGGCGTTCTCCATCATCGCCATAAAATTCAGCACGGCTTTCCGCTGGTGGCCGTCTACGTGTTCAGCCACGATCGGCATTCCTGTATTCCCCTGCTCTGTATCAAGAAGAGTCAATCCGGCCAGTACCTTCATATACGTGTCTTGCTCGTTTTTCCCAAGGTACTTCCAAGTGAGGAGATCGCCGTTTAAAGCAATCTCTTCCGGAAGCCAGAACTGTTTCACATTTTGGTTATAGAACATTTGGGTAAAGTCGTCTTCATGCTTTGACCAGTTTGCTGCGTCATAAATTTTCGTCACTATAAACTCTCCTTTAATCAAACAACACAAGAAAGGCAGCTGTCTTGCCCAGTATCTTTCGTTCTTGCATAGTAAATGGTTTTAATTCCTCTGTGATGTGCATACAAATCAATCCGGTTTAAATCACGAGTCGTCATTGTATCTTTTAGGAACAATGTAAAGCTGATTCCCTGATCAACGTGCTGCTGGATTGTCGCGATCATATCTACGACTTTGAACATATCCATATCATAGGCTTCTTTGTAGAAGAACCAGTTATTAGATGCAAGCCCAGGCATTGGGTAGTACGTTTTTGAGTTGCCGTATGTTCTTTCTTCAATCCGTTCCATAATCGGCATGACAGATGCCGTGCTTGACTGAACGTATGAAATCGAGCCTGTCGGCGCAATGCATAATCTGTAGCTGTGATACATGCCGTGTTCAGCGACAAATGCTTTTAATTGTTTCCAGTCCTCTGTCGTCGGGATATGCATACCTTCAAACAGATTTGCGATTTTTTCGTATTTCGGCGAGAAATCAGCTGAAACGTATTTATCGAAGTATTCACCAGTTGCATAGGTTGATCCTTCATATTGATCAAACGTCTCGCCCTTCTCTTTTGCGATCTCTGCAGAACGCTGGATAGAGTAGAAGTTCACCATCATAAAGAATGTGTTCGCAAAGTCGCGCGCTTCTGGACTTTCATACGCGATGCCGTTTTGCGCCAGGTATCCGTGAAGGTTCATAGCGCCGAGACCGATTGATTTCATCGCTTTGTTTGCCCGTCTTACAGCAGGTGCATTACGGATATCAGTCGTTTCAGATACGTGAGTTAAAGAATCAGTCGCAAGCTTAACAGTCTTTTCGATCGATTTGTGCTCCATCACGTTGAGAATGTTAAGCGATCCCAGGTTGCAGGAAATATCCAAGCCGATTTCATCTTCTACATCGTAGTCTGTGTAAGAAGAAACCTGAGATGCCTGCAGCACTTCAGAGCAAAGGTTAGAAAATTTCACCTTTGAAATATGGTTATTCGCATGTACTTTGTTGACATTATCCTGGAACATGATGTATGGATAGCCTGATTCAGAACGAAGCACCGCCAGTTTTTCGAGCAATTTCCGCGGGTTGATTTTCTCTTTTTTCACCCGGGGGTTGTCGACGAACTTATCGTACATTTCATTCATGTCCATTTCGTCCATGTGCTGTCCGTACTCTTTATAGATGGTATGCGGATAGAATACATAAGCCGCTTTGTCCTCACGCGCAAGCTCAACGAACTTGTCCGGAATGACTACACCGATAGAAAGTGTTTTGACGCGCACATCCTCGTCGGCAGAAATCTTTTTCGTATCGAGAAAATCATTGATATCGCGGTGGAAAATGTTTAAATACGCCGCACCAGATCCTTGTCTTTGTCCCATTTGGTCAGCATAACGGAACGCGTTATCAAGAAGCTTCATGACGCCTACAACGCCTTTTGTGGCATTTTCAACATCTTTGATGGCTTCACCTTTCGCGCGAAGCTTGGACAGATTAAGAGAAACCCCGCCGCCCAGTTTAGAAAGCTGCATGGAGATATCGATCGCTCTTGAAATGTCGTTTAAAGAATCATTGACTTCGAGCAAGAAGCAGCTCACCAGTTCTCCGCGGCGTTTTCTGCCCGCGTTCAAAAATGTCGGTGTGCTCGGCTGATATTCCTGATTGATCATCAGGTTGACATATTCTTTTGCTTTCTTAGTGTCGCCGTTTGCGAAGAACAGCGCAACAATTGAGATTCGGTCCTCATAACGCTCGAGGATTTTTTTCTTGTCATTCGTTTTCAAAGCATAGTCATTATAGAATTTAAACGCACTCATGAAGGAAGGAAAACGAAACTTCTTAGCGTAAGCTGTCTTAAACACTTCTTTAATGTCTTCAAAAGAATAAAGGCTTAAAAATTCTTCTTCATAGTATTGATTTTCAATCAAATAATCCAACTTCTCTTTTAAATCGTGAAAGAATACTGTGTTTTGATTGATATAATCTACAAAATAGCTATGTACAGCCTCTTTATCCTTATCAAACTGGAATTTTCCATCTTTTTGGATCATGATTTCGTTATTTAACTGGATCCATTTTGGCACTTGATTTTGTGACAACTCTTTCTACCTCCTGAGTAAACAATTCAACGTCTTTAGATGTGCCGCTGAGTTCAAATTTGTGCAAAATCGGCACCTGATATTGTCTTGAAATGGTATCGGCGCTTTTCGCAAAGTTATCGCCCCATACTTTATTGCCGCTCGCAGCGACTCCTAATAAGAGATGGGCGTATTTTTCGAGAAATGATTGTGTTGATGCCGGTACCTGGCCGAAGTTTGTCGTGTAGGTGACCAAAACAAACGGAGTGTCCTGGTGGTCAATTTCGTCCACCTTGCGTATTTGCTGAAAGTCTATTTTATTCACAAAGCGCTGAACATTCCCTGTTTTTGAATCAAATATGATTTGTACCACGTTTTATCACGACCTATCAAAAAATATGAATCTCTCAACTACTAACACTATATATAGTATACTACCCTCTGGCAAAAACACAATATATAGATTCGTTTTAATAAAAAATTCATATTTTCTCTCTGGCACCCTCATCAGGGCCCAAAAAAGAGAGCAGAACGAGAATCATCTCTCATCCTACTCGAAGTGTCGTTTTTAAGCCGATGTATATCATAACATGAAAAAAAACTGCTTAGTAGTCTAGATTTTTTTTTCTTATACTGTCACAGCATTTTTCGCTTTCGACTGTTTCTTCTATTTCTGCGTCAGCGCCGATTTCTTCTAAAACTGCCTTCAATGCGCTTATAATTGAGGCTTCTCTGATTAATTCTTTTCCATTAACAATAATACTCGTTCCATATTCATAGCAGGAATCGTCTTCACAGATTTCTTCCCAGTGATTGACAATAATCTTATGCTTCATCATTTCACCCTCTGTATGTTCTGTGTCAGTATTCAGTTTAGCGGCCTGCGTCTGCTTTGTAAAATTCCATGCTTGTGAATTTTATTCAAGCTCATCAGACGGAAACGCTTTTTTAAGCTTTACCTTGTTATCAGCCTCATTATACTCATAAATTTCTATATTGCCGTCATTTACGATTCCAAAATGATTATTTTCGAGCGGAAATGAACTTGGCTGGGGCGTTTCATAAGAATCTCCGCTATCTGTTTCAATTACTGTTTCATCCCTCCCGCACGCACCAAACAATAAGAACACAGCAATCCAGACAAGTGCAATTCTGATTCGTCTCAACTCCGCTTCAGATTCAGAAAACATTCGTTCACTCCTCTTGCGTTCAAATTTTTTACATTATATACACTTTCCCCCTTCTTATGTTCTCATTATAAAAAAGACCACGCAAGATAAAAAACAAGAGAGGCTGCTGTGCTAGCCTTTCAGCCCCTCCCTTTCTTACTTCTGTACATAAATGGATACTGAACCTCCGTTTACATGAAACTCTCCCGATCCATCAGAATGTATCGTAACAGGATCGGAGCGGTTCCCAGTAATGTCATACCATGTCTCGCCGGCATTTTGCTTTCCGACGTACATCCTCTTTAACCCGCCAGGACCGTCTGTGATTAATGCAGCCAATCCTGATTGGGCGGCCGATTGATCACCTTCCCTCGTCCAGCCAATCACATCCTCATGGTCAAAATAATCATGCTGGGTCCCGTATGCATAATGTTTACGCGCTTTTAAAATGGGTTCTATTTTATTTTTGAGCGACGGAATTTCCCTTGACGATGAACCCTTTGTTCCATACATATCCCCATAGAAAACCTGCGGGTAACCAGCCTCTCTTGTTAAAATGAAGGCATAAGCGAGGGGCTTAAACCATGTTTGTACAGTCGACTCCAATGATTGCCCCGGCTGTGTATCATGATTTTCCACAAATGTTACCGCTTGCATCGGATGCTTCGATACGACAGTGCCATCCAGCAAATGTCTCATATCATAGCCGCCCCCCTGTGAGGATGCAGCCTGCAAATGATAGTGAAGCGGGACATCAAAAACAGATTGCTTAAAATCAGTTTTATTCAAATAGTTTTCGAGCTCGTTCAGGTTATTTTGCCAATACTCTGCAACTGTAAACATTTCCTTTCCTGTTGATTGTCTGACTGCCTTTACCCAATCACTCAGAAAAGAAAATTTAATATGTTTAACAGCATCGAGCCGAAAACCGTCGAGTTGAAGCTCGTTTGCATACCAGGTACCCCATCTTTTCGTTTCTGCGACAACATCTGGATGATCATAGTCGACGTCTGCATACATCAAATAATCGTAGTTGCCGTTTTCCCTTGATACTTCCCAATCCCATGCCTTTCCATCCCCTTGAAACTTATAGATGCGGTTCAGCTTTCGGGATTCGTCCCAATCCGCTCCGTCGAAATGGTACCAATGCCACTTAAAATCGCTGTACGTGCTTCCGCGGCCCGGGTAATGAAAGCCTGTCCATGCTTTTATTTGATACTCTCCTGATGTTTCCTGATTTCTATCGTTTGGATTCACTTCGACCGCGGTTACATCTTCCGTTGCATCCGCGCCTGCCTTATGATTCAAAACAACATCACCGTATACTTGGATGTTTTGCGAATGCAGGGAGCTGATCGCTGACTGAAGCTCCGGTTTTGTACCGTATTTTGTGCGCATCGTCCCTTTTTGCTGAAATTCTCCTAAATCGTACAAATCATATGGGCCATATCCATTGTCAGATTGACTCGTTCCTTTGTATGCAGGCGGAATCCATACAGCAGTGATTCCAATTTCAGATAAATGCCCCGCATCTCCTTGCAAGCGTTTCCAATGTAGTCCGTCATTAGGCAGGTACCATTCAAAGTACTGCATCAGCGTGCCATTTACGCTTGCAGCCCAAGTTTTAGATACCGGCAGCGTGACAAACAGTAGTGTTAAGAAAAACACCAGACCCCATGATATGGCACGTTTTCGTTTGTGATTCATTTCCCTCTCCCCTTTCCAGCATGATCACAAATCATTGTACAACAATAGGAGTTTTACACAAATAACCAATTTCCTATATTTTTTGTAATCTCTATAGGAACTTCTGCGACACAAAAAAACTCGGGCTTTCAGCCCGAGGTTTTTCTATTTCGTTTTTATCTTTATGGTCTATTCTAATTCAAGCTGGACATTTTTTTGCGGTGCAAAAGTCGAGATCGCATGTTTATATATAAGCTGCTGCTTACCTTCCGATTCTAGCAATACGGTAAAGTTATCAAAGCCTTTCACCTGGCCGCGCAATTGAAAGCCGTTCAGTAAAAAAACAGTGACATACGTATTTTCTTTGCGGATTTGATTCAAAAACTGATCCTGAATATTAATCGGTTTCATGTTTCGTCCTCCTTGATTCTCTATATCATACAGTTTCGATTAAAGTTGCAGTTTTCCTGCTATATGTGTGAAAATTTCCTTTTTTTTCAGCTTCATATCAACAGGCGGGGTCATATCGAACCAGTCAACCGGCATTTTGTTGCGAAACCACGTCAGCTGGCGTTTCGCATACCGTCTGGAGTTTTGTTTTAATTGCTCGACAGCCTCAGAAAGTGTCACAAATCCGTCAAAATATGCGTACAGCTCCTTGTAGCCGATTGCCTGTATCGATTGACAGTCTCTCAATTTTCGATCGTAGAGCTGTTTCACTTCCGGCAGAAGTCCGGCTTCCATCATCAGATCAACTCGCTGATTAATCCTGTCGTAAAGCGTGTCTCTGTCCATTGTAAGCCCGATTAATACAGCATTGTACAGCAGCTCCCGCTTTTGCTCTTTTAAATGCTGTGACATCGTTTTACCAGATGTATGTAAAATCTCCAGTGCGCGAATTACTCTTCTTGTATTATTCGGATGAATCGCTTTTGCTGCCTCCGGATCAGCCGCAGCCAGCTTAGCATGAAGGAATTCAGCTCCCTCCTGCGCCGCAGCCTTCTGCATTTCTTCCCGAAACGTCGGATCATTCGCCTCTTCCGTAAAGGTATAATCGTAAAGGACGGATTGAATGTAAAGCCCCGTACCGCCTACAATCATCGGAAGATTTCCTTTTTTTGCGATTTCGCTGATTTTATTTCTGACCAAACCTTGATAATCCGCGGTGGAAAAAGAATCTGCCGGGTCTAGAATGTCAATCAGATGATGCGGCACACCTTCTGTCTCCTGTTCAGAGATTTTAGCTGTCCCGATGTCCATTCCTTTATAAACCTGCATGGAATCTCCGCTGATAATTTCCGCGTTCAAATCCTTAGCAAGCTGAATGCTTAAATTGGTTTTCCCCACTGCCGTTGGTCCGACTAATATGACAACGGGCTGTTTGTTATTTTTCACTATGTATCACTCTCTTTTACAAATCTCCCCCCATTATAACATTCATCATATATAACCACCTATCCATTTTGCCCTTTTTTTGCAGCAGTAAACATCTCTTCTACCAGCCAAGAGGCTCATTTCCGACGATTTCCCGTGTCTTGCCTTTCAAATGATGGCGATGCGTTTTTTTGCTGTGATTTCGGGGATCGTACACAACGCCTCCGTAACGGATCTGAATCGGCTCGTTATAAGCGAGATAAGTATTTTCTTCAATTTCGTGATAATGTGTGCCGTCAGCCCTGGGAATGGCAGGGCCCGAGATCCCGTAATAGCGGTGGAAATGGCCATTTTCAAACGAAGTAATCCCAGTGAAGTAGTGTGTATGGCGATCCGTATTCGTTCCGTTTGCCGGCTGAGTAAAACCTTCAATGATATGATAATGCCCCTGTTCACTGGTTGTTTTAGCACGATAAGCATGTACGTGAGGCGGCGCCATGGCCCAGTCAGACTGATACAGGCCCAATCAATTCACTCTCCTTCTTTTTCAGCTGAACGCCCAATCAAATTTGGGTAGGCTGAATACACTGCATCATCTACACTTTATTATTGGAGGAAAGAAAAAATGAACGAAGTGGAATATTTCACTGACGAAAATGATGCAAGAATCTTTGGCAGACCAGGGTTCGGCTACGGCTTTGGACGGCCAGGTTTTGGATTTGGAAGACCTGGATTTGGCTATGGCTTTGGACGGCCGTTTGGATTTTACGGAGGACCTTTTTTTGGCGGGCTGGTAGGCGGACTTGTAGGAAGTGCTTTATTTAACCCTTATTTTTATGGCGGATATCCTTATCCCCCGTACCCATATTACTACTAAACCCAGCAGACCCCTTATAAAAGGGGTCTTTTTTATCCCCCGAATCTGAGTTGAAATGAATCTCTTGACTCATACATAGGTTTGCACTAATATTTTTCTAGCTGATGATCTTTTCATTACCTTACATTTATCATATTTTGAGTGAGGAGGATTACGATGTTGATCGGATACTTATTCCTCACAATTGCCATATGCTCAGAATCAATCGGAGCGGCCATGCTGAAAGTGTCTGACGGCTTCAAAAAGTGGAAGCCGAGTGCATTGGTCGTGATTGGTTATTCCCTTGCCTTTTATATGCTGTCGCTTACTTTAAACCGCATCCCTCTAAGCCTTTCATATGCGACATGGAGCGGCGTGGGTACCGTGCTGACGGCCGTTATCGGGGCAAAATTTTTCAAGGAAAAACTGAATGTAAAAGGATTTATTGGGATTGGTCTATTAATTTCAGGTGTCGTGCTGCTTAATTGGCAGTAAGGGAGTGTTGTATATGAGAGGATTTCTTTATTTGGCTCTTGCCATATTATCTGAGGTATTTGGGAGCACAATGCTCAAACTCTCCGAAGGTTTTACGCAATTCTGGCCTATTATCGGAGTGGCTGCCGGATTTCTGTCCGCCTTCACATTTTTAAGCTTTTCTTTAAGAACCATAGACTTATCAAGCGCTTACGCCACTTGGTCCGGTATCGGGACGGCGCTTACAGCGGTAGTCGGTTTTTTGCTTTTTGGCGAAACCATCAGCTTGAAGGGTATATTTGGGCTGACACTCATTATTGCAGGCGTTGTGCTGTTAAATCAGTCAAAAGCCCCTAATAAAGAAAAAAAGCAGACGGCCTGTCAGTGACCGTCTGCTTTTTTATGATTGCTCAGAAATTTTTACAGCAGCTTCTAGCTGCAGTTCGACGTTTCCTTGAATGGCTCGTGAGATCATGCAGGAAGATTCCGCTTTTTCACAAAGCTTGCGGGCTAACGCAACGTCTTCTTCTGAGGCATCGTGTCTGAGGACTACTGCGGGGCGGTGAATGATTTTTTTGTATGTAAAGATCCCTCTTGTCACATCGACTATGCCTTCTGATTCCATCTGCAGATCTTCTTTTTCCAGTCCGCTTCTTTCCATCATAGCAGCAAGCGTAATAATATAACAGGTTGCCGCTGCCCCAAGAAGCATTTCATCCGGGTTGGTCCCCTCCCCCGGTCCGTCCATTTCTTTAGGAATAGAAATAGACGTGATGAGATTGCCGCTTTCGATTGTGCCGACATCATTGCGTTTTCCCGGCCAATTCGCTTTTAAATAAAAATGATGATCTGCCATTTGATTGCCTCCTTCAATGGATTCCATTTCAAGTCTACTGATCTTCCTTAATTTTGTCCTCTGATTTGCTTATTAGGAATATTCTTTTTCAAGTACATGTTTTATCGCCCGGACATAAGAGTAGAATTCACTGGTTTTCGTGTATTTCCTATCTTTATAGTAAAAATCATCAAAAAAGGCTTCTCTCTGTTCACGGCTGATTTCCAGCTGGATACTCAGCCCGGTTTCCCCCTGGTTATTAATGTTATCTGCACTTAATCCTGCAAGGCCGCTTTGAGAGGACGCTAATTCAGCGGAAAACCCTCTTTTTTCAAGAGCTCTGACAATCATTTTCGCCCGCTTACGGTCTGTTCCTCCGACAAGTGTATTTTTCTTTTCTCCTTTATATCCGTGAAAAGCGACAACGTACTGGTGCTCCTTGATCTTCTCTTCAGCCAATGGCTCATCAAAGTTGGTGCTTGTAATGTGCAGCGTTTGATTATCATGTGACTTTAAGCCCTCAAACAGGTAAGTCGAGTAGTCATCGTTGAAATAACGCACAAGCTCACTTACTCCGCCTTCAATTCTTCCGCCGTGCGGAGACATGATTAAAATTTTGCTCCCTTTTTTCTCTTGATAAGAAATATCATAATCAGCAGGGTCCTCATTCTCTGCCAGACTGCTGAAATTTGAATATGTATCCGGCTGGTTAGATGGTTCAGGTTCTAATGAGTAATGAACATATCTTATGAATAAGACTATGGCTAAGACGAATATGACATTTAGTAAAAATCTTCTCATGTTAAACTCCTTTCACAAGAATGGCAAGGTTCATTATATGAGGTATAGTCAATAGGTTTTATCTTACCATTGTATACACCATATCATCAGTGAAAAAGTTCCCGGTTTCAAAAAATCAATTGAATGTCACATTTATCAGCGGTTATATTGAAATATCAGTGAAAAAAGATTGAGAGGAAAAACAGAAAAGGTAGGAATAACCTCACTTGGTAATTAAATGTATAGAGGAATAAGAAAGGTTTTACTAAAAACCAGGCTGTCCGGGATGCTGAAGCGGACAGCTGTTATAGTCCTGCGAACCAGGGTTCTTGCTTCCTTGTTCGCACAAAGTCACAGGAGAGGATAGAGTCCAATAAAAACGTTCTGATCTGATGGTTCGTAAAACAAAAAGCTTTAATTTGTGTTTTGCTTTTCTGCCTGACGATAATCGTTCTTTTTGTTATGGTGCCGTCTTTCTTCATATATATAATGCTGATTGGTATCTGATCTTCCAAAGACCGGCGTAAGAAGATATTCATGCGATCTATCGCTCCCTCCTATTTGATATATATATAAATGATAATACGAACAAACGTTCTTTTTCAATACCCAATGATTAACAGTACACATGATTCTTTCGTATCAGATTCAAAAGATTCATAAAAACAAACTCTTGTCCGCCTCCTCTAAAGGACAAACAAACTTACCAAACATACGATCCACTCATAGAGTATACAGAGAACTTCATAATAGGAGGAAAATCGATGTTTGGCTACTCTATGGTACAAATGGTGAGAGCAAACGCTCATAAGCTTGATTGGCCGTTGCGTGAAAGCGTCTTGCAGCTCTACAAGCCCTTCAAGTGGACTCCTTGCTTTTTACATCAGTTTTTTGAAACAACATTAAAAAACAGAAAAAAAATGTCGGTCATCATTGAATTCGAGGAAGGCTGCCATGAGGCCGGCTTTCAAATGGCGGGACAGGTTTTACAAAAAGAAAAACGCAGTAAGCTAAAAAACCGTTTTAACAAAATCAATTGCTGCAGCGCAGAGGTTACCCCTTCAGCATTGCATTCTCTTCTTTCTGAATGCAGCGATATTCGCAAAGTGTATTTAAACCGCGAAGTCAAAGCGCTTCTTGACACAGCAGCCGAAGCAAGCCATGCAAAGGAAGTCGTCAGAAGCGGGCAAACCTTAACCGGTAAAGGCGTTACAGTCGCAGTCGTCGATACAGGAATCTACCCGCACCCTGACTTAGAGGGAAGAATTATTGGATTTGCCGATATGGTAAACCAAAAAACAGAGCCTTATGATGATAATGGACATGGCACACACTGCGCAGGTGATGTCGCAAGCAGCGGCGCGTCATCTTCCGGCCAATACCGCGGACCTGCACCGGAAGCCAATCTAATCGGAGTAAAAGTGCTGAACAAACAAGGTTCAGGCACGTTAGCGGACATTATTGAAGGCGTCGAATGGTGTATTCAATATAATGAGGACAATCCGGATGAACCAATTGATATTATCAGCATGTCCCTTGGCGGCGATGCGCTGCGTTATGACAATGAACTGGAAGATCCATTAGTCAAAGCAGTTGAAGAAGCTTGGAACGCCGGGATTGTCGTCTGTGTTGCTGCCGGAAATTCAGGCCCTGATCCGCAGACAATTTCAAGCCCTGGTGTAAGCGAAAAAGTCATTACTGTCGGCGCGTTTGACGATAACAATACAGTAAGCAGCGAAGATGATACAGTTGCTTCTTTCTCAAGCCGCGGACCGACTGTATACGGGAAAGAAAAACCCGATATTTTAGCACCGGGCGTAAACATCATTTCCCTTCGCTCACCGAATTCATATATCGATAAGCTGCAAAAATCAAGCCGTGTAGGGTCTCAGTATTTTACAATGTCGGGGACATCAATGGCAACGCCGATCTGTGCGGGAATCGCCGCCTTAATACTCCAGCAAAATCCAGATCTTACGCCGGACGAAGTGAAAGAGCTGCTCAAAAATGGGGCTGATAAATGGTCAGGCGAAGACCCGAATATTTACGGTGCCGGAGCAATCAATGCTGAGAAAGCTATTCCTGGTGAATAAGATTGCATGATCTTCGTGAACACTGCTGGTTCGTTAAAGGGTCAGCAGTGTTTTTAGCATACATAAGCCGGTATATCCCAGCAGAGTGTAAAACATAAAACAATTGGGAATAGTTACAGTATAGATCAAAAGGAGGAATGACTGATGGCACTCAACAACACTGAGCTTTCTGAATGGTTGAGAGAGCGGATCGGCCAGACGCTTGATATTAGAAAAGGCGAACTGACCAATAACCAAGACGAGATTTCAGATTTGGATCAGATTGTTCTTCACCTTCAAAAAGTGGGCATACGCAGCGCAAACCACCCTGACGACTATGTTGCAAATGACGAACTCGTCCTGGAAGGCGAAGGAACAACCTTTACTGAAGCTGGGGACGTACCGCTTCCGCAGAACGCTTATGAAATTCCTTTATTAGGGGATATTCACATTCACCAAGAAAATGGCGGATTGAAGGTACTGACAGATCGTGCGGTATATACTATTGATGTACAAAACAAATGAAGAAACTTTTCATCTGGTCGAAAGAATACAGCGCCTTTGACATTGCTCCAAAGGCGCTTGTTTGCATGGAATCATTTCCTTACCCGCAAGCCGATATTTTCGTCCCAAAACTATTGAACGGCACCTGAAATAGATATATAGTTTTAGACATAACAGGCTGTCGTTTTCAATGGGATTCTGTTATACAGATTGCGCAAAGCTTTCTTTTACATCTGGTCTAAACTGAATAAATGCATCTGTCTTAATTTATTAGGCGAGGAGAATGAAAATGGAAAATTTGATGTTTCATCCGCATGCTAAAGAGTTTCATGAAAACCCCTTTTCAGTTTTAGGCCGTTTTAGAGAACACGCACCCATTCATCGATTCGAATTACACCGTTTTGGAAGTACATATCCGGCGTGGTTAATCACCCGTTACGATGATTGCATGGCATTTCTTAAAGACAACCGAATTACAAGAGACGTTAAAAACGTAATGAGCAAAGAACAAATTGAAATGCTCAATGTCAGTGAAGACGTTGATTTTGTATCAGATCATATGCTGGCAAAAGACACACCTGACCATACTCGTTTAAGGTCACTGGTTCACCAAGCATTTACCCCCCGCACCATTGAAAATCTACGCATCAGCATCGAACAAATTACTGAACGATTGTTAGATGAAATGGAAAAAGAGAATGAAACAGACTTTATGGCATCCTTTGCCTCTCCGTTACCGTTTATCGTGATTTCTGAAATGATGGGCATACCGAAAGAGGATCGGGCACAGTTTCAAATATGGACCAATGCCATGGTTGATACTTCAGAGGCCAACCGAGAACTGACCAATCAGGCTCTTCGGGAGTTTAAAGACTATGTTGGCAAGTTAATTCAAGAAAGAAGAATACAGCCAAAAGACGATTTGATCAGTAAACTTGTGCATGCTGAAGAAGACGGCCAAACGTTAAGTGAAAAAGAACTTTACTCTATGCTGTTCCTTTTGGTGGTAGCAGGACTTGAAACGACGGTTAACTTAATCGGTTCTGGCACCCTTGCATTGCTTCAGCACAAGGAAGAATTAGAGAAACTGAAACTGCATCCTGAAATGATAGATACAGCCGTTGAAGAATTGCTGCGTTACACCTCCCCTGTCGTTATGATGGCAAATCGGTGGGCCATTGAAGACTTCTCCTACCAAGGCCATTCTATCAAAAAGGGAGACATGATTTTTATAGGAATCGGTTCTGCCAATCGAGATCCTGAACGATTTGAAAATCCAGAAACATTCGATATAACCAGAACACCTAATCGGCATATCTCTTTCGGCTTTGGGATACACTTCTGTTTAGGAGCGCCGCTGGCAAGATTGGAAGGACAAATTGCGTTTAACGCACTGCTGAAACGATTTCCGCAAATTGAACTTACGGTAACGCCAGAAGAGTTGAAATGGAGAAAAAATGCTTTTTTAAGAGGATTAGAAAGTCTTCCGGTCTCACTTGCAAGGAAAGATTCACTTTCACACCTCAGCTGATTTCTTCCAGCAGATAAAAATCCCCCTTTTAAAGGGGGATTTTATATTTCCTCAGCGCTTTACCAATTCATCAGCGTTTTCTTCGCTGGCTTCATGTTTTTTGCGAAAAGCCTTAAGGAAATTCGCGTTTACTACGCCTCTGTTTGAGTATAGTTTTTCACAAAACTCCAGCATGGCGCTGGACGCTTTAGATTCTGTTAACATCATCATGTGATTGCTGGAATCGACATCCACCAGATGGAATTGAGGGATTTGCCGCTCCCATTCCTCCCAGTAGGCAGTATCATCCAACGGTATTTTTTCATTTGAAATGGTAAAGTAAATGTCCAAGTCGCCAAGGAAAGATCTGCTTTTATTGCGGAAATAAAAACATTTTACCGCTTCAGGATCCACAAGCGGCTGGACAGTGTACGCCTCAAATTCATAAGCATGCTGAGCTTTGACCATTTGGTTAAGCTGAGTCCGTATTCTCTTCTCCGGTTTGTTTAATCCCCGCTTTCTTGCTAAACCAATCAGTTCAGTTAAAAATTCCTCTTCCTCTCTGTCAACATCTACCTCTTCACGGCTGATGAGAACGTCTGTAAGCTTTTCCGACTGAACAATAGATGCCAGCATCGTATTTATCGTTTGAAGCATTGACGTTTTTACAGAAGGCTCATTTTGTTCACGTCCAGGACTGTAAGGGGAATCAATCATGACCATGCTTTTTACAGCAAGGCCCTGGCTTTGCAGCTGGCGTGTTACTTCATATGCGAGCAGTCCGCCTAAGGAATATCCGCCTACATCATAAGGGCCTTCCGGCTGTACGGATCGCATAATGTCTATATAATAGGAAGCCATTTGTTCAATTCCGTGTAAAGGAGCATGATTTGTCATAAAGCCCTTGGCTTGAATGCCGTAAAAAGGACGCTGGCTTTTCTTCGCAAATGGCGTATAGATTTCTACACCGCCTACTCCTCCATGAAACCAAAATACAGGGCGCCCCCGCTTGCCATCGTTTAACGGTATTAATTCCGGAAATGACCGGCTGACAGTCTGGACTGACTGGTCTTGGACTGTATTTTCCCGTTTCATTGCTATCAAGTCCACCATATTCTGCACAGTTTGACACGTTTGCAGCTCTGCCAGGCTGATTGACAGGCCAGCTTCTGCTTGCCATTGCTGCAATAACTGTATACAAACGATAGAATCAAACCCGTAATCTTGTAATGCCTTTTGAGGATTTAATTCTTCAGGTGTCATGCCCAATACATCAGATATCATTTGAATATCGTTTCTTTTGTGAGGGGGAATCTCATCATTTGAAAAAGCAGGTGCTATTTCTGGTGACAGAAAGCCATTCCAGCAATTTCTTTTTTCAAACGGATAGGCGGGCAATGATATTCTCCGCGCACCTTTTCCTTGATGAAGCTGCTCCCATGGAATTTGCACTCCTTTTGCCCAGCAAAACGCGATCTTTTCAAGATGGTTTTCAGACAATAGTGTCTGCATCACGATATCGCCCAATGTTCCCTCAAGTAAGGCACCGATATCTGACATGCCTTCTTCTGAATTTCCGATAAAGCAAGGTACAGTGCTTTTCGGCTTTTCTGCTTTTTCCGCAGCTGTTAAGTACTCTTCCAATCCGAGTACGAGTTCATCCTTACTGCGGATAATCAGGGCCATCCGGTCACTCATCTCTTCTCGTCCGACTTGAAGTGTGTAAGCGTAATTTTGTAAAGACAGTGCTTTTTGCTGTTTTACATAGTCAAGCATCTGTTGAACAACGGCTCTTAGTCTGTCTCGGTTTTTTGCAGAAAGCACCACAATGTGCGGCTCATCTGTATGTTCAATTGCTGGTTCTGTATGAGAAGGAACATATTCTTCTAAGATGATGTGCGCGTTTATTCCTCCAAAACCATAGCTATTAATGCTTGCTCTGCGAGGTATCGTTCTGCCTGCATCATCCTGTATTTCTTCCCATTGCTGGTTCCCGTCAATCATCCGGAAACGCGTTTCCTTTATTGACACCTGATCATTCAATGAATCAAAACCGGGAATACCAGGTATTGTTTTATGCTGCATCGCCATGCTGACTTTCATAAGAGCAGCCATGCCTGAAACCAGTTCTCCATGCCCGATGCTCGGCTTTAAGCTGCTGATGTAACATGGCATTTCTCCTTGCAGTTGGTGCGAATGCTCCGATTCGAGCTGTCTGTATCCCGATTTCAACGCTTCCACTTCTATAGCATCAGCCACTGGCGATGCGATCCCGTGCGCTTCTATATAAGTCACCGTTTTCGGATCTACTTGCGACCCTTGGTAAGCCTTCTTCATCGCATCCTTCATTCCGATCGGATTAGGCGCGTGCAGTGACATTCCCCTGCCGCCATGCGATACACCTGTCCCTTTAATGACAGAATAAATATGATCAGAGTCTTCAATGGCTTTTTGTAAAGGTTTAATGATGAGAACCCCTGCACCTTCACTTCGAACAAATCCATTCGCCTCTGCTTGAAAGGACTTGGCTTTCCCTTCCGCACTCAAATATCCCATTGAATCAAAGCCGCTAAAGCCCTTTGGTGAGAGCAGGAGATTCACAGCGCCAACAATGGCTTGCTCACATTCGCCGTTTCGAATGGATTGAATCGCTCTGTGCAAAGCGACAAGAGCTGAGGAACAGGCAGCCTCATAATATTCACTTGGCCCTTTTACATTCAGTGCATAGGAAATACGGTTTGGCATTAAGGAAGGAATCACAGCCGCATCGGTATTGCCGGCTGCGACAAAAACTCCTGTCGGGCAGCTGGATAAGGCTTGGCCTGTTATACCGGCGTCTTCCATCGCCTTCCACGCATGTGTCAAAAGCAGAAACTCCTGGGGATCCATTGTCGCTGCTTCTTTCGGTGAAATGCCGAAAAACAGCGCGTCAAACTCACCTATGCCTTCTATAAACCCGCCCCATTGGAGGCTTGACTGCTTCCCATCAGTATTTTCGGTATATTTTCGCCAATCCCAGCGTTCTTCCGGCACTTCAGAAATACAATTCCTCCCGTGAATCAGGTTATCCCAAAATTCCGTTACATTGTTTGCTTTTGGAAACTGCCCCGACATGCCGATAATGGCTATGCCGTCTGCCGTTTCTTTTGTTTCATCCGTCTTTCTTTCATAGGTTTGCATTTGCTTTATTTTATTTTCTTTTATATTCTGGGATTTCTGCTGTTGCTTGGTCCCTCCAAGCAATTGAACAAAGGATTTTTCATGTTTTTCGGCAAAAAAATCGGCCAGTTCTTGAAGAGTCGGATATTCAAAAAACAATGTAGGATTTAGCTCAATCTTTGTCTCTGATTCCAGCTCTCTTGTCAACGCAATCAATTGGGAAGAATCGATCCCTAAATCCATGATATGAACTTTTGCAAGAGACAGTTTTGATGGATTGGCCGTCTTGTCAGCCAGTTTATCTGTGAGATAGCTTCGAATACGGTCTCTTATATCGTGTATTTGAACTTCCTGATTTTCCTCTTTGCTTCCTCGATCTGTTAAGCAGAATTGCTTTAAAGAGTAACCTGAATAGCGCAGCACCGTCTCTGACGCTTCATTCATCACGTCTATGTCAAACAGCAGCATTTCACCGGTATTCTTAACGAAAGTAATCAAAAGCCAGCAATCTTCTCTTATTTTATTTTTTGTGAATTGAATATCGTTGATTCCAAATGGCAAGAAATGCCCCTTTATGTCTAATTGTTCTATGAAACTGAGAATTGCCAGGTAAGCACTGTTTGTAATCAATGGGCTGACAGTGTAATGATGCGCATTTGCCATTCCGTTTTGAGACAAACGCACTTTTGCAAGGATTGAATGATTGCCTCTGTACAGATGAGTGATGGTTTTATACAAGTCTCCCCACTCAGCGCCGCCATCGACGGTTTGATACATTTCGTCAGTATGTTCGAGCTCTGTTAACGAACGTTTTACACTTTCGATATTTACTTTTTTTGCTTCAAAATGATCTTTTTGGCATTGCCCGATTGCGGCAGGCTTCCACGTCTCAGATGCCCGCTCACGATACATGATTTGCAAATCGATTGCATGATCTTTCTGAAGAGGATCAGCTTTTACTTCAATTGTTTGCCCTTGGTTTATGACAACAGGATTTAGATAACTTAATTTACTGATACGGCCGCTGTTTTCTTCAGGGAACATTTCAAAAAATGCGTCAATCGCAAGACTTGCATAGGTTGCACCGACGAGCACCCGTTCTTTGTTGAACACATGGCCTTGAACGTAAGGCTCATTGTATGAGAATGTATCTTGTATCAGCGGATGATTAGCCGTTTGCTCATCATGCCTTTTCCCTTCTTCATGAGGCAGGGCACCAAATTGATAGACTGTTTGATGGTCAAATGCATAGTGAGGCAGATTGATCCAGCCAGTTTCATTCCCTTGATGTATATGGTCAAAATGAATCGAAGCCCCCGCAGCCCATTGCTGTGCTGTTAAGCTTGTTTCTTCATGGGCTGACCCTCCATTTGTAGAAATCGCATCTGATTGTAAATCAAAGGATATATAGATACCATCCTGGAGTGAGCTTTCTTTTGTTTTTTGGAAAATCTTTAGTTTTTCAATCAATTCCTGCGTCGACGATACCGAAAATGCAGCCCGATGTTCTAAGTCATGGTTAATCCTGTGCAGTGAGCGTACAACTGCTCCAATAGAAGAAGATGGTTTTTTTTCTAAAAACACTCGCAGTTTTTCAAGATAGCTGAGCAGGCTCCATTTCGTTTTCGCAGAAAAAACGGCCAGATAGTCCTGCTGGTGAGGCACTGGATGTTGCTGCTCAGATGCAGCGCCAATAAATTCTTCTATAATGAGATTCGCATAGGCCCCTCCCGCTCCGAAAGAATTAATCATGCTTCTTCTGGGCAGATGCTTTCCTGTATCGGGATCTTTTAACCGCTGCCACGGCTCCGTTCGTTTTTGCAGATGAAATGCTGTGTTTTCCAGGTTAATATTTGGATTGACAGGGGTGGCATTAATCGTCGGTACAAGCGTCCCATTTTTCATCTGCAACAGAACTTTGGTGAGCTGAGAAATGCCGGAAGCCGCCTCCAAATGTCCAAGATTCGATTTTACAGAGCCTATCGCACAAAACTGTTTCTTATTTGTATACTGATGAAATGCATTAGATAGTGCGATTACTTCAATCGGGTCGCCTAACGCTGAACCATTTGCCGCAGATTCTATATAGCCGATTGTTTCCGGATCAATGCCGGATTGCTGAATGGACTTGGAGATTAATGCAGCTTGCTGCTTCGGGTCTGGCGCTGTATACATCTGCCTTCCTCCGCTATGATTGGCAAAGCTGCTTTTGATGACGGCATAAATATGGTCGTGATCTTCTATCGCCTTAGAGAGCGGTTTTAGCAGGACGGCTCCGACACCTTCACCCGGAATAAGCCCGCTTCCTGTGCCAAAGCTCTTGCTTTGATTTCCGTTCCCTAAAAGATTTGCGCGCTCCAGCGCATCATATTTAGAGAGATTCAGTGTTAAATTGACACCGCCGGCTATTGCCATCGAACAGTTTTTCAGTTTCAAACTCTCACATGCAAGATGGATTGCGTTTAATGAACTGGAGCATGCGGAGCTGACAGCCAGACTTGGTCCTGTCAGGTTAAAAAAATGAGAAACGCGATTTGCAATATGCCAGTCTCCGCCATTAGAGCTCAGCACCGCTTGTTCTAATGAAGGGATATTCCAAAAATACTGATTATACATGTTTCCAACAAAGACACCTACTCCCGTTCCGTTGTCCTGCAGTTCATTTAATCGGTTTTGGGAATAGCCTCCGTCCTCAAATGTTTCCCAGACGGTTTCTAAAAATAAACGAAGTTCCGGTGTCATTTCCATTACTTGATTCTGATCCGCTTCAAAAAGATGATGATCAAACGCATGTATGTCTTTTAAAAATCCGCCGTAGCGCTTCTTATCTGACGATTGTAATGATTCTTTCGACAAAGTGTTTACTAAAGATGTCCGCCATCTTGATTGCGGAGCCTCTGTAATACAATTATCCCCAGCTATTAAATGCTCCCAGAGCTCTTCTACGTTCTCAGACATCGGATAACGTCCGCTTATGCCGATAATTGCAATATCTTCTGTGCCGTAATGATTCGGTGTGGTTCTATGAGAAAGGATTGCCTTTTCGTTTTTCGCTGTTTCGGTTTCTGATTTTGGATTCGCTTTTGCTTGCTGAGTTTTAATTAGCTGCTGGTCTCCGCTAAAACGGCGCGTTTGATATGTAAACGGCTGTTCAGATTTTATTGGCTTCGCTTGAATAGAAGTTTCTTTATTTGCGGGCTGTGATTTTTCTTTCAGCAGTGATGTCCGCAGCTTCCCTTCATGCTCCTTTATCAGAAAATCGACGAGTTCTTTCGTATTGCTGTGTTCAAATAAAATTGTTTTCGGAAGCTCACCCGTCAGTTTTTCTAACTCACGAATAAAATTCACCTGCAAAATAGAATCGATTCCATACTTCTCAAACGTTGTTTCTGCATGTATACGCTCCGGTGAAAGTTTTATCGATTTTGCTAACGTATGTTTCACAAATTGTGTCGTTTGTTCAAGAAGAGAATCCTCATCACTATCCTTCGTTTGAGAATGATGTTCGTCTAGATGGTAATCTATAATTTCTTCTGCTGGTTTTGCTGTTCGCGTTTTTTGACGGACGATTCCGTCACTTTCCGCTGCAATGATCTGCTGGCCGAGCTGATGTGATTGTTCAGCCATAAAGGAAACATAACGAAAGCCCTCACTCTCAAGCACCATTTTCCATGTATCTGGATATAAACCGGGGCAGCCCGGGATACGCAGATCGGGATCTTCATACAGCCACCAGCCCTCTAACAAGCCAAAGGTCAGGTGTGAATATATATTATGGTCATTAATTTCATTCAGAACGAGCAGGCCGTTTTTCTTCAAAACCGCTTTGGCATTTCTCAATGTCTGCCGGATATTTTTCGTCGCATGAAGCACATTTGCAGCGACAACCACATCATATCCGCCCGCTTCTATATATTGTTCAGCCGCCGGCTCTTCCACATTAAATACCTTATACGTCAAATAAGGGTTGTCCGGACCGTATGTTTTTTCCGCATGCAGTAAAAACGCTTTGGAGAGATCTGTATAGCAATATTCTTCTATATGTGACTGATAGGCTTTCATTTTTTGAAAAACCGCAGCGCTTGTACCGCCTGTTCCCGCTCCGATTTCTAGTATACGAATCCTTGCTTCAGGCTCTTGCTTTAGACGCTCCTGCATAAAGGCAGCCAAGGTGTTTGCCAGCACATCGTTAAAATAGTCTGCGACTTGATTGTTTTTATAGATTCCTTCCACTAACTCCATAGATGAGTTCGGAAAAAGGATATCGGTGGCAGATGCCTTGCCGGTCAGAATATCCGGCAAGGCTTTAAGTGCAGTCTCTACTAACACCACCATGGCTTTCATGTTACTGTCTTGAAGCAAGTCTGCTTTTTTTTCATCCCATTCGTTCCACAATTCATTTATGTCCTCTGTTGAGCGGGTTACGGCGAATCCATTTGCCGTTTGTTGAAGAAAACCATGCCGCTCCAAAATCGATAGGCTCTCCTCAAACCATCTGCCATAGAAATTCTGCAGCACCGGCTGGGGGTTATTTTCCTTGAAAAATCCTATGGACTGCAATTGTGCTAACAGCATCTTACAGAGAATGTCTTCTGTGTTTCGCATTGGCGCTTCCCCTCCTATAACAGTTGTTGTATCTTTGTGCTGTCTCCCGGGTGATAGCTTCGCAGTTTCTCAATGGCGGAGCTGTGAGTTTCCGGATACACCTCAATTGTTTCGTCATTCTGTCCTGAGTCATTGTCCGTTCCGCAGTCTGCCATCTTCATCATCACAAGCTGTTTCAGCGGCCCCCCGAGCAGCAGTTCCAACGCTTCCATCGCTTCAGGGGCTTCAATAGAGCCTATGCCCGCCTGCGCCATTCTTCGCTGATAATCAGGTGAGGAAACAACACCAATGCTGCCCCAATAACTCCAATTGATCACAGCTACTGTACAAGGCCATACTTGTGAAAGCCGATGAGCAAAAGCATCCTTAAAGCTGCAGCCGGCAGCATAATTGCTCTGTCCTGAAGCTCTTGCAAATGATTGTACGGAAGAGAAAAACAAAGCAAAGTCCAACGGCTCTTTCTGGAAGACTTGAGCCATTTGCACACTTACATCCACTTTTGCAGAAAGAACATTTCTGAAACGTTCCTCATTCATATTCATCAGGCTTTGGTCTTGCAAAACGATGGCAGAATGAATGATTCCGTTGATTTCCCGATGTATTTCTTTGATAGCTGCATAAGCGCGTTCCAAGTCCTCTCGGTTTGCGGCATCAGCTTCGATATAAAACGGAGCCGGCCCTAAACGCGCAAGTCTGTCCAGCTTGCTTTGAATGGATGCATCTTTTGTTCTTCTGCCAATCCAAACGACATGCGCTTGGTATGTTCGAATCACATATTCGCTCCAAGCTTCTCCAATTCCGCCCGCACCGCCTATGACCACATAAACGCCTCCGTGTTTATACTTGGTATGCACAGGCTGATTGCTGTGTACAGGGATCAGACGCTGTTTGTGCCAGGTTTTGTTTCGACACGCCCAAGTATTTCCCTCTTGGTCGAAAGGCAAGGAAAAGATTTCGGCCACCGGCCAATCTTCATTTCGATCTACATCGATCAGTTTTATCTGCCAATTTGTATATTCTTTTGCCATCGAGCCGATCAGACCGTGAAGACCGGCATCAATTGGATTGACAATGTCATGCTGATCAACACATTGCGTATTCGCTGTCACGACCGTCCAGCTTATCGTCTTTTCTCCATAGCCTAAAGAAAGCATCGCCTTAATGAGCCTGAACAGTTGAATAACGTTTTGGTTTTGGGCTTCAATCATGTCATCACCGATTTCGCACTCCGCAACATGGGAAGGAGAAATCCACACAATATGGTCAAATGCCCCTAATGCATCAAGCTGGTTTGCCAACTGATGAATCGAATCATGCGGCTTGATATGGAGCTCTTTGGCAAGCGGGAACTGTCTTTGTACAGCGTTTCTGCTGTTTTCATCCCCACCTAGAATGACAACACGCTCATCAGCAGACGGAATGATCCTGCTATTTCCCGTTTGCACTTGATCCCATACCGGCGCCATTAGAAGCGCTCCATTAAGAGACGCCTTGCTGTCAGAGCGTTTTATTTTTCCCGGGCGTTGTATGTCTTCTTCTATCACTCTTGAGGAGATGCCCCTGATTCTTACACATACCTGGCCTTGTTCATCACATAGATCAATATCCAGCCGTTGTATTCTGTCCTCGTTTGGACGCGAGGTGACAGAGACCCACATGTTTTCTGTACACGGACTATATACTTCAAGCTCCTGCAGTGCAAAAGGCAATGAAAGCTGTTCGTCTCCGGAATTCAGCTTTAACCCGATCGACGCTTGTAAAGCAGAATCCGTCATACTCGGATGAAGAATAAATTCGTTCAGCGTTTGAGATACACCAGACGGCAGCGAAAGTTCCGCCAACGCTTGATTGCGGCCAATGTAAAGCTGCTGTATTCCTTGAAAACCAAGCCCGTATTCTATGCCGATCGCTTTAAATAACTCATAGCACTGTTCATTTGACAGTGTGTTTTGACTGCATTGTGATTGCAGCGTGCTGATATTATGAGAAGGAATGTTTCCTGCCTCTCTTATCTCAACACTGCCCTGACTGTGTACCTTCCGTGTGTTCTCACCGTCTTCTGTAAAGATTTCAAAAGCAATTTCACCATCGTGCTGAGGATCAAGACTGATATGCACTTGGACAGGCTGACCGTCCGCCACAATCGGCTGTACCCAAACAACATTTTTTATATGAATGACAGATTGATGATCTTTGAGCCCTCGCACTGCCTGCGAAATGGCTGCATGCACCATCTCAAGATACGCGACCCCCGGCATGACCGGCTTTCCCTTCACCTTGTGGTCGTTGAAAAAGAACTCAGCGCCTGTAAAGATTGAGCTGAAACGCTGCTCTGTCAAATCAGAAGTGTTGGTTTGTACTAATGGGTGCAAAACTGCTGTATCAACAGTTTTTGTCGGTGCCTTTTGTGTGATTGCCTCCTCTTTCATATCCGTTATCCAGTAGCGCTCTTTTGCAAATGGATAGGTTGGCAAGCTGATGCGGTTAGGCTGTTTTCCGTTATACATTTTATTCCAATCTATTTTTAATCCTGCTACCCATAATTCAACCAGTTTTGTATAAACTTCGGGTTCCCAGTCATTTTTGAGTGTTTTCTGAATGTCTTCGTCTGACCTGAGTGTCTGTAATATCCCTTTATTCGCCCTGCCTCTATACATGTTGGTCGCATTGGTTTGTCCTTCTATAAAGAGGTACAGTTTCTCCAGCAAATCTTGAACCGAGACAGCGATAATCCCTAATCTCTCCTCCATTGCATCGCGCCCCTCTTGGAGTGTATAAGCAATATCAGTGAGATCACGATCTGAGATTGAATGTTTGCTGATAAAATCCGCCAATTGCTGTGCTTGGTCCTTCAGGCGATCTTCTTCCTTTGCCGACAAGACAAAGATGCCCGGGTTCTGTGATGTCACTGCTGGCGCTTGTTCAGAAGGAGCAGTTTCTTTTGGAATATATTCCTCAATGACCACATGGGCATTGACACCGCCTATGCCAAATGAACTGACTCCGGCTCGGCGAGGCAGCTCCCGTCCGTTTTCATCCCGCAGCGATTTCCATTCTCTAGATTCCCGCACGATATAAAATGGGCTGTCTTCCAACCTGATATACGGATTGATCGTCTCACTGTGCAGACTTTTTACCAGCGTTTTGTGTTTTAGCTGCAACAGGATTTTGATGACACCGGCTACACCGGCTGCGAGCGATAAATGGCCGATGTTTGTCTTCGCTGAACCCAGTCCGCAATGGGTGGCATGAACAGAAGGATCTCCCGTTTTCTCGTACAGTTCTTTAAATGCAGCCTTCAGCCCGTTAATTTCTACCGGATCTCCAAGTTCCGTTCCGGTTCCATGCGCTTCAATATACGTCACAGTTCTCGGATCGATTCCCGCCTTCAAATAAGCGGTTTTTACGACTTCTGCCTGAGCCTTCGGATTAGGCGTCGTCAGAGAATTCGCGCGGCCTCCGTGATTTACCGCACTTCCTTTGATCACACCGTAAATATGATCGCCGTCGCGTTGCGCCGCCTTTAGTTTTTTCAGGAAGAGGATGCCTGCACCTTCACTGACCGCAAATCCATCGGCTTTATCAGAGAACGTTTTGCATTTTCCTTCTTTGCTCAGAGCCCCGGCTTTATCGTAGGCAATGTGGCCTTGCGGTGTGACAACCGTGTTGACGCCTCCCGCGATCGCCATTTCACAGTTTCCAGCTTCAATTGCACAAACTGCATGATGAATGGCGACCAGTGAGCTTGAACATGCCGTGTCAATCGGTTCGCTCGGTCCATGAATGTTCAGAAAATAGCTGACTCTATTCGGTCCGGCAGAAGGACTCATATTAGCAGCTGCAGAGCCTTCGATATCTACATTTGAGAGAAGAGAGCTGTATCCCGTGTTTCCAGTACCGATGAATAAGCCCGTTTTGGTTCCTGATAGGCTTTGGGCTGAATGTCCCGCTTCTTCTATCGCTTTCCAAGCATAGGTCATTAATAGACGCTGCTGAGGCTCCATCTGCTCAGCCTCCAGCGGAGAAATGCCGAAGAACAACGGATCAAAGTCGGCTACTCCATCAATAAAACCGCCCCATTTGACGTTCGTTTTATTTGCTTCTTTTAGCGGGTCTCCGTAGTACTCACGCCAATCCCAGCGGTCTTTTGGAACCTCTGTTATACAATCTGTTCCTTCTTTCAAATTCATCCAGTACTCCTCAACATCCTTTGCTTTTGGGAAAACCCCGCTCATCCCTACAATGGCAATGGGTTCAGGTTCAGGCTCAGGCGCATGCTCGGCTGCCTTCTTCACTGGCAGCTCCTTCGGTTTGCCAAAACGGTTTTCGGTTGAAAACCTGATGTCTTTCATGGCTTTTTCCGCAGGCTGTACAGGCAGATCCTCCTTGACAGGCACTGCAAATTGCGCCGAGAATGTATTTTGATATTCTGCTGATAAATACACGGCAAATGCAGAAACAGTTGCATGCTCAAAGAAAATTGTAGGGGTCAGATCCAGCTTGTATTGTTCATTCAATATATTAGCGAATTCAGTCAAAGTGATTGAATCAAATCCATATTGATTAAACTCCATATCCGGATCAATCTCTTCAGTTTTGATTTTGAGCATTTGAGAGATTGCTTGCTTTAAAATGTCTTGTATTTGGTCCAATAAGCTGTCTTGATCCATTCTTGCTATCTGGGTCACAGGTTCTTGCGCTGGTTTATTCGGAACATCTTCAGAAGGCGGCTTTTGAGACAGCTTTTCTCTCATCATGTCTTTGATACCTTCCATGACAATGACGTTATCTTTACCAAAAGCCAATCCTTTATAAAGTGCCTGAATGCCGGTTTCAGTTCGCATAGCCGTAACGCCCGTATTTTTCATTGTCATTTTTTCAGTTTCTTTATTTACACGCATGCCGCCTTCTTTCCACAGCGGCCAATTGATCGACAATGTTTGGCCGTGTCTGTACATGGCGGTCACAAGCGCATTACGATAAGCGGCATAGCTGTCCATAAATGCATTAGCCATCGCATAATCCGCCTGTCCCGCGCTGCCGGTGACACTAGATATGGAAGAGAAAAGGATAAAGAAATCTAACGCGAGATGCTCGGTTGCCTCATCCACATTTACGAGCCCTTTTACCTTAGGAGCGAGGACCTGCTTAAGTTCTTCATTTGTTTTATTCATGAGATAGTTGTCTTTAAGCAGTCCAGCACTGTGAATCACGCCATGCAAATCGCCATAATCAGCTGTGATCCTTGTGATTAACTCGGACGCAGCCTCCGTTTGAGTCACATCAACCCGTCTGTACTCTGTACGGGCACCTAAACGCTGCAGCTCGCTAAGCTGTGATTGCTGATCAGCGCTAAGCGCGGACCTGCCTGTAAGAATCAAAACAGGCTGTTTGACTTGGCTTGCAATTTCTTTCGCAAAAATAAATCCAAGTCCTCCTGCGCCGCCTGTGATGAGGTACACACCCTTATCCCTCCACGGCAATCTGATTTCACGGTCAGGCGTATGAATTTCATTTAATTCATTGATGTACCGTTTGCCTTTTTCATATTTAATGCGCTGATCTCCTGTGTTTCTTTTATTCTCTTGGACTATGTCTGCGATCCTATTCATAGTTTCGTTTGTATCGATTTCAATCGTCTGGCCGATCAGCTTTGTATTCTCCAGCCCGGCCGTTTTAAGGAGCGCCGAAAGTCCTGAGAAAGAGTAATGCTTTCTTTGCGCGGAGGTAAGCATTTGGATCAGAACATGGCCTTGCGGCTTGCTTTTGAGGATACTCTGTATCGTCTCAAGCGCTTGTTCGGCATAATCTTGGAATCGCTCTGCCAGACCCTCCCGGTAAGACTCCAATACTATACATTCCGCTCCTTTGAGCTTTGATTCAATGCTGTCTTTTGAGAGTCCGTTCATTTCACAAAGCATGATAATATGCCGTTCATATTCTGGTTCCGGACCTTCTTTGTCGATCTCCCTAGACATCCATTTTTCCTCAAACATCAAAGTTTCCATCGTTTGGTCAGACTCTGCTGATCTAGGATCGCTTTCTGCCGCTCTGAAAGACAAACCTTTTAACCGTACGCAAACATTGCCGTTCTCATCTAAGATATCAATATCCCGCTTTTGCACCTTATCAGTCGATTTGCTGCCTTCACTGTATCTGGCGTATACCCACATGTTCGAGGAACATGTCCCGAAGACTTCAAGCTCTTGTACCGCAAAAGGCAGCGTCAGCCGGTTATCTCCTGCGCCTGTCAAAATGCTGGATGCCTGTAAAGCGGAGTCCATCAGACCCGGATGCATGCTGAATTGGCTAATTGTATCTAAAACAGAAGGATGCAATGACAATCTTGCCAATACAAAATGTTCAGCTGTATAAATCTTTTCTACACCGCGATAAGCTGGACCGTAGTCAAAACCAATCATTTTATAGGTGTCGTATACTTCGTTTACGGAGAAATGAGTTTGCTGACACTTATTTCGCAGGGATGCTAAATCAATGACCGGCGTATCCGCAGCAGGATGTAATTCAGCTCCGCCTTGACTGTATACAATTGGTTTGTCACCGGCTGTTTCCGGGTTGCCGTAGATTTCATACGTAATGTCACCATGCTCCTCCGGAAAAAGCCTGATGTGTACTTGCAGCGGCTGCTCCCCGACTACAATCGGCCGCACCCACACTGTGTTTTTGAGCGTAATGCGATACTGACCGTTTTGTACATCTGCAGCCTGCTCAATGGCAGCTCGCGCCATTTCAAGATGGGCCACTCCCGGCAAGATCCGTTGGCCTTTGACAACATGATCTGCAAGGAAAAACTCTTCACCCGTATAGATTGAGCTAAACCGCTGTTCCGAGAGATTCGAAGTGTTTTGATGCATTAATGGATGTAACACAGATGCGCTGATGTGAGCTGCTTTTTTGTCGGCTTTAACGCTTCCCCTTTTTGCGACATAATCAGAAATCCAGTAACGGTCTTTCGCAAACGGATATGTCGGCAAGCTGATGCGATGCGGCTCATTCTCGCCATACAGCTTCGCCCAGTCCACATCAAGCCCTTTCACCCATAATTCCAGCAGTTTTGCATACTTTCCGCGCTTCATCCATTTTTCAACCGCTTCTTGAATTTCTTCATCTTCCGTCAGCATTTGCAGCGTTCCTTTATCAATCCGCCCTCTATATACATCCTCCACATTATTTTTGCCGGCTGCATAGTCTTTTAGCTTGTCTTGCAAATCCTCAATTGACCCGGAAATGATCCCCAGCCGTTCTTCCATCGCGTCTCGCCCGGCTTGCAGCGTATAAGCAATATTTGCGAGATCTTCGTTTTTGTAAATATGCTGGTCTAACGCTTCAGCCAGCTGCTGTGCGTATTCTTTCAGTCTTGCTTCATTTTTAGCGGATAGGACGAAAATACCTGGATGTTCAGAAGTGATCGACGGTATGCTGCCAGCGTCCGCCTTCGGAATATATTCCTCGATGAGCACGTGGGCATTTACCCCGCCGATACCAAATGAACTGACGCCTGCACGGCGAGGCAGATCCTGCCCCTGCTCATTCTGTAGCGCTTTCCATTCTTCTGTTTCCCGAACGATATAAAATGGGCTGTTTTCAAGCTGAATATACGGATTGACAGTCTCGCAATGGAGACTTTTCACTAAGGTTTTGTGTTTAAGCTGCATTAAAATTTTAATAATTCCTGCTGCACCGGCTGCAAGCGATAAATGACCGATGTTTGTCTTCGCTGAACCGAGGCCGCAATAATGATTGGCAGAAGTGTCTCCTTCTTTTACACCCAGCCCTTTAAAAGCCGCTTTCAATCCGTTAATTTCAACAGGATCTCCCAGCTCCGTACCTGTTCCGTGCGCCTCAATGTACGTCACCGTTTTGGGATCGATTCCCGCCTTTTGGAATGCCGTTTGAATGACTTCCGCCTGGGCCTTCGGATTAGGCGTCGTTAAAGACGCCGCACGCCCTCCATGGTTCACTGCGCTTCCTTTTATCACTCCATAAATATGGTCTCCCGCTTCCTCGGCCGCTTTTAACTTCTTCAGAAACAGTATGCCGGCTCCTTCCCCATGAGCAAAACCATCAGCTCGATTTGAGAACGTCTTGCATTTGCCTTCTTTGCTCAGGGCACCCGCTTTATCAAAGCTGATATACACCTCAGGCAGAATAATCGTATTAACGCCGCCGGCTAATGCCATGTCACAAGTGCCTTCCTCGATTGAGGAAATGGCGTGATGGATCGCTACCAATGAACTGGAGCACGCCGTATCAATAGGTTCACTCGGCCCATGCAGATTAAGGAAATAACTGACTCGATTCGGACCGACTGACGGGCTCGTGTTAGCTGCCGCTGACCCTTCTATTGCCGAGTTCGCTTTAGATAAAAGAGAACTGTATCCTGTATTACCCGTTCCGATGAATACGCCTGTTTTCGTGCCTGACAGACTTTTTGCCGAATACCCTGCATCTTCAATCGCTTTCCATGCGTAAGTCAATAATAAGCGTTGCTGCGGCTCCATTTGTTCAGCTTCACGCGGGGAAATGCCAAAGAATAATGGGTCGAATTCCGCAATGCCGTCAATAAAACCTCCCCATCTTACATTCGTTTTATTGGCTTCCTTCGCAGGGTCCCCTTCATATTCGCGCCAATCCCAGCGGTCTTTCGGAATTTCCGTCATGCAGTCCTTGCCTTCTTTTAAGTTCTTCCAGTAGGCATCCACATCTTTTGCCATAGGAAAAATGCCGCTTATTCCGACGATTGCGATTGGCTCGGGCCCGGATTCACTCTGTATGGTTGCCGGATGCATAACCGGCTGCTTTCGGCGTCTTTTTGAGGTGCCATGTATGGTTTTATCCTGTTCAAATGCAGGCTGAGCCTGAACCTTAGACCTGGTGCGTACAGCAAATGTTTTCGCAAATACCGCTTGATATTCTTCTGACAAATGCTTGCCGAACTCATGGATCGTCGGATGGTCAAAAAAGACGGTTGGCGTCAGCGCCAGTTTATATGCCCGATTGATATGGTTGGTGAATTCCGTCATAGAAATGGAGTCAAACCCATACACCGTCATTTCAGCATGGTCATCAATCGTTTCAAATGGAACCTTTAATAGCTTGGCGACCTCCCGCTTTAACATCGCCTTTACTTTATCCAGCAAATTCCCTGTGTCAATGCTCTTTGCCGGTTCAGTCATGCTTTCTGTTTCCCTCTTTTCAATAGGTGCTGAGGCGGTTTTTGACAGCATGTTTTGTTTTATCTTCTGAACGTTTCCTTCCATCACCATGACCTGGCTTGCCTCACTATTGAACGCTTGATAAAAAGCCTGTATGCCTTGTTTTGCTTCCAGAGGAACAATTCCGGCCAGCTGCACAAGTCTTTTCTCCGTTTCACGATCGACCTCCATGCCGCCCTCTTTCCATAATGGCCAGTTTACAGAAAGCGTTTTGCCATGCCGCTGACCGTGTTCGGCTAGCGTACTGCGGTATCCGGCATATATATCCATAAATACATTGGCTGCCGCATAGTCAGCCTGACCAATGCTGCCTAAACTTCCCGAAAGAGATGAAAAGAGAATGAAAACATCCAATGCCAAATCCTTGCTGGCTTCATCCAGGTGAACGATTCCTTTTACTTTAGGCGCCAGCACGTCATGCAAATCTTCTGCTGATTTCTTGGCCAAATAGCTATCTTTAATAATTCCCGCGCTATGAAGAATGCCATCAAGACGGCCATGTTCTTTCTGGATATTGTTCATTAACTGGTACACTGCGATTTTATCGGCAACATCCATTTGCTGATAGGTGATCTCGGCCCCTATGGCGCGAAGCTCTTCAATCTTCCCTCTTTTATTATCATTCAGAGGTGAACGGCCCGTCAGAACGACTGTCGCATTTTTCGTTTGTTCAGCAATTTCTTTTGCGAACATAAGGCCTAAGCCACCGGCACCGCCTGTGATGAGATAAACGCCGCCGTCTTTCCACGGCATGCTGATGTTACGGCTTGCCGCTTTCATTTCACTCCAATCCGCAATAAATCGTGTGCCGTTTTGATATCTGATATGGGTGCCGCTGCTTATTTGATTTTCTTTCAGTTTGCGGGCGATGCTTTCCCCGCTTTCTTCACTGCTGATTTCAATCATTTGTCCGGTCAGCTTAGCCGTTTCTAATTCGGCCGTTTTCAGCAGCCCGGTCAATCCAGAAAACAATCGCTGCTCGCCTTCTGCGGAGGTCACGATCTGAATCAGAATATCTCCTTTCGGTTTCTCGCGAATCAGCGCTTGCACTTTTCTAAACACCTGTTCCGTATACGAATGAAAACGCCCATCCACTGAAGCAGGCCTTGCTTCCAGGATGAAGACATGGACATGCTCCATTTCTGCTTCGATCTTTTTTCTTATATCCTGATCACATTCACAGAGGAACACGAGATGCTCTGCATATTCTTTATCCGCTTTTCCGCCAGCCTTTTGTTCTTTCCAAACGGGCTGAAGCAATAAGGTTTCTGAATGTGATGATTCTGTTTGTATGTCAGCCTCCATCACTCTCGTCGAAAACCCCTTCATCCGTATACAAACGCTGCCATGCTCATCGCATAGGTCAATATCAACTTTCTGTATCAGATCGCCAGGTTTATTTTTTGAATTAAATTGAACATAAACCCACATATCAGAAACGCATTCATGAAAGACTTCAAGCTCCTCTAAAGCAAATGGCAGTGCAGCTTTAAAGTCTTCACTGTCAGAAAGCTCCGCCCTGGTGACGTTTTGCAGATATTCAGCCGCCTGGAACGCCCCATCCAATAAACTTGGATGAAGAGCATAATCGGCTGCTGTATGAGAGACAGATCCCGGCAGCGATAATTTGGCGAGCAGCTGGCCGTCTCCTTTATAAACGGTCTCCACACTCTTGTATCCGGGACCGTAATCGGCTCCGATCATGCCTTCATAAAATAAGGAGTTGTCCATGAAGCCTTGATTACATTGATTCTTTATCGCCTCTAGATCCAATACCTCCGCATGCTTTGGCTGAAATAATTCCGCTATGCCCTGGTTATATACAATTGGGTCTGCGTCAGCGGATTCCGGTTCACCATACATCCGATAAAGAATATGTCCGCCGTCTTCATCATAGAGCCCGATGTTTACTGTAACCGGCTCATCTCCCGCTACAACCGGACGTATCCAAACCACATGTTTCAGGCGGATTCCGGATTCCTCATCATCTAAACCACCAATTCCTTGCTCTATAGCGGCTCTTGCCATTTCAAGCGTGACAGCTGCAGGCAAAATCGCCATCCCTTTAATGATATGCTCAGCAATAAAATACTCCTGTCCTGTGAAGCAGGAGCTGAACCGCTGCTCCGATAAAACAGATGTATTCTGGTGCACCAAAGGATGCAAGCGTGGTTCAGCTGTTTTACGATTGCCCGTGCTGATGTCAGGCCAGTACCGTTCTTCAGCAAAAGGATATGTCGGCAGACTCATGCGGCGCGGCTTCGCATTCGGGTAAAGATGGCGCCATTCAACCTGATAACCTTTAGCCCACACTTCGGCAAGCTTCTTCAGTTTGCCTTTGGACATCCATGAAGCAACCAGTTCTTCCGTTTCCTCATCCCCAAGCAAGAGATCAGCGGATTTCACTCGCGTTTTTTCTCCTTGAATACAGCCTTCTGTCAACGGTTGTCCATTCACAAAACGCTCCAGCTGCAGCTTCCATTCTTCCAAATCGCTCGCCATAAAAATAACTCTTGTGTCCATCGCCTCCCGGCCGATCTGGAAGGTGTATGCCAAATCCCTTAAAGAGTGTTGTGTCAGATCATTTTGACTGACAAATGTCAGCAATTCCTTTACATATGCTTGCAGCCGCTCCCTGTTCTTTGCCGATACCGGAATGAGGTACGGAGGATTTCCTTCGTTATCCGCTCTTGTATCTTGGGCATTTTCATATTGTTCGAATATGGCATGAGCGTTCGTTCCGCCAAGCCCAAACGAGCTCAGCGCTGCCCGATGTACACCTTGATTTTTCTGTAATAATTTTCGTTCGCGGACAACATAAAATGGAGAGCTGTCAAAGTGAATATTAGGATTCGGCTCCTGGCAGTTGATAGTTGGCGCAAGTTCGTTATGAGATAAGCTCATGGCAACCTTAATGCAGCCGGCTAACCCTGCGGCAGTATCCAAATGTCCGATATTGGTTTTCACCGAACCGATTCCGCAAAATTGTGTTTTGTCCGTGTATTGCCTGTACACTTTGTTTAAGGCAGAAATTTCAATAGGGTCGCCTAATTTAGTCCCTGTACCGTGTGCTTCAATGTAGCTGATCGTTTCAGGATGGATATCTGTTTCGTCCAATACGCTCTGTATGACCTCTGTTTGGCCTTTTACGCTAGGTGCATAAAAGCCGGCCTTATCAGCTCCGTCATTATTGATTCCTATTCCGCGCATGATGGCGTAAATATGGTCTCCGTCTCTTACCGCATCCACAGCTTTTTTCAATAGGACGACAGCTACACCTTCTCCTCCAGCCATTCCGTCAGCTGCGGCGTCAAATGCCTTAACATGCCCGTCACTTGAAAAATTCAATCCGTTTTGATGCACATAGCCTATTCCTGACTGCGCGTGCAAGGTGGCGCCTCCAACAAGCGCGTATTCAGATTCACCAGCTGTTAGGCTTTTGTACGCTTGATACAAACCTACTAGTGAAGAAGAACAATTGGAATGAACAAAGTAGCTTGGCCCCTTTAATCCGAGCTTGTGCGAGATCATCGTCGGGATCGTTCCGCTTTGGGCTAATACCCATGAGACATAGCCATCCGGAGATTCATGTCCTTCTGTTCTCTCCTTCGGCAATAACGTTCTGTAGGAATTGTTGCTCGCAGACATATATACACTTGTTTCCGGAATCTCTTTTGCCACATAGCCCGCATCCTCAATTGCTTTCCATGAATGCAGCAATAAGAGACGAAGCTGAGGGTCCATAAACTCAGCATCTTTAGGAGAGATTTGAAAGAAACCTGGGTCAAACAAATCTTTTCCCTCAATCACAGATTGCACAGGAACGTAATCAGGATGTTGAATTAATTCTTCAGGCACTCCATATTCTCGCAGTTCTTCTTTTGAAAAAAATTGAATACTTTCCTTGCCTTCTTTGATTTGATTCCAGAACTCATGATGATTTTTTGCACCTGGAAACTGGCAGGAGATTCCCACAATGGCAATACTGTCTTCAAAATACGGCGGCAGCGCTTGCTGTTCCGTCTGTTCCGTTTGTTTCACCCTCTTCACATTCTGCTTGCTTTCATTTTGAGGTATGTCCGCCGCATCTGTGTTTTTCATTTCAATAATGTATTGGCTGATGGCCCTGATATTGGCGTACTCGAACAGCTCCGTTACACTGAATTCACAGTCAAATTCTTTTTGGATTCGTTCCGCCACGGCCACGGAAAGAAGTGAATCGCCTCCCACATCGAAAAATCCGTCCTCTGGCCCAAAACCGCTGACTTTCAGCATATCCTCCCAAATGAGCTGCACTTTTCCCTCTACTTCTGATAACTGTAAATGTTGTGTTTTTAAATGATTTAAAATGACCTTCCGATGTTCCAATTCCTTGCGGTTCACTTTCCCGCTTGGTGTTAATGGCAGTTCATCCAGGCGGATAAAGTGCGCAGGTATCATATATTCCGGCAGGCTGGATTTCAGGCAGCGTCGCAAATCGTTTGGATCGATAGGCGGATGTCCAATTTGCTCCGTATAATATGCAGCCAGCTTTTTATGTCCTTCCAGCTGCTTGACTACTACTGCCTGATCTAAAATGCCCGGATATTCACTCAGTTTCGTTTCTATTGCACCTAATTCAATTCGGAAACCTCGGATTTTAACCTGGCTGTCAATGCGGCCTAAATATTCAATATTCCCGTCAGGCAGCCATCTTGCTGAATCACCGGATTTATAAAGCTTGGTCCCAGCTTCAAACGGATTGTCAATAAATGTTTCCGCTGTCAGGCCAGGCTGGTTATAATAGCCCCTTGCCAATCCGTCGCCTGCGATACAAAGCTCACCAGGTTTTCCGATCGGAACAGGCTTTAAATGCTGGTCCACGATATAAATCTTCGTATTGGATACAGGCTTGCCGATTGGCGTATGATGACTGGCGATATCTCCTGTTCCGCATCCGAAATAAGTCGCGTAAATGGAGGCTTCTGTTGGTCCGTAAATATTTTCAACACGGCAGTTTTTAAAGATGGATACTGCCTTTTTCACCAATTCCTTAGGAAAGGCTTCTCCTGCAACCATCATGTATTTGATTGGTCCTTCTTCAGTAAATTTCCTGTTGTCTTTTGCCGTTTCTAAAAATACATGCAGCATGGCAGGGACAAAATTAACATGGGTCACATGATATTTTTCAATCACATCCATGCACAGCTGCGGTGATTTCTCTCCATCTGGCGGAAGAATAATAAGGCGGCCATTTCCGATAAACCAGCCGAATATTTCCGATATGGATACGTCGAAAACATAGTTCGTCTTTAATAAATAAGCGTCCTCAGCAGTGACAGGATACTGGGATTCAAGAAAATTCAGCGTATTCATAATGCTCTGATGCTCTACCATGACTCCTTTAGGCTGTCCCGTACTGCCCGAGGTGTAAATAATATATGCGAGATGATGGGGTTTGACTTCTCGTTTCAATTCACTTTTTTGTTGAGCAGTATCCGTTTGACTGCAAGCCAAATCGATATTGATGACTTTTACATGGTCATCAGTTAATTTGTTTACTTTGTCATGAGCTTTAGATTGTGTAAGGACAATGGACGCTTCACTGTCTTTGAGCATGTACGCTAATCGTTCTGGAGGGAAGTTCGGATCTAGAGGCACATACGCCCCGCCGGCTTTCAGAATCCCTAAAATTCCGATCAGCATATCAAACGAACGCTCTGCACAAATCCCTACCGGTCGTTCCGGTCCAGCCCCCTGTGCTTGAAGGTAAATGGCCAGCGATGTGCTTTTTTGATCTAATTCCTTATATGTAAGAGTCTCCTCTTCGAATACGACCGCTATCGCATCGGGTGTTTTTTTCGCTTTTTCCTCAAAAATCTCATGTATGCACTTGTCTTTGGAGTCATTTGTCTTTGTCGCATTCCATTGCTCGAACAAGCTGATTTGTTCCTGATCTAGCTGTAAAGAGTATGTTTCAAGTGATAAAGACGGATCGTTAATGATGTTCTCAGTGAGTTTGATGTAGTTCTCCATCATTCTTTCAATGGAAGATAATTCATATATATCAGGGTTATACAGAAGATGAAGCACTGTTTCGTTTTCTTGTTCATACACTTCCAGCGCCAGCTCGAATTCCCCTTCTTGCCGAATGTCCTCGATATATTTGATGCCAAGAGCTTGATATTGCTCCAGCATTTTTTGTAAGCCTGCTGTCTGAAAGAAATTCTGGTAGAGAAAGGCTGTTTGAAAAATCGGAGAATCTGCTGCTGAGCGGTCTACATTCAGTTCTCTTACCAGTGCCGGAAACGGGTATGCCGCATGGTCAAGTCCGTCTGCCACTGTCAGCTGCAGGTCTCGAAGGAACTCTTGACATGTTTGGGTTCCTATCTCTTTACTCCGAACAGCCATCATATTAATAAAGTACCCAATGATCGATTCAAAACCGTCTTCAGGCCGCCCCATTGTCGGGACTCCGACAATGATGTCCTTTTGTTTTGTATAGTGATGCAGCAGCACTTTATAAATACAAAGATACACAACAGATTCGTTCACATCATGAGAACGGGCTAACGACTTTATTTGCTTGCTCAGGCTATGAGGGAGCAAGCTTTTGTAAGCTTGCCCCTTATATTTTTGTGCTGAAGGACGGGGACGGTCGGCCGGCAGCTCAAGAATAGGCAGCGTTCCGGACAGCTGCTCTTTCCAATAAGCAAGGTGCTCAGCCCCTTCTCTAGCGCCCAGCATACGATTTTCCCAGTCAACAAAGTCAGGATAATCGGCCGGTAAAGTCTGCAGCACCAGCTCTTCGCCTCGCAGCAATTGTTGATACGCCTCTAAAAGCGTCGATATAAATGTCAGCATTGACACACCGTCAAATATAATATGATGAACCGTGATAAGCACAATGCATGCCTCATTTGACTGATGAAACAGATATGTGCGCATTAACGGACCTGTTTCCAGATGAAAAGGTTCTTTAGCTTTTTCTTTTAGGCAGGGCAATACCTCAGCTGAATGCATAGCTGAGATATCCGCTTCCTCAAAATGAAGAGCCTGCGACAGCTGAACCGTTTGATATGGAATGCCATTTTCCTCTTGAATCACACTCGTTAAAACAGGATATTGTTTCTGTACAAACAGAAGGGCTTGCTTGAACGTCTCGACATGTAATTTTTTGCTGACGCGAAAGCATAAAGGAATATTATATGCGCCCATATCAGGAGACATTTTTTGAAGCATCCATAACCCTTTTTGACCTTCTGAAAGCGGGCTTTCCAACTGACGCTTCATGCTTTGAAGATGTTCTTCTACCTCAGTAATCGTTAATTCTCCTGATCTGTAGGCATCGAGAATTTCTTTATGGTTCATACGATTAACTCCCTTCTATGATATTTTGCACACTCTTAAAATCCAATTTCCCTTGCGCCACCTCTTGCATCAAACCGATGATTTGCTCGTCAGTGTACAGGCTGTTGGTTTGATTTTGCGGCAGAGCCTCCGCGCTTCGGTTTTTTCCTTCAGCTTTTAAAGCCATATAAGCAGAAAGCGCTTGGATTGTCTGGAATTCAAGAAGCTCCCGGCCGGTCAGCTTGATCTGAATGGTCTTTTCTAAATGACGCATCAGCTTTCGGCCAAGAATTGAATCCATCCCGTATTCTCGAACGTTTCTTTTGAAATTGATTTGATGCCGTGACAGGCTCAGCTCTCGTTCCAGAAATTGTACGATGATGTCTTGAATGTGTTTCTCTTCATTGGACTCGTCAGTCTCACTTTGGGCGACTTGTGACGATGGTCTACTATTCTTATCTGATGAGATCCAATAGCGTTCCTTTGCAAATGGATAGCCAGGTAACGGAACGATACGGACATTATTGTCTTCATGGAGCAGTTCCCAAGAAATATGATTTCCTTTCGTCCACCAATCTGCTATCTTTTTAAAATCTTTTTCTATGACGACCGTTTTCAGAGATGTCTCATCTCTTTCTTCTGAAATCTCTTCCACATTCCCTGTATAAAAGGATGTAAATTGGCCGAATGTTTCACCATTCTTCACCGCTTCTGCAAATTCCTTCAATTTTCGCACCAGTTGTTCCTGATTATTCACTACGATCGCCAGTCTTGCTTCCATTGCTTTTCTCCCAACCTGGAGTGTATACGCAACATCAGGTAATGAAAGGCTGTCATTCTGCTCTGCATACTCAAGCATTTGCAGAACAGCATCGTGAAGCCGATCCTCATTTTGAGCAGAAAGCACGATAACTTGCGGACATTCCGTTTGCTCTTGATGCGCGGATGCCTGCTCATCCGGAATGTATTCTTCAATTACTGCATGCGCATTCGTACCGCTGATGCCCGTTGTGCTGATTGTCCCCATCCTCGGATTATGATTTTTTCTGATCCATGGCTGGTTCTCTTTGTGAAGCACAAAAGGGCTTTCTGCAAACTGAATATAGGGATTGCTCGATTCACATTCATGGGTAGCCGGAATCGTTTGATTTTTCATAGCCATCAGCATACTGATCAAAGCAACCACACCGGAAGCTGCAAATGTGTGTCCGATTAATGATTTAATTGAGCCAATGGTGCAGAATTGCTTCTGTTTCGTATATTTGCTGAACGCACCCGTCAATGCCTGTACTTCAAGCGGATCTCCCAGATTTGATCCAGTGCTGTGCGCCATCACATATTGAATATCAAGCGGATTGATCTGATATTTTTCATAAATGCTTTCTATTAATTCCGCCTGGCTAAAAGGATTGGGAGCTGTCATTCCATTGGTTTTGCCGTCATAATTCACGCCGCTTGCTTTTATACATCCATAAATGTGATCTTGATCTTCAATTGCCTTTGATAATGGTTTCAGCAGAACAGCTGCTACCGCTTCACCAGGCACAAGCCCATTGGCATCCTGGTCAAACACTTTGCATTGTCCATCTGGAGAAAGCATTTCCGCCTTTGTCAGCGCCTCATAAGACATTTGAGAAATATTCAGACTGACGCCGCCGGCTAAAGCCATTTCACAGTCTCCCTGACGCAAAGCTGCGCAAGCCTGATGAATGGCTACAAGTCCTGAGGAACATGCTGCCGTCAACGCCATATTAGGTCCTTTTAAATCTAATGCGTATGCAATTCGCGCAGCCAATGTGGCGTTTTGAGTGCCGGTAATGTAATCCGTATCACCGGTTAAGTGGGCATATTCTCCTTCTTCCACACCCACATAAACGCCGCAGGACTTTCCTTTAATCCGGTTTCCCATATATCCTGCGTCCTCAAATGTATGCCATGCTTCTTCAAGAAACAATCGCTGGCGCGGGTCCATACTTTCAGCTTCTTTAGGCGATATGTGGAAAAACAGCGGATCAAATCGGTCTATGTCTTTCAAAAATGCGCCCCATCTCGGCACTTCTGCTTTCTCTGGATGTCCTTTGACTTCACGCCAGTCCCAGCGGTCTTTCGGAATTTCTGAAATGCATTTTTTTCCGTTTTTCAGATTGTCCCACAATTCATGAACCGAATCAGCTTGAGGAAACCTGCCGCTCATTCCGATAATGGCGATAGGCTCTGTGTAAAGCTGCCGGCCGCTTCTATGGCTGTTTTCTGATTGGAGTGCTGCAGAAACCGGCACTTCAGCTTCAGCCTGATTCTGAGTATCAGATGCATCACCCCGGTAAAATTCCTCGATCAGGCCTTTATGATCCGTTAAAAAGAAGCGGATTAATTCTTTTAAAGTCGAATAGCCAAAAAATAAAGCAGGCGTTATCTCGACTTTGTAATAGTCAGTTAACACGTTCGAGAATTTAGCCAAGTAGATGGAATCAAATCCAAAGTCGGCCCAGTTCTTATTCAAGTCTAGCTTGTCTTTTGAGATCTTAAGCAAGGTGTGAATATGCGTTTTCAAGTCCATTTCCAAACGTTTTTCAACGCTTAGGTTCTTCATCCCGCCCGATGTTTCTTGTGCAGGCGGGGCTATCATGTCCGGTTCTGGAACAGCACTTTCAGTCATTCCTAAAAAGCGGCGGACCCGGCTTGGCTGACCGGCGATGATAAGATGCTGCGCATCCTGCTGAGACAAAATGTGTTCAAACATAAGTATGCCTTCTTCCGCTTCTAAGAAGCGCTGACCGCTTGACTTCAGGTACATCTCGGTAGTTTCGGCACTCCCGATCGTCATCCCGCCGTCCTTCCAAACAGGCCAGTTGATAACAAACGTATGGCCGCGATGAAGCTCGTTTCTGTAATGTGCATAGGCCATTTGGAATCGATTCCCTACCGCATAATCACAAAAACCAAAGTCTCCTAAAATAGCAGAAGACGAAGAGAAGTAACAGATAAAATCCAGGGTTTCTTTTTTAAACCACTCGTCAAGTGCGATCGTTCCATTGATTTTCGGTTCAATAATACGCTTGAAGCTATCCATTTCTTTTTCAAAAATAGAGGACCCGCTCTCGATACCGGCGGCATGAATGACACCATTGATGGTGCCGTACCGGTCTTTTCCGCGTTTCACGCAGTCTCCCATTGCGATCGGATCACACACATCCGCCTCTGCATACATGGCTTCGCCGCCTAAATCCTTCAATACTTTTAGCTGCTTTTGTTTTTCTTTATTGATAGGCGTTCGTCCTGTCAGAATGATGTTCGCAGCATAGTTTTTAGCCAAATGCTTGGCGAATAAATAACCGAGCCCTCCTAAACCGCCTGTAATCAGGTAAGTTCCCCCGGACTTCAATTTGCTGTTGCCTGGCTGTAACGTTGTCTGTTCAATCTGACATACATAACGTTTCTCATTCTGATACAAGACGGTTTGTTCAGTTGAAGCCTGTAATTCCGTCCAGATCTTGCTTGTCCAATCGTCCATTGATTCTTTTGGAATTTGATCGGCATCCTGAAAGATTCCTGTCACTTTCGTATTCGGAAGGACTAGCCCGAGTGAACGTTCAAGTCCTATCCATGATTCCAGATAACTTCGGTCAAGACCACTTTCAAAACATCCAGCCAATAACACACGGGCAGGTTGAAGCTTCGCGGCCGCCATAGCCTGCAATAAATAGACTGCACAGGAATAATCCTGACTACAGCTTGAATCCTCCGTCGCCCATAAATAGAGGATTGCATCCGGTTCTCCATGTTCTTCCTGAATCCTACGAAAGGCTTTCTCAAAAGTGCCGGGGTCCTTCCGTACAATTTGATAAGAGTATGGAGACTGTTTGCCGTACGTTTCGCCTTGAGAAACAAATATGACCTTGGTCTCTGAATCAAAGCTTTTCACAGCTGAAGCGAATGCTTGTTGCTTGTCTCTGTCAGTCAGAAAACAGACGAGAGTTGTGAAGCTTTTCGATGTGAGAGACACCTGCTGTTCTTTCCATACTTCTTTAAAGGTCATCACCTCGAAGTCCTCTTGCTCTTGGTGTTCTATATTGTTTTCAAAGGACGATGTTCTCTTTTCAACACCTGATGCCCAGTAATGTTCCTTTGCAAATGGATATGTCGGCAGGCTGATTCGGATCGGCTTATGAGCTCCGTACAGCTTTGTCCAGTCAAAAGACAAGCCCTTCACCCAAAGATCCAGTAATTTCGTAAATTTCCCTTTGCTCATCCAGGCGTCTATCATCTTCTCCGTATCTTCATCAGCTGATAAGAGCGCTAATGCTTGTTTATTATCGTCGATACAATCCAGATATAGATCCTCTGCTTTCATTTCTATAAAATCTTGCAGCTTGCTCTCTAGATCTTCTATTGATTCGGCAATAAAGCCAAGCCTTTCCTCCATTGCTTCACGGCCTGTTTGCAGCGTAAAGGCAATCCGGACCAGATCTGATTCACTGTACCTTTTTTCGCGAACGGCATTGAGCAGCTGCTCCGCTCTTTCTTGAAGCCGTTCACTGTTTTTCGCTGACAGCACGATCAGAGCAGGAGGAGGAGCTTGAGGTGTTTGTGCCTCGGTTTTCGGAATATATTCTTCTAAAATCAGATGGGCATTTGACCCTCCGGCGCCAAAACTGCTTAATCCGGCGCGTCTCGGCACTTCCCGACCGTCAATGATCGGCCGCTTCCATTCACCAAGCTTTTGCTGAACGATAAACGGAGTTTGACTGAATTCAATATTTGGATTCAAACGCTCAGCATGCAATGATGGTGCGATTTGACCGTATCTAAACTGAAACAGTATTTTTGTCAAACCGGCGATGCCGGCTGCACTTTCACAATGACCAATATTGGATTTGCTGGAGCCGATCGCGCAGAACTGTCTTTCTTGTGTATCTTCCTCAAACGCTTTTGTTAATCCAGCAATCTCAATCGGATCTCCTAATGCAGTGCCTGTTCCGTGTGCCTCCAGATAACTGATCGTTCTGGCTGGGATATTGGCATGCTGAATGGCTTCTTTAATCAGCTTGGCTTGGGCATTCGGATTTGGAACCGTATATCCGTTGGTTTTGCCTCCGCTGTTAATGGAGCTGGCCTTTATCACCCCATATATATGGTCACCGTCTTCTATTGCTTTTTGCAAAGGTTTTAAAATGACGGCACCCACTCCTTCTCCATCAACAAACCCATCTGCGTCATCACCGAATGATTTACATTTGTCAGTTTCAGAGAGCATGTTCATGACAGATAAGTTCTGATAGTGAACAGGGTCGACAACTAAATTGACGCCGCCGGCAATGGCGCACTCACTTGATCCGCTGTAAATGCTTTCTAACGCCAAATGGATCGCTGTCAGAGAAGACGAACATGCTGTGTCAACAGCAAGGCTCGGGCCTTGGAAATTCAGCAAATAGGATACCCTGTTGGCAATGGACCAATAACCGTAGCCAGTAGGATAATTTTTGTTCATTACGCCGGCAAAGACGCCGACTTTTCTGCTTGAGCAGAGCGAGTCTGGTGTGTATCCCGCATCTTCAATACTCGCATAGGCGGTTTGCAGAAATAATCGCTCCTGAGGGTCCATTCTTTCTGCTTCTAGCGGAGAAATTTGAAAGAATAAAGGATCAAAAGTATCCATACCTTTGATAAATCCGCCCCACTTTGTATAAATAGAGCCTTCTTTTCCTTTTTCTTTATCGTAATATGCTTTCCAATCCCAGCGGTCTTTCGGGATTTCCTCTATACAATTTCTTCCTTCTTTTAGATTGTTCCAAAATTCTTCTGCTGTCTCCGCCTGAGGATAACGCCCGGATATGCCGATAATCGCAACATCACGGCTGACCGGTGCTTGTGCCAGTGATGGTGCTTCTTTCTCGCGGCTGCGGCCGCCAAGCTTACGATAGCGCCGGGTTGTGTCAGGCACCTGCCCAGCCTCCTGTGAAGATTTGTTATTGATTGCTACCGGCTTGTCATTTTGCACTTGATGGTCAAGGCCTGTCAGTCTCATAAGTGCTTCTTTTTTCGTTTTGATTAAGTGCTCCACTAACGCGTCTATTGTCTGATACTCAAAAAATAAAGTGCTGCTCACATGGTCCAGTTCCTTACGTAATGTATTCGTGAGCTGAACAACGACAATAGAATCGATGCCGTACTTTTCAAGCTGTTCAGATGAATCGATGTTACTTGCAGGGATTTTCAATGTTTGTCCAATTCGTTTTTTCATATACTCGGTGCTTTTTTCTATCAAGACGGCATCATTTGATGGTCTGCCTATCTCTGAAGCTACGTTTTGGACAGATGCCGGCTCCTTCCTCATTGGTGAAAAATTCTTTTCTGCAGGAGACGCCATGTCCATAGCCATACGGCGCACCACTCCGTTGCTTGAGGCTGCTATGATCTGGTGACTGAGGTCATGTGCTGCTTCTGCCGGGAAGAACACGGATTCAAAGCCTTCGCTTTCTAAGGCCTCTTTCCATTTGTTTGGATATAGACCAGGACAGCCGGGAATTCGCAGCGCAGGATCTTCATACAGCCACCAGCCTTCCAACAGTCCGAAGGTGATGTGCGGAAACAAGCTGTTTCCCGCCATTTCATTTAGTAAAAGCAATCCGTTGTGCTTCATCACAGCTTTTGCATGCCGCAGCGTTTGGCGAATATTTTTTGTCGCGTGAAGGACATTAGCGGCAATTACAACGTCATAGCCGCCTGCCTCGATTTCCTGCTGATCGATCGGTTTTTCTACGTCAAATAGCTGATATGTCAGGTAAGGATTTTCCGCCCCATACTCTTTTTCTGCATGCAGCAAAAACGCCTTTGAAAGATCTGTATAACAATATTCTCCTATATGATTTTGATAGGTTTTCAGTTTTTGAAAGATTCCGGCGCTCGTGCCGCCAGTGCCTGCGCCTATCTCCATAATGCGAATGGAGGTTTTAGGGTCCTGTTTCAGCCGTTCATCTACGTAAGCTGTTAACGTATCAGCGAGCACTTTATTGAAGTAGTCTGCAACTTGGTTATGCTTATAAATACCTTCCACCAATTCCATTGACGAATGAGGGAACATGATATCCGTCGCAGGCACCTTCCCTGTCAGGATATCCGGTAATGCTTTCAGCATGGCCTCAGCTAATACAACCATCGCTTTTGTGTTGCTGTCTTGGAGCCATTCTGATTTCTTTGCATCCCATTCATTCCAAAGCATGTCTATATCCTCTGCCTTGTCCTTCCTCACCAAAGAATCTCCATCTTTTTTAAGGTAGTCTTGCTGCAGAAGGAATTCGCTGCTTTGCCGGAGCCACTTTTCATAAAACTCACGAGTATTGTTGTTTCGTTGAAGACGTTCAACCGATAATGTATGACCATCAAACAGCCCGGCCGTCTGCAGCTGCGCTAATAGAAGTCTGTAAAGGAGAGCGTCCAGCTCCTCGTGTGTTACTCTTTTTATTTTCCGAGTTTCCGGCAGGCGTCTCTTCAGGCTTTCGGCGTCTATCGAAGGCTGCTGCGGGTAAAGGGTGATGAATTCCTTCTGATTCATGCCTTCGACTGCAACAGGTTTAGTCGTATGAATGAAAGCCGTTTGGGTGACAGGCCCTGAAAGCAGGGCTTCTAACGCTTTCATCCCTTCCTCAGGTTCAATTAAGCCTAAGCCAATTTGATTCATGAGCTGCACATAATTTTCATCTTCGGCCGCTTCACTGTTCCCCCAATATCCCCAATTCATGACGTTAACGGGACAACTCCAGCTTCGGGACAGCCAATAAGCAAATGCATCTGCGAATGCACAGCCAGAGGCATAATGGCTTTGCTTCACATTTTTGATATGGGACACAAGCGAAGAGAAAAATAGAACAAAATCCAAATCCTCCTGCTGAAATACTTGGGCCATATGAACACTTACATCCACCTTTGCCGCCAATCCAGTTCTGAATTCTTCGAGCGTCATATTTTCCAGGCTTTGTTCAAATAAAACCATTGCAGAATGAACGATCCCATGAATATGAGGATGGCGTTTTTTCACTTGTTCATAAGCCTGCTGCAATGAATGCATATCCGCAGCATCGGCTGCAATATAGTAAGGCGCAGGTCCAAGTGCCGAGAGACGGTTTAATTTTGCCTGGATGGCATCATTGATTTGACTGCGTCCAATCCAAACGATCTGCGCCTGATAGCGGCGGATCATATACTCACTCCACGCCTCTCCGATGTACCCAGCTCCTCCAATAACCACATACACTCCGCCGGTTCGATATAACGTATCATTCGACGGGGATTGCTGATATGGAATCAATTGCTGCTGATGCCATTGGTGATTCCGATAGACCCACGCGTGCCCAAGACGGTCTGCAGGGAGTGTAAACATCTGTTTGATTGGCCAAGTGCAGCCTTCTTCAAGGTCAATCTGCCGGATCTTCCAATGCGGATATTCCTTAGCCATTGTGCCAATGAGTCCATGAATGCTAGCATGAGCAGGATTGACAGCTTCATGCTGAGTAATCGGCTGCGCTTGGATGGTGATAATTGACCATTCCAGCTTTTCCCTGCCATAGCCTAATTGAAGAAGTGCTTTCACAAGCTTAAATACGTGAAGAACGTTTGCTTCCTGTTCTTCAATAAACATTTGCTCTGAGTGTAGCGGGGCAATCCACAGTACATGGTCAATGCTGCCGCACGCTTGCAGCTTGTTTGCTATCGTTTCCATGTGATCTGCCGGCTGGATATCCAAAACCACTGCATGAGGATAGTATTGTTTCATTAACTTTTGTTCGTGCTCAGTACCTCCTAATAAAACGGCTTGTCCACCGGCAGCCGAGACACCGCTCTCCGCATTTGGAGACACTGGTTCCCAGACAGGAACCATCATTGTATGTCCTATCGATGAAGACCCCGCTGCTATTGCTTCCGGAGATTGAGGTTCTCCTTCCAGCGCTCTAATGGAGGCCCCCTTCATTTGCACACAGACATTCCCATCTTCATCGCATAGATCAATATCATACTTTCTGATTTTGTCCTCTGCCTTACTGTCTGAACTGAATCTAATATAAGACCAGATTTCAGAAGGGCAAGAGGCAAGAATGTTAAGTTCCTGCATTGCAAACGGCAGAGACAGCTTATGGACTTGAGCATCCGTATTGACTGAGCTAACGATAAAACCAATCGATGCATGGAAAGCGGAATCCATCAAACTCGGATGGAGCATGAATTGCTTCTTACCGTCTTCCAAAAAAGCGGGTAAGGAGATTTTTGCAAGCAATTGTTCGTGTCCGATAAGCACTTTTTTAATCCCTTGATAGCCCTCTCCATAGTCAAGCCCTATCTTCCGAAACGCCGCATAGCATTGCTCTGATGTCACTGTGTCCAGACTGCATTCCGCCTGCAGCGCTTTAATATCTAAAACAGGAATGTCCGGTTCAGCCCCTAGGATTGCAGTCCCTTGGCTGTGTATCATCTGGTTTTCATCTTTGCTGTAAATCTCATAGCTGATCTCTCCGCTCTCCTCAGGATAAAGGCCAATATGTATCTCTTTTGGTTCACTTTCAATCGCGATAGGACGAATCCAGACGATGTCTCTGAGCGACACAATTCTTTGTCCCTCTCCCAGATCACCCGCTGCTTTTTCCGCTGCTTCCCTTGCCATTTCTAAATAGGCAACACCCGGCAGGATTTTCTGTCCCTGCACAACATGATCTGATAGAAAAAATTCCTTGCCTGTGAAGCTAGAGCTAAAGCGCTGCTCAGAAAAGTCTGACGTATTCCTATGCAGCAGCGGATGTAATGCAGAATTCGTTGTTCTGCCGCTGATTTTCGTCTCAGGTGCCGGTATCCAGTAGCGTTCTTTTGCAAACGGGTAGGTTGGAACACTTACTTTAAGCGGCTTGCGAGCGCCGTAGAGTTCATCCCAGTTGACCTGTTTTCCTTGAACCCAAGATTCCGCGATGTTCTCCAAATCCCCCGCTTTTGCCCCGGTAAACCCTTGGCCCTCTTTGGCCTGTCCGGTCCAGCAGCGATCGGCTTCTTCACCTTTTACAAATGCTTGAAGTTGATGAATTAGATCCTTTATGTCTTTCACGATGAAGGCTGCCCGCTCCTCCATTTCCACCCGTCCTGCCTGCAGTGTATAAGCAAGCTCAAAAAGATTAATGTCCTCGTGAAGAAACTCAATGAGTTTGCCGGCGTATGCTTGCAGCCTGTCTATATTTCTCGCCGACAAGGGAATAATTGCCTCTTCATATTTCACCGAAACAGAGGCTGAGGCGTCCTCTTTCGGGATGTATTCTTCCAAAATGATATGCGCATTGGACCCTGACGCTCCAAACGAACTTACACCGGCACGGCGGGGATACTTAATCTCCATTCCGTTTTCTGTCAATGCCAGCTGCTCCCATTTCTTTGCTTCGCGCTGAACAAAAAACGGTGATTGATCCAGCTCCAAATAAGGATTCAGCTCTTCTGAGTGTAGGGATGGGACCAGCGTTTTATAATACAGCTGCAGAACGGTCTTCGTTAACCCGCTGATGCCGGCTGCAGATTCAGCATGGCCAATATTTGATTTCACAGAACCGATCGAACAAAATTGCTGATCCTGCGTATTTCGGCTGAAAGCCTTCACCAATCCTTGAATTTCAATTGGATCTCCTAAAGAGGTGCCGGTGCCATGCGCTTCCACATAGCCGACCGTACGCGGATCGATTCCTGTTTTTTCTAAGCAGGTTTCTATAACATCGGCTTGCGCTATAGGGCTCGGAACCGTAATACCGCTGACTTTGCCTACATGATTAATGGCACTTCCTTTGATGACGGCATAGATCCGGTCACCATCCTGTTCAGCTTTTCGCAGAGGCTTTAATAATACCGTTCCAACCCCTTCTCCAGAAACGTATCCGTCACCGCCTTCGCCGAATGTATGACAATAGCCGTCACTCGAGTGCATCCCCACACTGCCATAGCTGATATATTTAGCCGGGTGCAGAGATAAATTGACACCCCCTGCTATCGCAGCCTCACATTCCCCATTCCGGATGCTTTCTATTGCCAAGTGAATGGCAGTCAAAGAAGATGAGCAGACCGTGTCCACTGCCATGCTTGGTCCATGGAAATTACAGTAGTAAGACACTCTATTGGCGATTTGCGCATAGTTCAGGGACAAAGGAAAGGGATTTTGTTCGGATAAAGCTTCAGCACCTATAAGAGAATAGTCCTTATGCATGACACCGGCAAAGACGCCGACATGCCGTCTTTTATTAGCGCCTCGCTGTGCAGCAATTGTCTCAGGCGTATAGCCTGCATCTTCAATGGCTTCCCAGCATGTCTCTAAAAACAAGCGTTCTTGAGGATCCATGGTTTCTGCTTCTCTGGGAGAAATTCTGAAGAATTGCGGATCAAAGCAATCGGCATCCTCAATGAACCCGCCCCATTTTGAAAAAGGCTTTCCTGAAGGTGTTGTCAGTTCATCGAATTCCTTCCATTCCCACCGTGATTTCGGAATTTCACTGATGCAATCTGTTCCAGCCTTAAGATTTTCCCAAAATTCTTGTATGTTTTTCGCCTTAGGATAACGGCCTGCCATCCCAATGATCGCAATGTCCTCCGCTTTTTTTGGCGGGGAAGAAAGAGCATCTAAAGACTCCGGCAGTGATGCAGGAGGCTGGCGGACAGCATCGTCCGCCTCTCCAAACAAATAGTTTTCAGCCAAATGCGCTGATAATTCTGCAATCGTTGTATATTCAAACAGCAAAGTGGGAGAGAGATCTTCTCCAACATGAGATCCTATCGCCTGAACAATTTCAAGCAAGGATGGCGAATCTAACCCAAGCTCATAGTACCCGGCGTGAATATCCATTTGTTCTGCCGGTTTTTCAAGCTGTTCAGCCAGCAACTGACGCAGTAACCTTTCAAACGCATTGTATTTCCGGCCAGCGTCATGAGAGACAGAAGTTTCTTTTACCACACTCTCTTCCTGGAGCTGATCGATTTCTTTTTCAGACTGAAAGGCCTTCGCATCCCGGACAGACTTGCTTGCGAAGTTTTTGAGTTCGGCTACTTTTTGTCCAGAAGAATTAAAATATTCAATGGTCATATAAGTAAGCTCGTTTTTCTGGCGCACGGAGGAAGCTTGAATGCGCGCCGCACATTCTTTTTGTAATGGCTCCGAAGCTGTAAAGGATTCGAAAAACAAAGGCAGATACACAGTCTGTTCGTTTTTATTTACACTTGAGAGCAAGCCGCTTGACCCTAAACCGCTGCCGTCGATGAGCGTCGGATGAAACATAAAAGCCTCAGAATGAAGCAATGCTTCTTGTCCGACAGATACATCAATCAAAGCGGCCTCTTTTGTTTCATATACCTGTCCTTCTGCTATCATCATGCCTGTATGCACTAATTCTTGACGGCGGCATTGATCATAGATGTCGTCCAAATTCAGAATTCGGCCGGCCGCTTTTTTCCATTGATGAAGGTCAATCTTTTCCGTGAAAGCAGCTGGTGCTTTATGATGCATCTCGGCCGAAGCATATCGTCTATGACCTGATAACGACTCTCCATGCTGTTTTTGCCCTTCAATTAAGATGGACCATGTCCCTTTTTTGCTTTCAGACACTTGGATTGTCAGGGCAATGTCATACGATGCTTCCGCGATCAGAGGATAAAAAATGGTCAGATTTTTCAGTTCTAGCTCTTGATAAGCGTAACCATGTTCTTGGAATACTTGATAAATCAGATCTATATAAGCAAGGCCGGGTAATAACGCTTGTCCATATACCTTGTGATTGCACATGATAGGATTATTTAATGAGATGCGCAGTTGTTCAGTTATCATGTTCCCACTCCTCTCTTATTTGAAAGTTTTCCAAAACATTTCTTTAGGAGCACTCTTGTCTGAAAACCCTTGTCCCCGCTCAGTTTGAGCTGATAGGGCTCGATTCTCTGTTAAAACGGGCCGCCGATGCAGTGCCGGCAGCGGCAAAGGCTTTCTTCTGATCGGCCGATCAGCCGAGTCATCCCAGGCTTCTATAATCAAGTGGGCATTCGTTCCTCCATCGGCAAAACAATTAATCGCTGCAGCCGGCGTTTTCTCTTTCCACTCGGCTTGTGTTTTACAAAAGTACAAATCCGTTTCCTCAATATTAAAATGCGTCATTTTCTCATCACCTGACAGGAACGGAACCAATTGTCTATGTTTCAGCATCAAAGCGACCTTAATCAGGCTTGCTATCCCTTCCGCGCATAAAGGGTGGCCGATGTTAGGTTTAACCGACCCCAATCCTAATGGAGCATTGCAGCGGGAACGGTAAATCGCTTGAATCGCCTTAAGCTCAAGCAAGTCCGTCACAACTGAACCAGATCCATTTGCTTCGAGATAACTGATTTCTTCAGGCTTTTTGCCGCTTTTCTCAAGCGCCGACAGCATCACGTCCTTTTGCGCCTCAAGATTCGGCGCGGACGGGCCTGCCGTTCTTCCGTCATTGTTTACAGCTGCGGCTTTAATGACAGCATAAATGGAATCTCCGTCTTCAAGTGCTTGGCTGACCGTTTTGACTAAAACCATTCCCACGCCTTCTCCTAAAACGACGCCTTCTGCTCGCTTGTCAAATACATGGAAAGACGGCTTGTCACTTAAAAGTCCGCGTTCCTGAAACATTCGATGTGCATCTGTATCGAGCAAACTGACACCGCCGACAACCGCTGCCTCGATATCTCCGCTTCGTAAAGCCTGAATGGCCATATTCATGCCGACCAATGCAGAGGAACAAGCTGTATCCAAAACAATACTCGGTCCTCGTAAATCAAAAAATTGTGAAATATTAGCGGCTAAATAGTTTTGTCCTCCAGCAACAATCGGATTTCTCGCTTTTGAAAGACTGTATTGATCAGGCTTGTGCTGACTGCGACCTCCTATATAGACACCAGCCCGCATGCCTTTCATTTCCTTTTCGGTGTACCCGGCGTGATACATCAGCTTCAGACTTTCTTCCAATACTGCCAAAGCCTGCGGGTCCATTGCTCTGACATCATCATCGGACATCAGGAAGAAATCAGGATCAAATCGGTTCAGATTCTCAATTACCCCGGCATAATACGAGCTGGAATTGCCAAAGCGTGCAGGCGGCACAGGTTTGATCTCTGATCGACCGTCACGTATTAAATCCCAGTATGCCTCCAGCGTTTCCGCTCCGGGAAATCGGCATGTCAGGCCAACGATCGCGATGTCTTCTGCATGAAGCGCCGGTTTTATGTCGCTTGCCTTTTGCATTTGCTGTTTCGCCGCGGAAGCCTGATCGGGCGGCAATGATGCCGCATCAGGCACGTGTCCTTTTGAGGTAGCTGAATGTACAGCATCTGGTAAGGCAGATTTATATTCAGAAATCAGCCACTTTGCAAAAGATTCTATTGTGGGGTATTCAAATAAAATAGATGGATCGATATCTCCTTTTAACTTTTGATTAATCTGCTGTAATAGCTGCGCTAAAATAATCGAATCTACTCCGTATTCTTGAAAAGGCTCATCAGTTTCAAGGTCTTCGGCGCCTATCTTCAGCTCGTCAGAAAAAATAGTCACAAGCCATTCTACTGTTCCATGGAACAAGCTTTGAGCGCTGTCTGATTCTCTTGTCTCAGCACGTTGGAAAGCCTTATCCGTCAGTGAGTGCTGCATGAGCTTACCCGGCTGCCATACATCTGTATGGTGAATCGCGGGCAGGACAACAGCTTGTTGTTTTTCAGAAAGAATCTGATCCAGAAGCTGCAATCCCTCCTCGTTATTCAAGCCTAACAGTCCGGTCTGTTCTAAAGCTTTGCTTCGAACCTCGCCTAAGCCGGTCTCCTTCCAATTTGGCCACTGAATGCTGACGATCGGATATTTATCTTTATGTGATTCTGCAAAATAATCCATAAATGCATTCGCCATTGCATAATCAGCTTGTCCGGCCGCAAGCACAGGGACGGTCGCTGATACAGATGAAAATAAAACAAAGAATTGCAGCGGCTCATCTTTGAGCAGGTCAAATAAGGTTTGAAGCCCTCCGACTTTCGGCTCCAGCACGGCTTGAATTTCTTCTGCTGATTTTCTTATAAATGCCGGGTTATGTTTATTCACTGCCCCGGCACAATGAATCACTCCGCCAATCGCTCCCATCGTTTGCTGAATCGTCTCGATGCTTTGTTTGACAGCAAGCGGATCGGATAGCTGAAGAGACAGTACTTGTACTTGAGCGCCCATTGCTTCCAACTCTTGGATGGCTTTCAATTTCTGAGCAAGCGGCGTGTTTTTCGCTTTAAGAAACTCCCACTGTTCACGCGGGGGCATGACTTCACGGCCGGTGAGAACCAATCGTTTCACCCCGTATGTTTGCACAAAATGACGCGCACACACCAATCCAAGCCCTCTTGTCCCCCCTGTAATCAGCAACACCTGGTCTGACGGAAACGATAATTCTTTTTGATTAACAGCATCTGCTGTTCGCTCGTCCAAATATGCGCGATAACGCCGTCCGTCTCGATAACAGACTTCGGTGTCTGTGCTGTCAGCATTAAATTCATCTGCAATCTGTCTGGCCAGCTCTTTTTCGGCTGTTACATGGTCTGTGTCCATATGTCTTGATGTAAGGTGACTGTATTCACTTTGGAGCATTCGGTATAGACCGGCCCGGGATGCACCGGACAGATTAACAGCTTTATTTTCGTAAGACTCGAGCCCCTTCGTCACACACAAGACAGTCAATTCTTGCTTGTGTTTACGGCCAAACTCAATCAGTTTTTGCAGCCAACTGATCCAGTTTAGCGATTGCTCATGGCTCATTCCGCATCCGATCAAATCCACTGCTCCGCCGACATTTTCCCAGTCGGCGTCTGACAGATGCTCAAGCTCTTGGCTGTCAATAATGCGATAGCTCGAGAAATACTGGGAAAGCTCTCCAGCCAATGACCTTGTTTCTGCGTTTGCCAATATGGCAACCGTTCGGCTCCTACGTTCTGCTGATGTAATCGGGCAATACTGCCACTGTTTTTGTAACAAGCTCTGTTTCGTAGGCCGTGTAGCCAATGCCGAACGGCTGTCTTTTTCTGCAGCATCTTCATTAGGCAGCCAATAGTACTCTTCTGCAAACGGATAAGCAGGCAGACTGATTCGTCGAGGCATGTGATCGCCATAAAGCTCGTTCCAGTTTATTCGCAATCCTTTTACCCATAATTCCGCCAGCTTCTCCAGCCTTTTTTTCTCAATCCACGTTTCCAGCAGGGCTTTGGCGTCATTATCTGTTTCAAACACTTTCATTTCACTTTTCTTCGTTTTGACATGCGCGTCATACATTTCTGTATTCGGAATATCTGCAATATAGTCTTCAAGCGTTTTGATAAGCATTTCTCTCGAATCAGCCAAAAATGCCATTCGGTAGTCCATTGGTTCCCGGCCAGTCTGAAGGGTATATGCCATATCATCCAGATTGATATCTTTATTAGAATCTGCGAAGTCTCTCATCGATTGGGCATAAGCCTTCAATTGCTGCCTCTTTTTCGCTGAGAGCACAAATAACTTTGAATGATGGCAATCTGGCAATGGATCCTTGTTTCTATCAGACTGATATTCTTCAATCACGATGTGGGCGTTCGTTCCGCTATATCCAAAAGAACTCACACAGGCCCGCCGCGGTTTTCTATCAGCCGTTTCCCAATGCTTAAGCTCAGTGTTTACATACAAAGGCGATTCTTCAAATTGAAAATGCTCATTAGGTTCAGAGAAGTTCAATGTAGGCACCAGCGTTTTATGTTTCATGCACATCAGCACTTTTTGAACCCCGGCAACACCCGCTGCCGCTGATGTATGGCCAATGTTGCTTTTCACTGAACCGATCGCACAAAATTGCTTTTTGTCTGTTTTCTCTTTAAATACGGTTGACAGCGCCTCTAATTCTATTGGATCTCCTTGTTTTGTTCCGGTGCCGTGCATTTCAACATAGCTAATGCTTTCAGGATGTATGCCATATGTCTCATATATATCCCGTTCCAGATCCATTTGGCTTTTCACGCTCGGTGCCGTAATTCCGTTTGTTTTCCCGTCCTGATTAATGCCCGAACCGATAATAACACCATAGATGTGATCACGATCCGCTTCTGCATCTTTCAGCCGTTTCAAAACGAGCGCTCCTGCCCCTTCTCCGGGAACAAAACCATTTGCGCCATTATCAAATGCTTTGCATTGTCCATCAGGAGACAGCATGCCGGCTTCACACATACTGATGTAAGATTCCGGTGTCAGGTATAAGGTGACTCCTCCCACCAGCGCCATATCAATTTCTTTGTTTACTAATGCTTGACGCGCTAAATGTGTACCGACTAGTGAGGATGAGCATGCCGTATCGATCGGAATCGCCGGCCCTTTTAAATTGAGATAATACGGAATACGCGCTGCCGCTATCGCAAAGCTGTTTCCGGTGGCGCTTGCTCTTGCCTGATTCCGATTCAGCATCACTCCGTATTCATTGCTCATAATGCCAAGATAAACACCGCACTTTTTATTGCTTAACGTTTGCGCATTATATCCGGCATCCTCGAATGCTTTATAGCCTTCCTGCAAAAAGATTCGATGCTGCGGGTCTATCAGTTCAGCTTCTGACGGCGGAATATTAAAAAACAGCGGATCAAAATGTTCAATATCATCCAGCATCCCCAGTGATTTGCAGTAGACTTTCCCCTTTTGATTCAGTGCCGGGTCATAGTATTTGTCTACATCCCACCGTGATTTCGGAATGTCACGGATCGCATTTCTTGCATTGACCAGATGATCCCAATATTCTCTTACATCCTTGGCACCGGGGTATCTGCCTGCCATCCCGACTATGGCTATCGCATCGTCTCGGTAACCTTGATGAGATCGGTCTGGTTTCTGTTCAGGCGCTTTCATCGCTGGCAGCCGAACGGGCTGAATCGAACGCTCCGCGGGTTTCGCTTTAGCTGGTGCTTCAGGCTGTTTATTCTCTTGGAAAAGCTCATCCGCTATTTCTTTACTTCTATTACTATGATTGACAAGCTCGGCTTTTAACATATTTGCAAACTGACGAATTGTTGGATAATCATAAACTTTGGTAACTGAAAATGATGTGCCATATTGCTTATTGATTGCTTTTATCCATTCTAGTCCTGTAATGGAGTCCATTCCGATATCGATAAAGGTGTCATCGATATCGACCTCTTGGGAATCCATGCATAACACTTCAGCAATGCTTTCCTTTAATTCATCATTCAGTGTTTCAATTGTTCCAGCATATTGACTGGAAGCAGAAATTTCCGCAGCTGCATATTGAATGTCTTCAACTGGTTTCTGCTGCTCCAGCTCATGATAGCCTAAAGGCTGCAACGAAATATTATCCGGTTTAGATGAGGTGGATTCCCGTTGTATCGGTGTATACGTCTCCTCTGATTTTTGCTGATGGTTTTCTGCATTTTCTCCATCAGCTTGTGTGCTTACTTCATCTTTTAAGAAAGCGGCAAAATCACGGATTGTCGGATAATCATAAACCTTGGTCACAAGAAGCGATGTACCAAATTTCTTATTGATTGATTTTATCCATTCAAGACCGGTAATGGAGTCCATGCCGATATCAATGAATGCCTCGTCCGGGTCGATTTCATTTTGATCCATATATAACACGTCTGCTAAGCTTGCCGACAATTCATCACATAAGACTTCAGCAGTTATGGTTTGCTGCTTTCTAACCGGCTGCAGCAGAACAGATGTACTTTGCGGTGTTTCCTGACTGCTTGCCATCAAAGGCTGTAACGAAATATTGGCAGGCTTATCGCTGACTTTTTCCGGAATAAATGGCGCTTGGATGACTGACTGTGGTGTAACAGCCGGCTTCACCGGTCTTTTTTCAACTGTCTTCACCACAGTTTCTTCTATCCAATAACGGTCTCTTGCAAAAGGATAGGCAGGCAAGCTGATACGGCGCGGCTTACCATTTTGATAAAGCATGTTCCAATCGATATTTAACCCTTTGACCCAGAGGTCTAAAAGCTTTGCGAATTTTCCTTTGCGAACCCATGCTTCAATTGTCTTCGCCATATCTTCATCAGCCGCAAAAACTGCTATGGTTTCTTTATTTCGCTTCACTTGTCCCCGATATAAGTGATCAATGTGTTCTTTTCCAGATATAAAATCATTCAGCTTTTCTTTAAGCTCCTGCATATTTTCAGCCACAAACGCCAAACGCTCATTCATTGCTTCCCGTCCGACCTGAAGCGTATATGCGATACGAGGCAGATCGGCTTCAGAATAACGCCCCTCACGGAGAGCATCCAGCAATCGTTCCGCCCGTGTTTGAAGTCTCTCTTCATTTTTTGCTGAGAGCACAATAACAGCCGTCTGTCCCGCTGAAGAATGCTCTGGCTCAGATTTCGAAGCATATTCTTCTATTAGAATATGGGCGTTACCCCCTCCGGCGCCAAATGATGAGAGGCCTGCGATTCGTGGATATTCAATTTCTTTTCCATTTACTTCAATGATCGGCTTCTTCCATTCTTCAAGCTCTTGCTGGACTTTGAATGGAGAATTGAAGAAGTCAATATTCGGATTCAGCACTTTTGAATGAAGGGAGGGCGCCAGCTGTCTGTATTTCATTTGAAGCAATACCTTTGTTAATCCCGCAATGCCCGCTGCACTCTCACAGTGCCCGATATTTGATTTGGCTGAGCCTATGGCACAAAATTGTTTGTCTTTCGTATGTTCTGAGAACACTTTAGCCAGTCCTGTTATTTCAATAGGATCTCCGAGTGAAGTGCCTGTGCCATGCGCTTCGATATAACTGATAGCCCGCGGGTCAATTTGCGCCTCTGTAACCGCCTTTTTAATGACCTCTGCCTGGGCTTTCGGATTAGGGACTGAGTATCCGTTTGTTTTTCCTCCGTGGTTAATGGCTGTGCCCTTAATGACTCCATAAATGTGATCGCCATCTTCAATCGCTTTGGACAATGGCTTAAGGAGTACAGCTCCAACGCCTTCTCCCGGCACATAGCCGTCTCCTCCCTGTCCAAAGCTTTCACACCTGCCTTTGCTTGACATAAATTTGTTCTGTCCAAGCATCAAATATTTATTGGGGTGGATTGAAACATTGACTCCCCCTGCGAAAGCTGCCTCACATTCACCGCGCTGCAAGCTTTGGCAAGCCAAATGTATAGCGGTCAATGAAGAAGAGCACATCGTATCCAGAGCCATACTCGGTCCATGGAAATCGAAATAATAGGATACCCGGTTTGCTACAGAGGACGGATTTCCCGGTAAAGCCAGAGACCGGCCACGCGCTTGTTCTTGCGCTCCGTACAGCTGATATTCTTCGTACATGACACCGACGTAAACGCCTACGTTTCCGCCAAGCTCAGCATCCTGTTTACGGCCGAGGTGCTCTCTTGTATATCCGGCATCCTCCATCGTTTCGTAAACACATTGCAAAAATAAACGCTCCTGCGGATCCATTAATTTTGCTTCACGAGGAGAGATATGAAAAAATTGCGGGTCAAACTTATCTACATCCTTAATAAAGCCTCCCCACTTGCTGTACGTTTTTTCTGGTTTGTCCTTATCTTTATCGTAATAGAGACTGTGGTCCCAGCGGTCTTCAGGAATCTCGGTAATACAGTCGTGTCCGTCCCTCAAGTTTTTCCACAGTTCATGGATGTTGTCTGCTTGCGGATAGCGTCCGGAGATTCCGATAATCGCAATCTCTTCCGTTTCTTTTTCAGCAGACTGCTTTTGCCCGTTTCTTTGCATGGGGACGAATCCGGGCTTTCTGCGGCGAACCGGAATTTCTTTTTTCTCTTCGGTCTCAGAATCTGGCTTTCTATTTTCCTCTATTGAAGAAGATGTTTCTGATTCAATCCCCAAGATGTGTAACAGCTTTTCTCTATGTGATTCAGTAAAATACTGTGATAATGACCGAATATTGAGGTATTCAAAGAACAAGGTTTTAGACAATGAACCGAATACTTTTTCTAATTGTCCGGTAACATGCATGATCATAATTGAATCGATTCCGTAATCCTCCATTGGAGCTTCGGCGTCAATCTGGCTGACAGGCAGCTTTGTAACTGAGGAAAGCACACTCTTGAAATAATCCTCTGCTTTTTCTCTCAGCATCTCTTCGTCGGCTCCCATCACGGAACTCGCATTTTCAGCATGCTGAATTTCACTTTTGTATTTTCCATTTGGAGATTGCCCATTTCCTGTTTGATCCAAAAATGAATGGATTTTGCTTACCGCGCCTGCAGCCACCATCAGCTGCGATTTTCCTGAGGCCCACCCATGGTATAATGCCTGAATTCCGTCATCTGTTTCCATGGCGACCATACCCGTATCTCTCGTCAGCATCCTTTCGGTTTCAGCATCAACATGCATGCCCCCGTCTTTCCACAGCGGCCAGCTCATGGAAAGGGTTTTCCCGTAGCGCTTGTGATGTGCTGCTTGGACATTCCGGTACTCGCTGAATGTATTCATAAAAGCATTTGCCATTGCGTAATCCGACTGTCCTGCACTTCCCACTGTCCCGGCATTTGAAGAAAAAAGGATAAAAAAGTCGAGCGGGATATCTTTCGTTGCTTCGTCAAGATGAATCAGGCCGGTGACCTTTGGAGCGAGCACATCTTGAATCTCGTCTTTCTTTTTCTTAATAATGAAATTATCTTTTATAATGCCTGCGCTATGAATGATGCCATTTAAGCCGCCATATTCCTCTTGAATCTCTTTCGTTAAAGCATAAACAGCTTCTTTTTCAGTCATATCGGTTTGTCTATAAACAACACGCGCGCCCATTTCCTGTAACTTCTGAAGCTGTGACTGCTTTCTTTCATTGAGCGGAGACCTGCCTGTGAGAATCATGACAGCCTCACGCGTTTTGTTTGCAATTTCGTTTGCAAATAGGAAACCAAGCCCCCCTGCACCGCCTGTAATCAGATAAACCCCTTTATCCTTCCATGGCATGTCGGTGCCGGGTTGATCAGCTGCCGCCTCTTTCCATTTGCTTACATACCGTTTTCCTTGCCAATATCGGATATGGTTATCATGAGGATATTGCCTGCATTCTGCTAATTTTTCAGCCAGATCGGTTGCAGATATCCCTGAATCAAATTCAATCAGCTGGCCATTGAATGCTGGGTTTTCCAGCTGGGCCGTTTTGAGAAGTCCCGCTAAGCCGTTTAGCAGCTGCGGTTCATCCAATGCAGGAACAGCGACTTGAACGAGCACATTCCCGCCAGGTTTTGAGTTTAGCAGCTGTTGAATGTCTTCGAATAACTGTAAAGCATACGCTTTAAACCGCTCATGAACTGCTTGCCCGCTTTTTTCCAATACCGTACAGTCAAACTTGTTCCGGATTCTTTCGATTTGCCTTTCTGCCATATCACAAACAATAACTTTATGCCTCTGATATTCCATTAACTCATTTTTCTCTGAAACAGCTGCTTCTTCCCATATATGCTCGAATAAAAGTATGCCAGTTGCTAAATCTGTCTCGTTTTCTAGAGTTCTGGCAGAATAACCTTTCATTCGCACGCATACCTGGCCCGCTTCATTACACAAATCGATGTCAAGCTTCTGAATACGATCCGCAGCGGTACTGTCCTCGCTGTATTTCACGCGGGCCCACATCGAAGGCTCACAATCTTTGAAAATTTGGACATCCTGCAATGCGAAAGGCAGCATTGCTTTGCTTTCTGTCAAACTGGCATCCTCTGTTCCAAGCCTCAGACCGATAGAAGCTTGAAATGCCGCATCAATCATGCTCGGATGCAAAACATAATGATCTTGGGTATGTGAAACGACAGACGGCAAACTCAATTTAGCTAGAGCTTCGTTTGCCCCGACATATATAGTATCAATCGCTCTGTGGCCGTCACCGTACTCAATTCCCATTTCCGCATAAGCGTCATAGCATACAGCAGGCGGCAGAATGCGTCTACTGCAGCTTGCTTTCACCTCTTCAATATTCAGTTTAGGAGCTTCTTCAGTCTGGCAAAGCACAACGCTTCCTTGGCCGTATATCACCGGTTCCTCCCCCGCACTGTCACTCTCCCTGCAGATTTCGAACAAAATATCACCATTGTCTTCCGGATAAAGGTGAATGTATATGTCTGATTGCAGATCTGTGACGGCAACAGGGCGAATCCAAACGATGTCCTGAAGACGAATATCTGCATGCATCTGGTTCGCAGCCGCCTTTTCTGCAGCTGCCCGAACCATTTCTAACAAGGCTGCACCGGGTAAAATGTGCTGACCTTTAATGACATGATCCTTTAAGAAAAATTCACGCCCTGTGAACTCTGAACGAAAACGCACGCCCGACATGTCAGACACATTTTCGTGCAAGAGAGGATGAATGGCATGGCCTTGGGTCAAATTCTGTTTTGGCAAGTCAGTCTCTGTCTTTTTCTCCGGCACCCAATACCGCACTTTTGCGAAAGGGTATGTCGGCAAGCTGACCCGCTTAGGTTTGTTTTCCCCGTATAAGAGCTTCCAATCAACCGCAGATCCGCCGGCCCATTTTTCAGCGATCAGGTTTAGATTTTCTTGTTCCAGCCATTTATGTACTATTTCCGCGGAAATTGAAATATCACCGGTTTCTTTTGTCATTCGGCCCTTCCAGCAATGCTCAATGGTTTCCTGTCCTTTTAGATATGCTTCTAATTGACCTCTCAATTCTTGAATCCCGCCTGCCAAAAAAGCAACCCGCTCTTCCATCGGCTCACGGCCAATCTGCAATGTATAAGCCACATCTCTGATTTCAAGACCCTCATGAAGAAAATCGAGGAGACGTTCCGCATACACATGAAGACGTTCTTGATTCCGGGCAGAAAGCGGAAGAATCACCGGTGTGGTGTCAGGTACAGACACAGTCTGCTCCGCTGCTTCAGGAATGTATTCTTCTAAAATCATATGGGCATTAGAACCCGTTGCACCGAACGAACTGATGCTTGCCCGGCGCGGATAGATGATTCCCTCACCATTCTCATTGATAACAGGCTGCTTCCAAGTTTCGGTTTTATGCTGCACATAAAATGGCGACTTTTCAAAGTCAACGTACGGGTTCAGCTCTTCTGAATGCAAAGAAGGCACGAGGGTTTGATGGTGAAGCTGAAGGGCGACTTTGCTTAAACCGCTGATACCTGCGGCGGATTCCGCATGCCCGATATTTGACTTGACAGAACCGATTGAACAGAACTGACGATCCTCTGTATATTGGCGGAACGCTTTTACCAGACCCTGTAATTCGATCGGATCTCCTAAAGACGTACCGGTTCCGTGCGCTTCCACATAACTGACAGTCCGCGGGTCAATCCCTGTTTTCTCCAAGCATGTCTCAATCAGATCAGCTTGTGAAACAGGACTTGGCACAGAAATCCCGCTTACAGTTCCTACATGGTTGACTGCACTTCCTTTAATTACTGCATAAATCCGATCTCCATCTTTCTCGGCCTGGCGCAAAGGCTTTAATAAGACCGCACCAATTCCTTCTGCCGGCACATAGCCGTCCCCATCCTTGCCAAACGTGCGGCAGTGCCCGTCAGTGGAAAACATATCCCAAACACCGTACGTCATATACTTATTTGGGTGCAGAGAAAGGTTAACACCGCCGGCTAATGCGACCTCGCACTCTCCGTGGCGAAGGCTTTCCAACGCCAGATGTACGGCAGTTAAAGATGAGGAACATACCGTATCAACCGCCATACTCGGACCGTGGAAATTGCAAAAATAGGACACTCTGTTGGCAATTTGCGCGTAGTTGAGAGAGAGAGGGAACACATTTTCCTTCGATGCTGCTTCAGCACCGACTAATGTATAGTCCTTGTGCATGACGCCGGCAAAAACACCTACATGCTGTCTTTTGTTCCGTCCTCTAGGTGTGGCCAACGTCTTCGGCGTGTAGCCAGCATCCTCAATCGTTTCCCAGCATGTTTCTAAAAACAGCCGCTCCTGAGGATCCATTGTCTCCGCTTCTCTAGGCGTGATTCTGAAAAATTGGGGATCAAAACAATCAGGATCATCAATAAATCCGCCCCACTTAGAAATGCTTTTGCCTGAAGGGGAGGTGATTCCTTCAAAGCGCCTCACATCCCAGCGCGACTCGGGAATCTCGCTAATGCAATCCATTCCCTCTTTCAGATTGTTCCAAAAGTCATGAATATTGTTTGCCTTCGGGTACCGGCCCGCCATGCCGATAATCGCAATGTCTCCCTCCGCTGCCTTCAGAGGTGCAGTTCGTGCTGAATCCTCATGTACACGTCTCTTCCGGCTTTCAGCAGTACCGCGATCGATTGCGCGAAAAGCGGCACGCTTTTGTTCATTCTGATCAATAGAATGAGAGGCGGTAAAATGCTCACCGTACTCCTGGGCAAGAAACGCTGACAGCTCCGCAATCGTGGTATGCTCAAACAGGAGCGTCGGTGAAAGGCTCTCACCAATTTTGTCACTGATGGTTTCTACCACTTCAAGCAACCCGGAAGAATTCAGGCCCATTTGATAATAGCCGACCTGCTTTTCAATCTGTTCGACCGGCTTATTGATTTTGTCTGCGATTAATTGGCTGACGAATTGTTCAGCTGCCTCGTATGTCCCCGTACTCTCGGCTGACGATGACACCTCTTTGATTCCTTCTGCAGCCTGTGAAAATTCGGCTGTATCTTTTCTCGCCTCCTGGCTTTGAGGCAAATCCTTGCGGCCTCCATGAATAAGCTCTGCTTCACGCACTAATTTACTTGTGAAGTTTTTCAGTTCAGCCACCTTTTCTCCCGAAGCATTAAAAAATTCAAGCGTTACATAAATAAGCTCTTTTTCCTGACGGACAGATGAACGCTTAATTCTTGTCATGCAATGCGTCTGCAAAAGGGCTGAAGCAGAAAAGGATTCATAGAACAGAGGCAAAAACAGCCTCTGTTCCCCTTTAAGCAAGGATGTAAGCAAATTGTTGGCTCCCACTCCGCTCCCATCAATGAGAGCCGGATGAAACATAAAGCCTTCTGCATGAAGCATGGCTTCGGAGCCAAGAGAAAGATCAAGGAGCACACCTTCTTCCTCTTCATAAATATGTCCATTCGCTTTCATATATCCGCTATGCACAAGTTCCTGACGTCTGCACTGTTCATACACATCATCGAGCTGGACAATCGTGTCCGAAGTTGCTTTGAGGTGATTGAGCTCCAGTGTTTCTTCAAACACTGCCGGCACGTCGGTGTGCATATCAGCCTTCATATAGAGCTTTTCATCTGACGCTTCTTTATCACGGCGTTTTTCGAAGCCTTTAACTGATATTTGCCAATGCCCTTCATTTTTCTCCGTGCAATCGATATCGAGCATAGTTACCGAATCCTGTCTAGCAGTCAACGGCTGGTAAATGGATAAGTTCCGCAGCTGAAGCTCTGAGAAGGAATAGCCGTGTTCTCTGAATATCTGGTAAATCATATCAATATAAGCCAAACCCGGAAGAACATGTTGTCCGTAAACCACATGGTGATAAATAAACGGATTTTTTAACGATAGAGTGAGTTGCTTCGTTATATTTTTCACGTTAGACCTCCACTTCATAAGTATCCCATATGTTTGCTGTGCCCATTTTTAAGGTCTCCTCTTCCGGCTTTGACGCGCCAGCCGAAAACACCCGTTTCTTTAATTCAGGAGGCGATATTGGACTACGCTTAATCACACGTTGTTTATCTTCATCCCACGCCTCTAAAATGACATGGGCGTTTGTCCCCCCATCGGCAAAGCAGTTAATGGCCGCAGCAGGCAGCGGTTCTGTCCATTTTTCCAGCGATCGGCTGAACGTGAGATTCGCTTTCTGCTTATCGAAATGTGACATCTCTTGATCACCTGATAAAAATGGAACAACACTGCGCTCTTTCATCATCAGAACAACCTTGATAAAACTTGCGATTCCTTCAGCACAAAGCGGGTGTCCGATATTCGGCTTGATTGATCCGAGCGAAAGGGGATTCGCGTTCCCTGAACGGTACACGGATTGTATCGCTTTAAGCTCAAGCAGATCGGTTACCATTGAACCTGATCCGTTTGCTTCAAGATAGCTGATGTCCTCTGGCTGTTTTCCGCTTTTGGCAAGCGCAGCCTTCATGACTTCCTTTTGCGCCTCCAAATTAGGTGTTGCAGGCCCTGCGGTTCTTCCGTCATTATTGACCGAGGCCGCTTTGACCACAGCATAAATGGTATCTCCGTCTTGTATGGCCTGTTTTACCGTTTTTAACAGAACCATTCCGACACCCTCACCTAAAACAACGCCATCAGCACGCTCATCAAACACATGGAAGGATGAACGCTTACTTAAAATGCCGCGCTGCTCAAACAGCCGGTGAGAGGCGTCTGAACCAAGCAAGCTGACACCGCCCACTACAGCAGCTTTCATATCCCCGCTGTGTAAGGCCTGAATAGCCATGTTCATGCCGACTAAAGCTGATGAACATGCTGTATCTAACACAACACTCGGGCCGCGAACATCAAAAAACTGTGAAATATTTGCCGCTACATAATTCTGGCCGACTGTCACGATAGGATTCTTCGCATGAAGAAGACTCTCTTCATCAGGCTTGTGCTGGCTTCTGCCTCCAAGATAGACACCGATGGATTCACCCTTTATTTCATCTGGTGTATATCCGGCGTGATACCAAAGTTTCAAACATTCTTCCAATACCAATAATGCTTGCGGGTCCATCGCCTTTACATCCTCTTCATGGAGCAGGAAGAAATCAGGATCGAAATGGCTGATGTGATCAATGACTCCGGCATAATACGGTGACTGATAACCCCAGCGCTCTTCTGGAACCGGTCCGATTGACGAGCGTCCCTCAGATAATAACGACCAATATGATTCCAGTGTATCCGCCCCCGGAAAGCGGCAAGATAATCCGACAACGGCGATATCATCCTCTGCATAAGAACTCGGTGACGAGGACACCGGCACCTGTCTTCGGCTGACAGAAGCTGGATCCTCCGCAGGGTGAGGTGTGACTGTCTCAGTTCTATTTACCGAAGATGCTTCCGCATTTTCCGCTATCTTGTCTCCAAACAGAGCAGTCAAGGATTCGGCATAAGATCCTACAAGCCAATCAGCAAAGCGCTGAATTGTTGGATATTCATAAAGAATAGATGGATCGAGCGCTGCGTCTAACTTTCGATTAATACGCTGGAGCAGCTGTGCCAAGATAATAGAATCTACACCATAATCCTGAAATAGATCATCAATTTCCAGGTGTTCGCGTTCGATTCTCAGCTCTTTAGAAAACAAAGCAACAAGCCATGTCCGCGTTTCATCTAAAAGCAGCTCATGTTTAGCAGGCTCTGCGTTTTTCCCAATTTTTTCAGGTTGTGATATTAGCAAAGCTTCTTCTTTCAATCCAGATTCTTGCCGTATCCGCCGCTCCATCAGCCGGTCTGGCTTCCAATTTTCCTGATTCGTTATAGCAGGGAGGACAACCGGCTGCAGGGTCCCAGATAAGATTTGATCCAGAAAACGCAAGCCCTCTGAATTCGTAATGCTCAGCAAGCCGCTTTCTCGATATGCTTGATTTGTCACTTCTCCCATACCGGTTTCTTTCCAATTCGGCCACTGAATGCTGAAGATTGGCGCACTTTCCTTATGTGCTTCTGCAAAATAATCCATATAGCTGTTAGCCATGGCATAATCAGCTTGTCCAGCCGAAAGTGCCGGAATAATGGCCGAAACAGAAGAAAATAATACAAAAAACTGTAGTGGCTCATGACTTACATAGTGATATAGGGTTGTAAGCCCCGACACCTTTGGCTCCAGTACCTGCTGCATATCATCAGCTGTTTTGCGGATAAACGCCAAGGTATCCATGTCCGTTATTCCTGCACAATGAATGACTCCGCCAATTGGCCCCATTGTTTGATTGATTTCATGTAAAGCTTGCTGTACTTGTGTCTCATCAGACAAAGAGAGTGACAGCAGTTGAACTTGTATGCCTTGTGCCTCCAGCTCCCGCACCGCTTGAATTTTCTGCGCCGCAGAGGTATTTAATGTCTCAGCATGAGCCCATTCCTCTCGCGGAGGAAGCTGCTCACGTCCTGTCAAAACCAGCTTTTTTACTCCATAGTGTTCCGCAAAATGCCGGGCGCTTAATAGTCCGATTCCTCTTGTCCCGCCTGTAATGAGAAGCACATGTTCTTCCGGGAAGGTCTGTCGCTCTTCGATTCCTTTCCAGGTTACCGGATGCGCTTTTAAGTATGCCTGGTACCTCGAGCCCTCTCTGTAGCAAACCTCTGTCTCCTCAGTATCGGAATAAAACTCCTCAGCGATCTGCTTCGCGAGAATATGAGGATGAACAGAGTCTTCCGCATCCATATGCCTTGATCTCAAATGGCTGTATTCGCTTTGAAGCATACGATACAAGCCAGCACGGGAGGCTCCTGTCATCTGCACGGAAGGGTTTTGGAATGATTCCAGCCCTTTCGTCACACAAAGCAGCATGATTCCCTCTTTATGCCCGTCTTCAACCAGCCTTTGAATCCAGCTAATCCAATGTAGCTGTTCTTCCTCGTGTCCGCCGCAACCGATTAAATCCACAAGGCCGTCAAACTGTTTCCAATCATTACTTAACTGTTCATTGTCAATCCGGCTCACATTTAATATGAGATGTTTCGGGAAATGCTTTGATACTTCAGCTGCCAAGTCTGCCGTCTCTTCATTGCTGAGAATCGCAACAGCCCTTGTCCCCGGCGTTTTTGTGGCAATCGGACTTGCGCTCCATTGTTTTGTCAAAACACATGAGGTGCGCTTTTCACTTTGATCAACGAACTCTATGTTGTCCGGTTCTGAAAGACGTTCCTCTGCCGGAAGCCAATAGTAATCCTTCGCAAACGGGTATGAAGGAAGGCTCATCAGACGCGGTTTGGCCGCCTCGTCATACAGTTTAGCCCAATTGACCGCGACACCTTTGACCCATAAATCCGCGAGCTTGGCGTATTTCCTTTTTCTGATCCAAGCCTCAATAGCCATCGCCAAGTCCTCATCGGCAGAAAAAAGGGCCAACGCTTCTTTGTTTCGATTCGCCTGTCCGCGGAAGAGCCCTTCAGCCCCTTCCTTGCTGTCAACATACGCTTGCAGTTTTTCTTCAAGCTCCTGCATTGTGCCCGCAATACAAGCCATACGTTCATCCATTTCTTCCCGCCCGACTTGAAGCGTGTAGGCGATGCGGTGCAGATCTTGATCTGTATACTTTTTGTCACGAATGGCACCCAGCAATTGTGCAGCCCGATCCATTAGCCTTTGTTTATTTTTAGCCGACAGCACAATAATGTTCGGATGTTCAGTAAGCGCATGTCGGGAACCTGCTTTTGGAATGTATTCTTCAATCACAATATGGGCGTTTACTCCGCCAATCCCAAAAGAACTTATTCCTGCCCGGCGCGGGATTTCGTTTCCGTTCCGGTCTTTGACAGCTTTCCATTCCTCTTTTTCTTGAACAATGTAAAATGGACTGTCAGTAAGCTGCAGGTAAGGATTGAGCGTATCGCAATGCAGGCTTTTGGCCAAGGTTTTATGCTTCATCTGCAGCAGTACCTTAATCAGGCCTGAAATACCCGCTGCCAGCTCCAAATGACCGATATTGCTTTTAACTGAGCCGATCCCGCATCGATGATCCGGAACTTCCGGCTGTATGTGCTCATCCATATTAGACAGTTCTTTAAACGCGGCTTTCAGCCCGTTTATTTCTATCGGATCTCCCAATTCAGTCCCCGTTCCGTGCGCTTCGATATATGTGACTGTACTCGGATCTATGCCTGCCCGGCGATATGCACGCACCAGCAAATCAGCTTGCGCTTTCGGATTAGGCGATGTCAGAGTATTGGCTCTTCCTCCGTGATTTTCTGCCGTACCCCGAATGACGCCGTAAATATGATTCCCATCGCGCTCAGCATCTGCCAGCTTTTTCAGCATGACCATTCCGACACCTTCTCCTCTGACATAACCATTCGCATCAGCAGAGAATGTTTTACATCTACCGTCTTTGCTCAGCATGCCAGCTTTGCTGTAGCTAATGTGCGCCTCCTCGGTTAATATCGTGTTCACGCCTCCTGCGATTGCCATCTCACAGTCGCCGCTTTGCATAGCAGTCACAGCACGGTGAATCGCAACAAGCGAGCTTGAACAAGCCGTTTCTACCGGTTCACTTGGACCATTGGTATTTAAGAAATAACTCATTCTATTCGGACCAACCGAAGGAATCATATGGCCTGTTGCGGCATGACCTTCAATCGGCAGATTTTCTTTATTAAATAAATCTTTATATCCTGTATTTCCTGTGCCGATAAAGATGCCTGTCCCTGTACCTGAAAGGCTCTGCGGCGAGCATCCGGCATCTTCTATCACCTTCCATGCATATTCCATTAACAGCCTCTGTTGAGGATCTACATAATGGGCTTCACGGGGTGATATCCCAAAAAACAACGGATCAAATTCTGCTACACCATCAATAAATCCGCCCCATTTGATGTCAGTCTTATTGGCTTCTGAGTCAGGATTTCCAAAATGCTCCCGCCAATCCCAACGGTCTTTCGGGACTTCCGTGATACTGTCTTTGCCTTCCTCAAGATTTCTCCAGAATTCATCTATGTCATTGGCTCCAGGGAATCGGCCGCTGATGCCGACAATGGCGATCGGCTCATAATCGGCAGTCTGTTTTGTGTTTCTTTCCTCTTTTGGCATAACAGTCTGTTTAAAGCGCTGTTTTCTCCTCTTTGTCATGCTTGGAGCCGCAGGAGCTGTTTCTTCATCTTTTTCAGGAACCGATGATATTACGTTCTCCTCAGCAAAAGCTTCCTTGTATTCATCTATCAGATAGTCAGCCAAACTTTGAATCCTTCCATATTCAAAGAAAATGGTCGGCGTCAATTCCAATTGATATGCTTCATTAATCTGATTCGTAAATACAGTGAATGAAACTGAATCAAAGCCATACTCACTCAGTTCTGTATTGATATCGATATCTTCAACGTTCACTTTTAAAATGACGCTGACCATGTGACTCAATGAAGCTTGCAGGCTGTCTGCAGCAGGTAAAGAGTTGGATGGTTCATCAGTCCCGCTGACGGCTACATCTTGACGCAGCCATTCATCCTGATACTCAGACATTACATATTCAGCCAGGCTTCGTATGCTTCCATATTCGAAGAAAATGGTCGGCGCTAACTCCAATCGGTATACTTCATTAATCCGGTTTGTAAATACAGTAAACGTAACCGAATCGAATCCGTACTCGCTGAGTTCTGTATTGATATCAATATCTTCAGTGTTTACTTTTAAAATCTCTCCGACCATCTGGATGAAAGACTGTTCCAATTTACGGGTTTGGCTGTTATGTTTATCTGCGCTTTTATGATCCATCCGTTTGATTTTAGACCCGGCAGAGAGCAATTTTTGCTTCATTTTCGCAAGCTGACCTTCCATCACGAAGACTTGCGGTTTTTCTGAAGCGATTCCTTGATAAAGGGCTTTAATGCCGTGATCACTTTGCATCGGGACCATCCCTGCGTTTTTCAACATACTCTTTTCAATTTCAGCATCAACTTGCATACCGCCCTCTTTCCATAACGGCCAGTTGAAGGAAATGGTTGTGCCGTTCCGCTTCTTAGACATGGCAAGCGCGTTTCTGTACGCGGCAAATGCATCCATAAATGTATTGGCTGCTGCATAGTCTGCTTGTCCAATGTTTCCTAAACAACCGGACACAGATGAAAACAGGATGAAAAAGTCCAACTGCCAATCTTTGCTGCATTCATCCAGATAAAACAAACCGTTCACTTTTGGCTGTAACACTTCTTGAAACTCTTTATTTGTTTTATGCACAATGAAGTGATCTTTTATGATGCCTGCACCGTGAAGAATTCCATTGAGATGGCCGTACGTCTCTTTGATTTCATCCATGAGCCGTGAGACCGCCTTTTGATCTCCAACATCAGCCTGTTTATAGATAACCTCTGCACCCAACTTCCGGAGAGCCTCAAGCTCCTGCTCCTTATGCTCATTTAAGACTGAGCGTCCCGTAAGAATGATGGCCGGATGAACGGCTCGATTGGCAATTTCTTTTGCAAACAAAAGCCCTAAGCTCCCCGCTCCACCTGTGATAAGGTAAACGCCATTATCCTTCCATGGCATATGAAGCTCAGCAGCTGCCGGACGCGCTATTTCACGCCAGCCTTTGACAAAGCGGTCTCCAGCTTTATATTTGATCTGTTTGTCATCAGGCCTCTGACTGTCGTCAATCAGCTTTTGATGAAGGCCAATGATCTCTTCCGGATTCTCGACCTCAATGACCTGAGCTGTAAGTTTGCTGTACTCCAATTCTGCTGTTTTGAGTAATCCGGACATTCCCGCAAACAGTTGCTTCTCGCCTTTCCCCGGCACAATCACTTGAATGATCAGATTAGCTTTAGAGCGAATCTTCTTTTGTAAGAGTTCAAAAACCTGCTGTGTATAGCTTTGAAAACGTTCAGCGATATTCCCCTCAGTTTCATTCAAAGTAATGACATGCACATTCTGCATGCGGGATGCAATGCCGTCGCTGACCTTTCGTTCGGTTTCACAGAAGACAACGAGATGCTCTCCGTAAGATGTCACCTCTTTATCGCTCACCTCACGCTTATTCCAAATCGGCTCGAGCATTAACCGCTCATGTGTAACTGCAGGTTTTGGCGAATGAACTTCTCCTTCCAACACTCTTGTTGAAAATCCCTTCATCCTTACGCATACGTCCCCAGTCTCGTCAAACAAATCGATATCCGCTTTCTGCACCATATCCCCGCCGTGATCACCGTCACTTAACCGGGCATATGCCCACATCGCAGACGTACATCCTTTGATCACTTCAAGTTCTTCAAGCGCAAACGGCAAAATCAATTTTTGCTCAGTAAATTCCTGCATAATACAGATTGTGGCAGCCTGAACAGCGGAGTCCATCATACTTGGATGCAGCACAAAACGTTCCTGTGTGTCAGAAACAGATGCTGGCAGCTGCAATCGTGCCAAAACCTCTCTGTTTCCGATATTCACTTTCTGAATTCCTTGGAATGCCGGACCATGGAACATTCCTCTGCTTCTGCCTTCCTCGTAAAATTGGTGAGGCGAAAGCTCCTTCCGGCTGCAGCGGCGCTGTAATTCACCAAGATCCCAAGCCGGCTTTTCTGCTGCAGTTATCAGTTCCGCACTGCCTTGACTGTGTATGGCTGAGTCTGACCCTTCTCCGGTACTGTAAATGTCATATGTGATTTTCCCATCCTCTTCTGGAAAGAGACTGATATGCACACGAACCGGCTGACTCTCGACCACTACAGGCTGAACCCAAACGGCGTGATTCAATTTGATTCTGACATCCTGTTCGTTCGTGCTGCCTGCCGCCTTGTTTACAGCCATTTGCGCCATTTCAAGGTAGGCAACCCCAGGGAGCACCGGCTTCCCTCTCACCACATGATCTGTCAGAAAGAATTCCTCACCTGTAAAAACTGAACTGAATCTCTGCTCAGAAAAGTCTGACGTATTTTGATGAAGCAGCGGATGCAATGCACTGACGCCTGTCTGTTTAGCGGACATTCTTCCCGAAAGTTTTTGATCATCCTGTGATGCCCAGTATCTTTCCTTTGCAAAAGGATATGTCGGCAAACTCATTCTGTTTGGACGCACATCTTTGTAAAGCTGTAGCCAATCAATATGCGCTCCTTTACTCCATATCTCCGCCAGCTTGTTCACTTTTCCTTTTTCGATCCACTTCCCAATCAGGTCCGCGCTGTCTTCATCCTCTGTCAGCCATGAAACATCCTTGGCTTGCTGCTTCTCTCCTTGATAACAGCCTTCTATTGATGAATTTCCATTGATAAAATCAGCCAGCCTTTGTTTTAACTCATCCACATGATCAGCGATAAAGGCAACCCGATATTCCATTGCTTCTCGCCCGACCTGAAGGGTATAAGCAAAATCAGCCAGACGGCCGCTTTCAAGCCCTCTTCTTTCCAAATGAACCAGAATGCCATGTACATACTCATGCAGCCGTTCTTTATTTTTTGCCGATATCGGAATGATGCAGGCCCCTGTTTGTTTCTGATCAGCAGAAACTGTTTTGTATTGCTCGAAAATCGCATGAGTGTTTGTCCCGCCAAGCCCGAACGAACTAAGTGCAGCCCTGTGCGTTTTTATTTCATTACTCAATGCTTTCTTTTGATCGACGACGTAAAAAGGAGAATGAGCTAAGTCTGTATTTGGATTAGGCTCCTTATAATTGATGCTAGGAGCAAGCTCATTATGGTAAAGGCTCATCACAACCTTAATGCAGCCTGCCAGCCCGGCGGCCGTATCAGCGTGTCCGATATTGGATTTGACCGATCCGATTCCGCAAAATTGTTTTTTATTTGTATACTGCCTGTAAACTGCCGTCAACGCTGACAGCTCGATTGGATCTCCAAGCTTCGTACCTGTACCGTGCGCTTCCACATAGCTGATAGATTCAGGCTGAATATTCGTTTGATTCATGACCTTTTGAATTACGTCCGCCTGTCCTTTTACACTTGGAGCATAAAAACCGACTTTGTCAGCTCCATCGTTATTTACACCTATGCCTCTTAACAACGCATAGATATGGTCACCGTCTTTTACGGCATCCGCCGCTTTTTTCAGCAATACAACGGCAACGCCCTCACCGCCAATCATTCCGTCGGCAGAGGCATCAAATGCCTTAATATGCCCATCGCTTGAAAAATTCAAACCTGACTGATGCACGTAGCCGATATTTGACTCGGTGTGCAATGTCGCTCCGCCGACCAAAGCATAATTAGATTCACCAGACATCAGGCTTTGATAGGCGGAATGCAATCCGATTAAAGAAGAAGAACAATTGGCATGAACGAAATAGCTAGGCCCTTTCAATCCGAGCTTATGAGAAATCATCGTCGGAATGGTTCCGCTCTGTGCAAGCACCCACGATACATAACCGTCCGGCGTTTCAAGGCTCTCCGTTGTTTCTTTTGGCAAGAGCGCGCGATATGAATTATTGCTTGCCGACATATAAACACTCGTTTCCGGAATCTGTTTGGACACGTAACCTGCATCTTCTATCGCTTTCCAGGAGTGAGTCATGAGCATCCGCAGCTGCGGATCCATAAATTCAGCATCTTTAGGTGATATTTGAAAGAAGCTTGGATCGAACTCGTCCTTCCCTTCAATCGAAGATTTAGCCGGGACATACCGTGAGCTCTCAGTCAGTTCCTCTGAAACACCAAAACTCCGAAGCTCTTCTGTACTGAAAAATTTAATACTTTCCTTGCCGTCTCTAAGGTTCTCCCAAAACTCAGCATGGTTTTTCGCACCTGGAAATTCACACGATATCCCAATAATCGCTACACTGTCCTCATAATAATCCGGAAGATCACCAGTAACATTTTGCATGTGAATAGGCTTATCTGACTTTTCCGCAGATGCTAAAGTCAAAGAGAAACCAGTATCCGCCATTTGCTGTTCAGTGATATATTTACTGATGCCTTTGATCGTTGAGTATTCAAACAAGTCTGTTACAGTAAACTCACAGGATAGTTCATGCTTGATGCGTTCGGACGCCGTAACAGCGAGAAGCGAATCGCCTCCCACATCGAAAAATCCGTCTTCCTGCTCAATGTCATAAACGTTCAGTACATCTTGCCAAATAGATAAAATAGTTTCCTGTATTTTCACAGAAGCAACATTCCCTTGCCTTGGCTGCTTCGCTGTCACTTTTTGTTTCTTCAGAGTGTTTCTGTCTATCTTGCCGTTCGGTGTTAACGGCATTTGGTCAAGCTGGGTAAAATAAGAAGGCACCATATAGGCTGGTAAACTGTTTTTTAAATAATTCCGCAGCTCCCTTGATGATAGAGATAAATTTGCATCTTTCACTGTATAATAGGCAGCGAGCTTCTCGTCTCCGTCCTGTTCAGCTGCAAGAATGACGCTTTCCTGAATAGCCGGATGTTCATTAAGCCGGCTTTCAATATCGCCAAGCTCAATGCGGAATCCGCGTATTTTCACCTGGTTGTCGATGCGGCCGATATATTCAATCCTGCCTCCCGGAAGCCAGCGTGCCATGTCACCTGTTCTATAAAGCTTTGACCCAGGCTCAAAAGGGCTGTCTATAAATCTTTCATTCGTCAATTCACCCTGTTTGTAATAGCCCTTTGCCACTCCGTCCCCCGCAATGCAAAGCTCTCCCGGGACACCAACCGGAACAGGCGTAAGCTGCGAATCGGTAATATAAATCCGGGTATTTGCGATAGGCCGGCCTATCGTGATATGAGAGCTTTCTTCATTCACACGCTGGACCGCAGACCAGACTGTTGTTTCCGTAGGTCCGAACATATTCCAGGCTTCACTGCCCGTATTGAGAAAATACCGCTTTAGTTTTTCAGGTAAAGCTTCGCCTCCGCATAGAATCTTGACTCCCTCTTCATTTTTCCAGCCTGAATAAAAGAGCATTTTCCATGTCGCAGGGGTTGCTTGCATGATTGTCGGTCTCATATCTTGTATGTCGCGCTTCAGTTTTTCAACGTCTTTTGTATGTTCAGTTTGGCAAATATGGCACTGCGCCCCCTTTATCAAAGGGAGATATAGCTCTAAAGCAGCTATATCAAAACAGTAGGTTGTTACAGCAAGCAGGCTATCCGCTGATGAAAGACCAGGCGTCTCACCCATGGAAACGAGAAAGTTTGTCAACGCTTTATGCGGAATCATGACACCTTTTGGCTTCCCTGTGCTGCCGGACGTATAAATGACATAAGCCAAGTTTTCCGGCTTGACGGTGCGCGAAAGAACACGACGATCAAAAGCGGCTTGAGTGATCTCATCCCAGTCCTGATCTAACAAAACTGTCTGAATCCCATTCCAGCTTAAAGTATTGGCCAATTCGGAAGTAGTCAGTGTAATGGAGACTTCACTGTCCTTCAGCATGTATTCCAATCGCTCAGCCGGATAAGACGGGTCTAACGGTACATATGCTCCTCCTGCCTTGAGAATCGCTAATAAACCCACAATCATTTCCAGCGATCGATTCACATAGATACCTGCCAAGCGATCCGGCCCCGCTCCATGCGCCTGCAAATATATGGCCAGCTGTGTGCTTTTTTCATCAAGCTCCCGATACGTCAATGTTTCACCTTTATAGCTGACAGCCGCCCGATTAGGCGTCTTTTTCGCCTGCTGCTCAAATAACTCATGAAAACACGCATGTGGATAATTCTTGTCAGTAGCGTTCCACGTTCTGAGAATCATTTGTTCCTCTTCGTCAGTTAATAAAGAATACTCTTTTAAAGACTGAGAAGGACTCCCAACAGCCTGTTCTGTTAAATAAACAAAATGATCGAACATAGCGGAAATAGAAGCGGTATCAAACAGCCCAGTATTGTATTTGATGTTCAGCTCCATTTTCTCTTCTTCTTCCCATAGCTCAAACACCAATTCGTATTCACCCTCTTGATGAATACTCTCAACGAAATCAACAGAAAAGGAATCCTTATATTTACTCAACAGACTTTGATAACTTCCAGTTTGAAGAAAATTCTGATAGAAAAAAGCTGTCTGAAAAACAGGTGAACCTGCTTGCTGGCGAGAAATATTCAAATCCCGCACCATTTTTGGAAAAGGATAAGCCGCATGATCCAGTCCGTCGAGGATTGTGAATTGCAATCTCGAAACGAACTCAGAAAAAGTTTCTCCCGCTTTCAGTTCACCTCGAATAGGCAGCATATTGAGAAAATGCCCAATAGAGGAATCAAATCGCTCTTCAGGTCTCACCATCGCAGGCATGCCGACGATCAGTTCTTTCTGATCATAATAACGGCCTAACAGCATCATATAGCAGCTCAGCAATACCGTTGAAACATTTGTAGAATGCTCTTTGGCAAACGATCTGACACGCTTCATTAAACTGCTGGGCAGCCGCCGAGCGTATGTGTCTTCCTTAAACTCTGAAACGGACGTACTGGTGCTTACAGCCGGCAGCTGAAGATTCGGCAATGTGCCCGATAGCTGTTTCCGCCAGTACGAACGATGTTTCTCGCCGTCTTCACCGGCAAGCATGTTGTGTTCCCAAGCGGCAAAATCATGATAAACGGCCGGTGAAACAGACTCTTTCGGCTCCTGTCCTTCTAATAGGAGCTTATAGCTGTCAAAAAGACTGCGAATAAACGTCAGAGAAGAAATCCCGTCAAAAATAATATGGTGAATAACCACAAGCAAAAAGTGCTCTTCTTCTGATCTGGAAAAAACACGGACGCGCATTAACGGGCTGTTTTCCTTTACAAACGGTTCTTTTACTTGTTTTCTTAGATAAGCAGTTGTGTCAGACTCTTTCATACCCGAAATGTCTTCTGTTTTGATATCAAGAGATAGCGCCAGCTCATTTTTGAGGCAAGGCACTCCGTCTTGTTCTTGAATCACATGCTTTAATATCGGATGCTGTTTCAGCACATGGTGAAAAGCTTGCTTTAAAGTTTCAAGGTGAAGCGCTGACGTAAATCGAAAACAGAGAGGTACGTGATACGCGCTATTTTCAGGTGACATTTTTTGCAATGTCCACAAACCTTTTTGAACTTCAGAAAGAGGTTGAAAGGCTGCTTGCTTTTTTTCCGCCTCTTCTGATTGGGGTGCGTCAATGCTGTCTTTGTCACCAGACAGGCTGCTCCGCAAATCTTCTTTTTCTGACAGATAGTTGGCCAGTGATTCGATTGCAGGATACTTATATAACTCTCTGGCTGTGAGTCTGATGCGGTATTTTTTCTCGACCGCCCGAATAAGCTTCATCATCTTAATAGAGTCAATACCGAGGCTTTGGATATTGGTGTTGGGCTCAATCCAATTGCGGGAAACATGAAGCTCATCAGTAAAACAGCTGAGCAGATATTCCTGTATATCTTCTCTTATTCTTTTGGCATCATCTGCTCCCTGTGTCTCTCCCTCACCGTTTATACGGTTCGGTTTGTGAAGCAAGTGGTCGAACTCTCCATTTTCAAATGCCGTTTTCAGCTGTGTGCGCTGAATCTTTCCTATAGCTGTTTTCGGAATCTCTTCTTTATGCACCGGCAGCAAAAATTCGGGAGTCACACCGATTGTCTGCATGACATGGTACTGTATGTTTCTAAGAAGCTGAACGATTTCATCATCATTCATCTGGGTGGAAGTAACAAAGAAGATAGCCAGCTGATCCGTTGTATTGTTATTCACACGGACAGCACAAGCGGCAGTATAAGAAGTTTCGATTTCCGCTAATTCTTCAACTGCGGATTCAATCGCATGGCTGTAGTAATTGACACCATTAATAATAATCGCATCTTTCGTACGGCCCGTAATGGTTAGACGCCCATTGCGCAAAAAACCGAGATCGCCAGTTTCAAACCAGCCATCCTCCGTAAACACACTCTCATTCAAATCCGGGCGCCGATAATATCCGCTGGTAACAGAGAGGCCAGAGACTTGAAAACGGCCGATCTCGCCTTCCTCAACCAATTCATTATGGTCATCCACAATCCTCATGGAGAATCCAGGAATCGGGGAGCCTATTTCCACAAAACCATCATCATCGCTTGTTGCGGCACGGGTAAACTCACGAGAGAAAATCACGCCGGATGAAGTTTCAGACATGCCCCATGCAGGGCGAATCGCGTCACCAGGCAATCCGTGAGGTTCTAAAAGCTCTAGCATTCTGCGCCCGACTTTAGCGACCATCGCTTCACCGCCATTGAGCATATAGCGCATGGATGACAGGTCCCAGTTTCGATTTTTCATTTCATCAGAAAAATCAGTGACAAGTCCGAAAGCAAAATTCGGCGCCCACGTAACAGAAGCACGGTAATGATCAATCCAATCAAGCCATTTTAGAGGTTCCATCAAAATCGTTTCACTTGCGACGTTGATTTCTTGGCAGCCAAGATAGACATCCCGCAAATGAAGCATCCCAATGCCTCCGACATGATCAAACGGCATCCAGTTAAACGTGATATCCTCTCTTGTAAAACCTTGCATTTGAATAATGCCTTTCACCATGCTTAAAATATTTTTGTGATTGAGCATGACTGCTTTGGGAGTGCCCGTACTCCCTGAAGTCAGCAGCAGAAGCGCCAAATCTTCAGGATGAGCTTGATGCCAGTCGGTTTCCATCTCATCACGGTAAAGATCCTCGACAGCCAAGGCGCGAAAACCTTCAAGTTCTTGCTCTTTTGCCCAATCAATCATTTCCTGAAGCAATTCCCGACTCGTAATCACCGGCGGCCTGTCAAGAAGTGTCCATGCGTCTTTCAGCTTTTGAGTCCCGCTGTTCGACTCTGTGTACGTCGGGGCAACAGCTAAAGGAGCCGGAACAATTCCAGTTGAAACACAGCCCCAGAAAGCAGGGATAAATTGTGAATTGTCACCAAGCTGCAAGATCACATTGTCCTTTGCTCTCAGGCCAGATTGACGGAGCCCCTTCATAATACGCAGCGCATCCTTCCATAAACGGCCGTAAGATTGCTGAATCTCAGTTCCATCCGGCTGCAGATAAATGATCCCCTTTGTTTCTCCAAGCTCCGCTGCAGTTTTGTATAAAACCTCGGGTATTGTAGCCGGTTGATCTTCGGATATATGTAATGGCTCCCCATAGCTGACAGAGGGATTAGCTAATCCGCGGGTATTCACATCATTTCTCATAGAGCTGCCTCCATTTCACCTGCACATTTTTATGTATCACACGACGATCATTTTTATTTTCAATTAATTCCCATACAAACCTGTGATTCTCGTTTTGACTTCGTCTTGATGAAATGTTTTCTCATGCATAACGAGCTCCTGTTCTATCACGCTGGGAAGCTGCTCGCGAAGCGGCGCAACCAAGTGGTCCTTTAGTGTAATTAAGGAGTTTCTCGGTTTTTCCGCCAGCTCACGCGCCAGCTCCACAGCATACTCCAAAACTTCAGATCGAGGGAGGACTTTAAAGGGGATTCCTCTTTTTTCGAGATCGGCTCCCCGGTAATTGCCTGCATTCATTAATAACTCCTGCGCCAAGCTGAACCCGAGTTTTTGGGGAACGATAAAAGTAGCTCCCATACCCGGCGTAAACCCGTATTTCATAAAATTAGTGGTATACACGCTCTCCCTGCTCAGAATAACAAAATCAGCAAAGAGCCCCATGACAAAGCCGCCCCCAATTCCGTGACCCTGCATGGCAGCAATGACGGGAATTCTGCAATCAAGTGCCAGTGAATAGAGATTATCATCAGTAAACTTGGTGATTCCTTGCTGGATTCTCAGCAATCCTTCTTGTGTTCCGCCTGAAGCAAAATAATTGTCGTATCCCGTTAAAATCACTGCTTTATAGCTTTGGTGATTGCGAATGAATTCGAACGCTTGAATTAATCCGTCTGTGAGTTCTTGCGAAAACGCGTTTTTATGAGCACGGTCATGCATCTTGACCTGAATAATAGCGGGCTCGATTTCAAAAATCTCTACAACAGAATGCGTCATGATGTCCTCCTAACGGTTTCTGATTGTATGTATTTCACACAGTTTACGGGCTCTTCTCCCAAGGGAACTGCCCCGTTTCAACGTACCTTATGATGCCCATTTGATTTTGAGGGTCGGAAAACATGTCTTGATTTTCAGTTAAAGCCATGGATTTCGTACGGCGCGGGCGGTCATCCAATGAATTGATAAACTGTTTATACCGCGCAATTGCCTTTTTATTTAACCGCCGCAAGCGCAATAAATGCTTTCTCAGCAGGACCTCGCTTTGAGCGTCACAGGCATCTACCAACCCCCATTCCATGGCTTCCTGAACAAAAATCGGTTTTGTCATTAATGTCATATAATGTGCTTTTTGATAGCCGATCCTGCGAATCAGAAATGGCAGCACACAAGCTGGATAAAGACCAAATAACAACTCGGACAGACTGAATGATGCAGTTTGATCCGCAATGACAATATCACTGGCAGCCACAAATCCAAGACCTCCGGCATTTACTTTTCCCCGCACATGTGAAATGGTGACAAAAGGACCAGTCTGCAATTTCAGCCACAAATCATAAAGGGGTTCTTGAGAACTCGCTTGTTTTCTGCCGCTTTTCATCTCCTGATATATTTCTTGAAAATCCGCTCCGAAACAAAATACCTCCGGGAGCCCCTCTAAAACAATGACCGTAACGGAAGATGTCTCACATTGATTCATCACTTGTAAACATTCATCGATTAATTGGTCATTGATCGTATTATTAGCGTCAGGACGATGAAAGGTTAGATAGCAAATTGACTCTTGAAACCGGACCTTAATCGTTTGGTATGTCACGACATCCACCTGTACTTGCGATGAAACTCAGAAATTTCTTCTAAAAACAGCCTCGGCTTTTCTTGATGAAACTGCAATATCCCCGGAATCATCTCAAGATCCAGCTTGACATTACGAGTTCCGAACCGGACCATCCCGCTTCCCTTGAACAGCGTTTCATATTCATCCATTGAAAGATGATATCGATTGTCCAAGTGCTTCTCGATTTCAAATAAGCGCTGGCGTTGTTGGCCTTGAGGCGTTGCAATTCCGCTGTAAAATTCAGAACAGCAGCCTGAACCATAGGAGAAACAGCCGATTCGTTTAGGCGAGTCAAGCTGCGCTTTGTCAATAGTGCTAGCCAACGCCAGAAGCAATGCGGCTCCCATAATGTTTCCGACCCTTTGGCAGTAGAGCAATCCCGGCTGTACCCGTTTCAAAAAATCAGTTTCTATCTCGGCCGTTTTCGCCTTTGCCATCTTACGCATCATCGTCCGGTGCGCCCCTTTCACCATTCCGCCAAAAGGCGTATGGTAGGCTAGATATTGAAACGTATCTTGATAATGAGCCCCGGGTACACGTTTTTGATATTCCAAGAACGTTTGTTCACAGCAATCCAAATATGACATTAAAGACAGGTCAGCATCTCCCGCCTCACTGTCGGGAATGGGACGGCACGTATCCATCACTTCGTAGCCGTAATAGCCGTTTGCCCCGGGATCAACTTGAAACACCTCGGGATTTTCGCCTATCAAAACAGCCACTGCTCCCGCTCCGGCACTCGGTTCGGCATAGGACCAATCCTCACTTAAAGCGTCTCCGCCTTCAGCGATTAAAAAACGGGAAATATCACTGGCGATGACCAGTGCTTTGGCACCCGGAGACGTCTGGGATAATATAAAATTCACTGCCATTTGAAATCCGGCAGTTCCTGAATAACAGGCTTGTTTTATTTCGAACAAACGACAGTTGCGATTGAGCCCTAAATACTCATGGATATAGGTGCTTAATGATTTTCCAAAATCGATCCCAGATTCGGAACAGGTGATCAGCAATTCAATCCTGTCCTTCTCTGCGTCACTTAGTGAATCAATAATCGGTTTAGCCGCATTCACTCCAAAGGTCACAGGATCTTCGTAAGGCAGTGCTACCGCTTTTTCCTTCATTAATAAATTTTCAAATCTAGCAGTATCTAAATGTCTGTACTTGGCTAATTGCATGACATCAAGGTATGCCGTTCCGCCAAAGACATTCATCGCTTCTATTCCAGCAGAAACCATTTATGATTCGCCTCCGCATTTTTCAATGTTTTGTATACAAACAGCGGTATTCATTCCGCCAAAACCCATGCTTAAACTCAACGCGTTTTTTATGTCGTGTGAAATTGATTGATCCTTCACCCAATGCAAGGAAGGATCAATTGGATCATGTAAATTCCGGCTCGGATGCAGGCGTGATTCTTTCATTTGAAGCAGTACAGAAATAATCTCAACAATGCCTGCTGCACTGAGCCCATGCCCGGTTATTGACTTTGTTGCGTTTATATAAGCATGAGAAAGACCGCAAGCATGCAGCGCCTTCAATTCAATTTCATCTCCAATGAAAGAACCCGTGCCATGAGGGTTTATGTAATCAATTTCTTCAGGTGTGAGACCGGCTCGCTCCAATACCTTTTGTATGACATAGATCTCCCCTTCTAAAGAAGGATCAGGGTTTCGGTTCCCGTCTACTTTGATTGACCATCCAGACAATGCTGCATAGGGTTTTACGCCCCGGCGGACAGCTGTATCTTTTCGTTCTATCACCAATGCGCCGCAGCATTCTCCATAAATAAATCCATCTCTGTTCTGGTCAAAGGGACGGCACGCGTTTTCCGGCTCATCAGCATATTTATCCGTTCCCATAGCGCCTAAAGCCCTGAACGCCTCACATTCCATATAGGAAATATCCATTAACGCCCCCAGTGCGATGCAAATATCAACCTCTCCTGACAGGACTTGCTCAATTGCTTGAATCACCGCCAGCTGGCCGCTTGCGGAAGCACCTCCCGCCGTATAAGCTAAACCGGTAATTCCAAACTGTTCTGTACAAAGACCGCAAAGATCGCTATCCATAAAAGACAGTGCATATGCTGGCGACATGAAACCAGAGCGGTCCCTATAATTCTCATAAAGCTGGAGTGTCTCTCTTTGCTGAAAGTTCGATCCTCCTGCTACCAGCCCGATACGTGCGGAACCAGCATCGTCTAACTTCGCCTCCTCCCAGGCTTCTGAGAGAGTAACCAAAGCAGTTCGGCTGGAAAATGACGCTTTTCTTAGCAGTTTCTTAGAAAGACGGTCCGGATAAGATAACGAGGGAATTTCAGCTCCAATAAACCGGCTGTCTTTTTGTCTGCCAGGGCGCTGCATCACTTCAAAGGCATGCCTCCCAGACAATAACGAAGAAACAAAAGCCTCTTTCCCTTGGCCGATCGCTGCCGTTACTCCGACACCGGTCACCAAAATCTCAGGCGGATTGTACTTTGTCATAAAGCACCTCAGCTAATTCGCCGATGTTGTTCACACCAGACAGCTCGACACGAGGGATTTTTAATGATAAATCCTCAAGCACCATGGTTATAATTTCAGCCCTGTCTACAGAATCAGCCCCTAAATCAGCTAATCGATCTTCAGGCTCAAAACGGTGTCCGTCCAATTCCGGAAGAACCTCACAAATATTAGTAATCAATACTTCGAAGACTTTCTGTTTATTCATAACGTTTGTCTCTCCTTTAAATGGAATGTTAAACATGCAAGCTTCAACCATTTCTTTCGCAATATTCAATCTTTTATTATTGCACAATAGACTTTAAAGCGCCTTTTGAGAAAATAATGCAATTCTGTCGTTAAATAACTTTGCGGTTTCTGTCATTAATATTTTCCCGATGTCATCCACATGACGGTTCCGCCAACTCTCTAATTCCGACCCTTTCACCCATTGATTAAAAGCCCCTAACGCCGGGCCGCAGTGAACTTGATAATCGACTTTAGACTCTTCGCTTCCGCTGATCGCCAATTGCGAGCTGTACCTAAAGTACCATCTGAAAATCAATGCCATCTTATGTTTCGGATTCCGTTCGGCCTTCTCAATCTCTGCCGATGGATAGTGTAATTTAATATCTTCATATATTTTTTCGATACTGCGTTTAAAATATTTCTCCTCTAGCTGAGTTAAGGTCTTTTGATCGATCTCACTCAATGATCCAAATCGCTGGTAAAGTTCATGCAGCTTGCTGGCTCGCGCCGGAAAAAACACACCTTTTTTCAGCACTTGCACTTTGCTGCCCGATTCGAACATATCACCCGCTGGCGCATACGCCGTATCTTGAACATTCATTTGCTGCAATAAATCTTTCACTCTGTCACTTGTGGCCGCTTCAACCGTACACTGATTGATTGAGCCGGTTAAGATAAAATCAGCACCGAGCATAAAGGCAGCCATCGCCGCCTCAGGAGTCCCTATCCCGCCTGCCGCACCGACGCGTATTTTTTTGTTATATCGATACTTTTTCATCATTTCGTCTCTTAATAATGTCATCGCCGGCATCAAACTGTATGCGACACCGCCGTCCGTATGACCGCCTGAGTCGGCTTCCACACAAATATCCTCTGCCACAGGGATCTCCCGCAATAACTCAGCTTCACTCGTTGTGATTTTGTTTTCTCTTAAAAGCTTTTCTACCATATTCTCCGGCGCAGGACTCATAAAGGATTCAGCAACCTCCGGCCTTGAGATTTTCGCTATCATTCGATTTGCACATGTCACTTCACCGTTTGGACGCCGTTTCAATCCTTTGGCGCGATATCTTACTAAAGCAGGAGTGACACTTAGAAATGCGGAGGCTTCCAAATGTCTCACATTATGTTTCAATAAAAGATCAATCATTTTTTCTTCTGATTCAATATGCTTCATATTGTGCACCAGGTTAATGCCATAGGCTTGTCCCTGCCCCAATTCGCCTTGAATAGACAGAATCGCATCCTCAACGTCATTCAGATCCAAACCGCCCGTGCCAAAGAATCCCATCATCCCCGCTTTTGACATCTTTACAACCATTTCTTTCGAAGCAATTCCGCGGTACATTCCTCCTGCAAGATAAGCATATGTAAGTTGATAGTCTTTTTTAAACTCGGCACTTCCTAATGAATGAGCTGTAATTTCAGCAGACATTCGAGCAGAATGGGCGTCACTCTCTGCTTGTTCATTTTGCTGGCCATTAGAGGCATTTTTCTCTGTTGAATCAGCATGATGTGTTAACGGCTCCGCTTCATTTTTTATGCGGGTAATTAAGCCGGTTAACACCTTTCCAGGACCGACTTCTTCAAACTCCATTGCTCCTCTTCCCATAAGAAAACGAATGCTGTCTGTCCATCTAACCGTGCTGTTCATTTGTTGAGACAAGGTCTCTTTCAGCCTTTCCTGTTGATAAGGCTCTGCATATACATTCGAGATAACTGGAAAAGACAAAGGCGAAAAATGGAAAGTTTCTATAAATTGCTTAAATTCTTGTTTTGCTTCATTCATATACCTGGAATGAAAAGCTCCGCTTACGTTTAATGGGTGAAACAGCTTTACATCCTGGATGGTTTCAAAAACAGCTCTCGCTTTTTCAATATCTTTTTTTTGCCCGGAAATCACAATTTGCCGAGGTGTATTCTCATTTGCCACATCAATCGTATGTAAATGATGTTCTTCTAATACGGATGCAACTTGTTCCTTATCTAAACCGATCACCGCAGCCATACCGCCTCCAGTAATCCGTCCCATCAGCTCGCCTCTTTTTTTCACCAGCTTTAAGCCTGTCCCAAAGTCAAATGCGCCTGCTGCAAACAGCGCGTTGTATTCTCCTAAGCTATGCCCCGCCGCAAAATCAGGTTTTTCTCCGGTCTCCTCCAGCTTTTTCAAATAACTGAGTGCATTGACCACGTATAAAGCCGGCTGAGTATATTGAGTATGATTGACATCGAAATAGCCTTTTTCAGTACAGAGTTTTTTGATTGAATATCCAAGTATTTGATCTGCTTGGTCCGTCAAATGCTGATATTGCTCAAAATGTCCTTGTCCCATTCCTTTTTGCTGGGAGCCTTGTCCCGGAAAAACATATGTAATCATCTTGTTTACTTCCTTTCTAGTTTCTGTAAACGCTCAACCATCTCCAGATTTTTCAGCTCCTGATGAAATGGTGTGATGATTGAATAACAGCGATTCGCTGAATCTCCCGAGATTAATTGTTTAACAAACGCAGCTAAGGTTCCTGAAGGCCCCAAATCAATGAAATGGCACGTATGCTGACTTTCCAAAAATTGAATAGCTTCTCGAAATCTCATTGGTCTTCTTACAGTATCCCAAAAGAAATCGTTATGAATCTCGCGAATGCTGCTTCCCGTTAAACAGGATACCAACGGAATTTTAGGGTGTTTAAAAGATTTTGATCTTAAAAATTCTTTATATATATCTTCTGCAGGATCAATAAGGGAAGAATGAAATCCGTAGGATACAGGCAGCGGCTGGCAGAGAATCTCGTTCTCTCTCAGGACATCAGTGATCTGCTGTATGTTTTCACTTTCTCCCGAAATGACAAAGTGCGAATCATAATGAATGGAGGTTAATTCACTATTTTCAAATAGCTGCGGATGATCAAGTAATAGTTGCGGTTTGTCGAGTATAGCCAGCATTTTTCCTTTATCGCAGTATTTTTCGATGACGGTAGCCTGTTCAAGTATGCATTCCAGTATCTCTTTTGCGTCTAAAACACCGGAAGCAGCAGCTGACGCGAATTCTCCCAGACTTGCCCCCAGCACGTAATCAGGCTGGATTCCCTTTTCTGCGAAAACCCGATATAAAGAATACTCAACCATAAAAATAGCGGGGTGCGTATAAAGGACACGGTCAAACGGATCCGATACACGCTTAGCGGGATGATACATTTCATTGACTATAGATATGCCGATTCGCCGAGAGACAATGGCATCCATTTCAAGCATACATTGGCGAAAAACGGTGTTTCCGCTGAATAATTCTTTTCCCATATGATAGTACTGAGAGCCTTGTCCGGAAAACATAAAAACGAGTGGTTCATTCATTTGTATAACCTTCTTTTTTTATGTATTTATAGGTGAGTTACGGAAATATGATGATGCTGGCCTGCCTGTGAGAAAAGCCTCGTTATATGGTTTATAACATGAATGGAAAAATGCTTTCGTTTTGTTGTTCTGGATGTGGAAGCTCGTTAATGAAGTGATCTTGGAAGCATCTGAATTTGATGTGAATCATTTTGGCATCGCCAAAAACATCGACTCTATTATGACTTAGATGTTTTTGAAATAAAGGGCGGTTCTCTTGAAAGGAGAGCGATGGTTTATCGTCATATAAAAACTGACTGCGATAGTGCAAATGTCCGCTAGAGAGCGAACTTTTTTTATCAGCCTCATTATGTAACAGTATATAAATTCTTTCCGTTTTAACAGTGTCTATCGAATCATGCATCACGTATACTTTAGACCCGAATTTGAGGCCTTTTGGTATAGAAATCGGGTTAGCGTGTCATAGGTTCCGCATCTGTTTGAATGCGGCGGATCAATCCTGTTAACACATTTCCCGGTCCTATTTCCTCAAACTCCATTTGACCTTTTTCCATTAAAAAGCGTATACTTTCAGTCCATTTTACCGAATGGTTGATTTGATCCGCCAGTGTCGGCTTAATTCCTTCAGAAGAGTACGGTCTGGCATATACATTAGAAATAACCGGAATAGATAAAGGAGCAAAATGAAAAGTGTCAAGAAACTGTTCAAACTCCTGCTTTGCATGATTCATGTATCTGGAATGAAACGCACCGCTGACGTTTAAGGGGAGAAACATCGTAACGTCTGTTTTGGCTTCAAAGATGGATGCGGCTTTGTCAATATCTTCTTTTTGACCTGAAATCACAATTTGATAAGGAGCATTTACATTCGCAATGTCAATCGCATGTAAATGATGATCTATCAAAACCTCTGAAACCTGTTCTTCATTTAGTCCCATAACGGCCGCCATACCGCCGTTGCTTACCATGCTCATCAGCTCGCCTCTTTTTCTGACAAGCTTTAACCCCGTCTCAAAATCAAAGGCTTCAGCCGCAAATAGCGCATTGTATTCTCCAAGGCTGTGCCCGGCAACAAAATCGGGTTTTATGTCTGTTTCCTGTATTTTTTTCAGGTAGCTTAATGCGTTCACTACATATAAGGCCGGCTGAGTAAATTGCGTTTTGTTTAAGTTTGAATAAGGATTTTCTATGCATAGGCGTTTGATAGAATACCCTAAGATCTCATCTGCTTGTGCCGTCAGTTCTTTAAACTCATCAAATAACTCACTGCCCATTCCCTGTTTCTGTGAACCCTGTCCCGGAAAAACATATGTGATCATTCTATTAAAGCCACCCTTCCCCGCATATATAATTACCTGCTGACTTACGTTATAAAAAATATAAGTATTGCCCCGGATAAATAGTAGCATGTTCATGTTGATGGTAACCTCTGTAAATATTATCCGTCAAGTTAATTTTTCCTACACTTTCCATCGTTTTTTCTCTGCATTTTTCAATAAAGGTATAAAGAATCAGGACACGCTGTAAAACATGAGAAAATAGACCTTCATATCATTTGTGCCAAAAGATGATGATACATAAGCTTCATTTCATCACTTAATAAAATCAACCCGTGCTTTGTCATCATTTTTCAAAAGGCAAATCTTTCGGATGCAGAAAGAAAATAGTCTAATAGAATGATTTCGGGAAAAACTTATTTAAAATCAAAAATGCCTCTTTGGTTTTTTCTATTGCGGAATTTCACAAAGTATTCTCTTTTATCAATCTGAAAATAAATATTATGTTTTAAAAGCTCACCTATTGTTTGCCCTGGTGTTTGACCAAATGAATGCCCCGGATAAACCCGCACTTCTGGGGAAACGATGGATTTTATCCTCTGAACACTATCGAACATATCATCTGCGGAACTGCCATGATCTTCACATATCCCGCATCCTTCCGTAAAAATCGTATCTCCTGTGAATATACTTTCTGAAAACAAATAACACATCCCGCCGGCTGTATGCCCAGGTGTAAGCAGACATTGCGCTTTCGTCATTCCTATGCTGATGGTTTCACGGTCTTCAAGAGCAATTAAGTTTTTGCATCTGAATTGGTAAAAGTCGATTTCTGTTTTCGACATATACACTTGAGGATGAAATAATGCCGAGAGCGGCTCAACAAGATTTACATGATCATAATGAGAGTGCGTTAAAAGAATTGCTGATAAATCAACCTCCAGCTCAGAAAGTTTATTAGTTAGTTTACTCAATTCCCATGATGGATCAACAACTATCGCAGATCGGCTTACAATATCTTCAATGATGTAACAATAGTTAGTCCACCCTTGATGAAATGTTTTGATCGTATGTACCGCATAAGTAACCATTTTCACCATTCCTATCAATATGAAGTTCTTTCATTCTCTCTTCCATTCCCACTTTACCAAACGGCATGCGGCTTTTCCATTCTTCAATTCATTCTTGCAGTTACGGCTTGATTCACATAAAAAAAGTTATTCTTTTTGGAGACTTGTCCATTAAGAATAACTTTTTGCAGTGACCTATTCACTCTTGGGCTGATTCATCAACGCATATAGATTGTAAATGCTGCATCATAACACGTTTGATCCGTTCTTTATTCACACGGCGAGGGTCAAACATCGCATGTAAAGCCAAACCATCGATTAAAGCGTACAGCCTCTCTCCTTCTATTTCTTTATCAGCATGTTTTTGCAATAAATGAAGCTGGTCCAAGTAGTCGATCAGATTTCGAATTGCTTTGTAAATCTCATCATGTCCCGCATCAAACATATTGTCTTTATGTCTCGCATAAACAGTAAAAGCAATCCATACCTCCATCTCTCTAATTGTTTCAGCATTTGTCGGGACAATTTCAAGCAGTATGTGTAACACTTTTTCTTTAGGCGGCAAATCAAGGGCAGCAATTTTATTAATGCGGGCTGTCACCTTTTCTTTGACAAGTTTCATTGCAAAAACAAGCAATTCATCCTGAGTTGAAAAATAATGGCGAAGCGCACCTAACGACAGTCCTGCTTCTTTGGCAATGTTTCTGACTGAGGCCCCCTCCATCCCTCGTTCTAAAATCACCCGCCATGTCGCTTCTGCAATGTGTTTTCTTCTTTTTTCATGGTCAATTTGTTTTGGCATATCTTTATTTTACCAAGAAAAAAATCAGAGAGCAATTTTTATAATACAGTTGTTTTATAAAAACGCAGATGGTAAAATCATATTAAATAATACAACTGTATTAGAAAGAGGGGAACAGATTGAACAGTGTCGCTTGGATGATTGTCTTCTGCGAAATAGGATTTTGGGTTGTAATAGTGTTAGGCCTTGTCGTACGCTATCTATTTAAACAAGATAAATTAGGGCTGTTTCTTTTTGCCTTAACCCCTGTCATTGACCTGATTTTGTTAATAATGACGTCTGCGGACTTATACCGCGGAGCCGTTGCGACTACTGCACACGCGATTGCTGCAGTGTACATCGGCGTATCGATTGCTTTCGGCAAGCAAATGATCCAATGGGCGGATGAAAAATTCCGTTATTATGTAACAAAGCAAGGCTCAAAACCGCTTGTGCGCTATGGAATGGATCATGCGAAACATTATGCGAAAAGCTTGATCAGACATGTGCTCGCTTACCTTATTGGTGCCGGGCTGCTGGCCGGGATGATTTATTTTATTAATGATGCTGCCCGTACCGAAGCTCTGGGCAGTGTTTTAAAGCTATGGACAGTCATTCTGGGCATTGATTGCCTGATCACCGCCAGTTATTTTATCTGGCCGAAAAAAGCGAAAGCTTCAAAAAATCTCAGAAGTTAAAATTAGTCCCGCTAAAAAATCCTTTTTCAATAGAAAAAGGATTTTTTCACTTTTGTAAATATATGTTACACTTTATGCAAGTCATCTAGATAAGGAGCTTATATGAAAAAAGCCTCTGCTTTCTCAGTATACCTGCCGGATTTTCGCTTTTTTCATTAGGCACTTGCCTAGGAAACATATCCAGTTTTTATTATTATTTTAGTATATTCGGGATGAATTCTGCTGTATTGTGAATCACTAACATGTAAGGAGTGTAATACGTGAGCCAGAAAGAACACGACACGCCATTTAAAGACTTAAAACCAAGCTCAAAAATAATAGTGATTGTATCCATTGCCCTCCTTATCACAATTGCAGCTGCTGTGATCTTCGGCGGTTATTTCTTCGGCATGAAAGGGCTATTTGCCATTCTCGGCATCACATACGATTCCAATCAAACCTTATTGTTTTTTATATTGGGATGCTTTGCTGCCGGACTGGTTATAGACCCACTAACAAAAGCCGTTTCTTTGATCATGATTCATTCACTTTCTATCAGAAAAACAGCACTTTTCACATTTGTTTTTTATTTCATCGCTAATTTCATCACAATTTGTTTAGTTGATTACTTTATGGATTCTATTTATATTCCGGACGCATTACTCTTTGTCATATCAGCATTTATGGCGTTCACTGAACTAGCATTTGATGATCAGCCTAAAACATGAACCGATAAAAAGCTGCTTGTGATTGATTCAAGCGGTTTTATGCTGTAATGACATTTTCGTCGCCTCACTTTCCTATATGGTCAACGAGAAAGTGTAAAACAATTAGAGGAATGAAACCTGGAATGCAAAACAAAAATCAAAATATGTCTAAAAACTTGTTATTGTTTCGTTTCTTCTTGTTGCTGTGTCTAGTGTGCATCACAGCCCCGGCTACGGGTGAGGCAGGATCGGGCAACCAAAGGCGGTTCATATTCTCATAGCCCCCTCACTCTCTGTCCTCATTCGCGAGTGAAGATACATATGATATCTTTTTGATGAATTGTTTAGTCATTTTTAATTCTCCTTCGAATATTTTGTAGCCAATTCATAATCTCTCCTTTGCCAATATAAAAAGACACCCAATCGGATGTCTTACTCTCTTTCTACTAGAACGCCTGTAATCACCGGTGTCTCTTCACCTTCTTGCACAGGGCCGTAAGCTGAAACCTTATCACCTTTAGTTAATGTTAAGTAACTCATATTCATCACTAGATACAAACACTTTTCACCGTCTTCTTCCTGAGAAATTATAAACGAATCTTTATCCGTTACACTCTCGACTGTGCCAGTTATCTTCACAACTTTATCAACTGGTGGATCGTTTACATTTAATTCTTCGTATGACGCTGGAGCAGCAATTTCCTTTACTGTTTCGTTAACTTCTGTACGTGCTGTGTCTGTAGACTCGTCTTCTTGAGTAACACCAGCATCATCTATAGACAACCCATCTGTGTTTGATTCCTTGTTTATTTCATTCTGTTTCGCAGTGTCATTGTTTTTCGTTTCATTGCTGGTTGAACAGCCAGCAAGTAATCCAATAGATATCAAAGTAATTATTATGTATTTCATGTAACTCCCTCCATTATGAGAAGAGTATACCTTACATGATTGTTTCAAACTACTTTTTAATAGACAAAAGTTAATCCCCCCATACGTTCCTTTCCTCTGTTCACATGTGCACCTGCATCGCGCAGCTACCCAAATAAAAAAGCACCCCGAGGGATGCTTTTTTATTTTATTTTCTTTTCACATCAAATTGCGTGACAAGTCGCATATTAACATTTGCTATACGCTTACCATCTTCAAACTCATACCAATGTTCACATTCTTGCAATTCTTTTATAAGTGCTTTCTCAGATTCTGCAATTACTTTAGCTGTTCTTAAATTTTCATTATCAAACCAAAAAACAACTTCAAATTTCATAAACTTTCACCTCTAGATTTATTATCAGACAAGAGGACTAGAAATGAAACAGTTCGCAAAATTTGTCGAACGATTCCCTTTTAATCACATATTTATTCTTTCTAAACTGCCACCGTACCGCCAATTGTCTATCCTGAGATTTACCGGAAGCAGTTTACAGAGAATATAAAAAGCGCCTTCCGCCTTCCCCACGACGGGAAAGCGCCTTAACGAATATAAAAAAGAATTTAAGATAATAATTTTATCTGAGCGTAACACCTTCAACACTTTATTTGCGCTTAGTTAAAGCCTTGCGTTAGACGCATTCAATCTTTAATTAATATACGTAAGGCTTTACACATCCTCAATGTATGAGTGCCAATGTCATCTAAACCAACATACTCAGCTGCAGCCCGGAGTATCTTGTATGCCATCGACCGGAATATTGGCTTGTTAATCCCTTCACGGCTTTTAAAGAGAAACTCATGGTCCTCTTTCCCTTCGACATAGGCCTTAAACTCTCTTTGAAGAGCTGGCGTCATATCGATTCTCTTTTTCTTTTTCGTTTTCTTCTCTATGAGATTGAAGTATGGCCGTTTAGCGTCTCTCACTCTCAGCTGCAGAATATCTGATATGCGGAGCCCTGAATTGATACCGGTCACGAATAGCATGTAATTCCTCATGTTTTGCTCTTTTAAAAACCTCTTGATGTAAAAGATGCATTCCGGATCACGTATAGGCTGAACAAAATTCATTAAGAAGCTGCCCCTTTCTTGTAGACTTCTTCTCTTAGAGCAAACGCCAGCCTATAGAGAGCTTTTGCCTTTACACGATAATAGCTGCGCTGGCTCATTCCCATTTCTGCATATACCTCATAATCATACATTTCTTCCAGTTGCATATAGAGCATGAAGATGATCTGCCGTTCTCTTTGAGAAAGCCGGTTAACAGCCTTTTGAATCCTTTTTAAGAATTTGTCACGCTGAATCTCCCAATCAAGACGCTTTAACGCTGCATCTTCCGTCGATGAATGAAATTCATTCGTAATGCTTGGCGGAACAATGCTGTAAGTTGGTGTAACCTTTGGCAAAAAATCATCTGGCACCTGTAAGAGATATAACCGGTATTGATCAAGCAGCTTCTCTGCTTTTAATTTAGTCGCTTCTTCGTCAATCTGAGGAATGTTTAATGTTAATTGATTCATATTTTTACCCTCCCGTTTATTTGCGTCTTAAAGCCCCGCCTTTGCCTCTTTTCAATGTTTGCCTATCTTGCCCTATCTTGCCACCCATCATTTGCCGCCAAAACCGTTCAGAACGCTCCTGTGCGTTTTTATTGGGCTTTTTCTTCCTCTTCTTCATGCCATCCCTCCTTTCAAATAAAAAACGGACACCAAACAAACAGCTTTAATGCTGTAAGTTCAGTGTCCGCAGGCTTTCCGTCATGGACTTATTTAATTTTAATTAGGTTTATATTCATACTTCTATTTTATCTATTATTCTAATAATTTTCATCCGCGAATTTAGAAATTAATTCTGTAAATTAATAAAACTGTTCATTTTGTGATACATAACGGTCAAAGAGATTAAATTTATTGAACATAGCCTTTCTTAAACCGGTACTAAGTACAAGCTGAATACTCTTACCAGTTCTATTTCTATTTGCGATATTTTCCGGGTCAGTTCCTGCAGGTCGGCTGTCTTCCGCCAATAACTACGCAGAAAATCCGGCTTGGTTAAGTACATCTGTTAATTTCTGCGCTCTTACTCGATCAGTGCCGCCAACTTTAACATGCTAGACTGTTTACGATGTAAACACTTTTCTACAAAAATATGCCACACCAGAAGAGGTGTGGGCATATTTTTGTATTTAATAAGTTGAAATTGTTCCAGACCCTTCAAAATACCAATATGAACCTGATTTTTTTTTCATGACTATATAATAATTTCCTGCTGGTATATCTACTAAATCCTCATCAAAATAGGTGGTTTCACCATCTGCAACATCTACTGTAAAACTGTCGATCACTGGGTCAGTGCCCAATACATCTTTTTTAATCTCAACTAATACTGTCGTTTTGTCTTCCGATTCATATCCAGTAGCATAAATTTCTCCTGAAACATTCAAGGTTCCTGCACAAAGGGCTCTGGTTATTCCCGTGAGTTTAGTGAAAAATTCAAAGTCAAAATCGTAAGAGTCATAACACGAAGCAGCCGGGGTTACAGAATTCGCAGTCGGTTTTTCAGAGTTCAATGATGATGCATTCGCCGTTGCAAACGGACTGATCGCCAAGCAAATAAGTACGCTAAACAAAGTAAGAATCTTTTTCACCATTTTATTCCCCCCATATTGTTGTTTCGCACAATAAAAATATTAACATATTAGTAAATTAATGGCAATTATATTTATGGGCTTTATTTTATTTTCTACTAGATTATTTGTTTTCTATTCTCGATTACAAATATATAATTGATAATGAATACGATCTTATTCGTACAAAATCGCCAAAAGTACGACTTTATTCGCACAACCAAAAAGTGGGATGGCGCTAGAGCCACAAGGGATATTACTTGAAGTATTCCGGCAAGATTTTCAGCTTATGAACTTGCCTGTAATCCATCACACAAATTCCTCCTCAACGCCCATGCTGCAGCCGCATTTCGGGCAGCTGGCATCTGGGCGGATTTATATATTTAAACTAAGTTCACAAATAACTAACAAAAATTCCCTTGGATATTTTTTTATTTCATGTAATAATACAGTTGTACTAAAAACAAAAGGAGTGTTTAAAATGAAATTGAAAAAAGTTTTAACTGGTTCTGCATTGTCCCTTGCTTTACTCGTTTCCGCTGCTCCTGCCTTTGCTGCAAGCCCTACTAATACTCATTCTGAAGAAAGTACAACAAAGGAAGTATCTGCATTAGGAACCCTAGTTGTTCGTGGATTACCTTCTGATCCAGAGCCAGGTCCAACAATCACTATAAACGGAACAACATATTATTTAGACAATGTTACTTTTTATCCTGATGGATCTTATACCGCCTACTATTCAAGTTAACTATGAGGAGGCTATGAGCCTCCTCTTCCCCTAGCCTAGTTACTCCCAATCACTCCCGGTAGAACGGCAATCGTAAGGAATAAAACCACTGCAATCGCCCCAATCAGCCAGCCATTTGTCTTGTCTCTTTTTGCAATAATTGCGTCCTTACCAACCATTTTCAGATCGTCAGCCTGAGCCTGCCGGAATTGATGGACCATTATTTCCTGCTGGCGCTTGTTTTCCTAGATGATTGCCTGCTACTTTTTCATGAAGCCGATCATAATTTCTTTGACATATCTCTTTTCGATGATGTAGCAAGGCCCTGCGTTTATATCACATGGCTGCAGCTCCTCCTCAGAAGCTAATTGCCACAATGACAAGTCACTATAATTTCCTGCAATTTATCCATTCCTGTTCCTCCCATATCGCAGAGAGGACCGGCCCCTCTGCGTCACATTTTATATCCGATCTCAAAATCAATTCTGGAAAGATTGCCTTTTGACGTTTGCACGATGGTTTTCCCGTGCTCTGGCATTTCCGTTAACTTGAATGATTTATTGTTTCCGTCAATCACAATGACGTAATTTTTGTCATTTTCAATTTGATTAAGTACCTGTTCCAGATTTTCTATATGTTTTGGACAGTTCACCGTAAACGCCCCCGTATGGTATAATAGAAGTGTCGAGTTTTTATTTTCCATACGGGTGACGTCTACTAATGACTGTCATCACATCCAATCGTTCATCGGGAAAACTTGCAGCTTTGTCTGTGGTTCTTCCGTTGGGATGATTGGATGTTTTTTTTATATACTCCAAACGCTCCTCTTTCGTTATAATCCATGTAATGACTTCCTTATGCTGACGTAAGTTTTTATTTTCTAAAGTCAAGATGACTTCAAATGTTTAAATTCATATTACTGAAAAAACACAATAAAAAAAGCATTGAGCGATTCCGAAGAATATCTCAATGCTTGAAATGCATGACTAAAATTTAGAAAAGGATATATTCCCCTTCGCCAAAATCCACTACATCACCCGTTTGAACATCTTTTCCATCTCATACGTAGAATGATGAATCATAATCGGACGGCCGTGCGGGCATGTAAATGGGTCTGATGTGCTTCGGAGATCGTCCAGTAGCGCTTTGATCTCGTCGTTTCTGAGGTGGCGGTTTGCTTTGATTGAACCTTTGCAGCTCATCATAATCGCCGCTTCTTCGCGCAGTTTTTTGATATCAATGTTTTTCGAATCGAGCACCTGCTGAATGATTTCTTCTATCAGCTCGGCTTCTTCTCCTTTTGGAAACCAAGCCGGGTGGCAGCGGACGATGTAACTGTTCGAGCCGAAAGACTCTAAAAAGACACCTACGCTTTCGAGCTCTTGTTGATGCTGTTCAATAATGAGTGCCTCGTTCGTGGAATAATGGAACGTGAGCGGCACAATCATATCCTGCACCTCAGGCTCAACCTCCCCGACCTTTTCACGAAAATATTCGTATTTAATACGCTCTTGGGCGGCATGCTGGTCGATAATATATAAGCCGTTTTCGTTTTGCGCCAATATATAGGTCCCATGCATCTGGCCAATCGGGTACATGATCGGCACACGTTCAGATGATGTCTGCTGAAGTTCCTGAGCGGGCTCCTGTTCGAATGCTTCAGGCAATTCCTCTGAAACTGCAGGCTCTGCAATATCTTGTTTTGTTTCAGCCACAGAATGAGTTTCAAGCTGCTCTGAAGGCAATTCGTCTTCTATCTCAACTGGTTCTTTGACAACTGAACTGAGCTTCATTGGTGAATACGAAGGCATAGGCGCTTTTTCCGGCACTTTTCTTTCAGAAGGTTTATCATCAAAGGTCATGATCTGCTGCTCATTTTTGATCACAGGTGCTGACTTTTTCGGAAGCTGCGCGCTCGGTATCAGCTGCTGCTGTTTAAATACATCTTTTATGCCGTCACGAATTAAGTCGTGCAGCTCTGTTTCCTTGCTGAGCCGTACCTCAAGCTTCGAAGGGTGCACGTTGACATCGACTAAAATCGGGTCCATGGTGATTTCTATAAATGTGATCGGATGGCGTCCGATTGGCAAAAGTGTGTGATATCCTTCGTGCACCGCCTTGACGAGCGGGAAATTTTTAATATAACGGCCATTGATGACAGACGACATGTAATTTCTCGATGCCCGTGTAATCTCTGGCAGAGCGATATATCCCTTCACTTCAAAATCCAGTGAGCTGACATGAAGCGGCAGCATTTTTTTAGCGACAGCCGTACCGTAAATCGCGGCAAGGACATGGCGCACATCTCCATTTCCATTCGTTTGGAGAAGATTTTTTCCATGATGGCGAAGGCGGATCGATACCTCCGGATGTGCCAGCGCAATGCGGTTGACCACATCCGTAATATTCCCAAGCTCTGTATGAACGGTTTTCATATATTTCAAGCGGGCCGGTGTATTAAAAAACAGATTGGAAACGACAATTTCGGTTCCCTTCCTGCTTGAGGAACGCGATTCAGAAATAATGTTTCCGCCTTGGAGCATGAGCTTCGTTCCCGCTCCTTCTCCCGTGCTTGTCGTAATCTCCAGATGGGAGACTGACGCAATACTTGGCAGTGCCTCTCCCCTGAAACCAAGTGTTCTCACTCTGAATAAATCATTCTCATCTTTTATTTTACTTGTTGCGTGGCGACGGAAGGCACGCTTGCAATCTTCATTTTCCATTCCTTCTCCATTATCCAGAACACGAATGGATGCAAGACCCGCTTCCTCAATGTCGATTTCAATGACTGTGCTGTCAGCGTCGATGGCATTTTCCACCAATTCCTTTACGACTGAGGCCGGCCGTTCCACAACTTCGCCCGCCGCAATTTTATTTGAAAGTTCATCTGACAGCTGGATGACTTTTGCCACATTCATCACCCCGTTTTAATGTAATTTCTTTTGCAGCTTGTACATTTCATTCATCGCTTCCAGCGGTGTCATATCAAGTATATTCAGAGATTTAAAGATATCAAGTACTTGCTTTTCTTTTTTAGAAAGCTTTGGTGATACAGCCGGTTTATCCGATTCGTCAAAGAAGGACAGCTGTGCCGGCTCTTCTTTGACCTCATGTTTCTGTACTGGTACCTCAGGTTTCTGCACTGGCACTTCCGGTTTGTTCCCTGAATGCTCAAGTTCTTTTAGAATGTCTTGAGCGCGCGAAATCAGATCTTCCGGCAGCTCAGCCAGCTGGGCGACATGGATACCGTAGCTTTTGTCAGCGGCCCCTTCTTTAATTTGATGAAGAAAGACAACCGTTCCATTATATTCCTCAGCACGAACATGGACATTTTTCAGCTGCGGAAGCTTTTCTTCAAGAACCGTCAGCTCATGATAGTGCGTACTAAACAGCGTCTTGGCGCCAATATGGTCATGAACATATTCAATAATCGCTTGCGCAAGGGCCATGCCGTCATATGTGGACGTTCCCCGCCCGATTTCATCAAACAAAATGAGGCTGTTTTTGGTTGCATTTACAATCGCATTTTTGGCTTCAAGCATTTCCACCATAAATGTACTTTGTCCGGAAATCAAATCATCCGCCGCGCCGATTCGGGTGAAAATTTGATCGAAAATCGGAAGCATAGCTTTTTTCGCGGGCACAAAGCAGCCAATTTGCGCCATAATGGAGATGAGCGCGATTTGTCTCATGTATGTGCTTTTCCCCGACATGTTCGGTCCGGTAATGAGCAGCATCTGTCTGTTATCGCCCATCACACAGTTGTTAGGCACGTATTCCTGGCTGTCCATTACTTTTTCAACAACCGGGTGTCTGCCCTCTATGACCTCAACTTCATCTTTAGAAAACTCAGGTTTCGTGTAATGACGATTTTCACTAATTGTCGCAAAGCATTGCAGCGCATCGAGCTCACTCATCTGTTTGGCGAGCTGCTGCAAACGCGGAATATACAATTTCACTTTCTCACGCAGCTCGGTGAACAGCTCGTATTCCAGCTCGCAGATGTTATTTTCCGCTTCCAAAATGAGCGCTTCTTTTTCTTTTAATTCAGGTGTAATGTAGCGTTCTGCATTCGTTAGCGTCTGTTTCCGCTCATAGCGCCCTTCTTCAAGAAGGTGCAAATTCGCCTTTGTCACTTCAATATAATAGCCAAATACTTTATTGAAGCCGACTTTTAATGACCGAATGCCTGTATATTCACGTTCCTGCTGTTCAAGGCGGGCAATCCAGTCTTTGCCGTTTCTGCTAGCATCGCGGTATTCATCGAGTTTTTGATTGTACCCGTCTTTGATCAGGCTCCCTTCTTTTACTGATATCGGAGGGTTTTCGTACAGGGCTCCTTCCAGTAATTCTAGAACATCGCCGCACGGGTCAATCCGCTCCGCACGCTCCTTCGCTTTCTTATGAGCCAGTGAAGCAACAAGCTGTTTAATGCCGGGCACTTGCTTTAATGATTCCTTCAGCTGAATGAGATCCCGTGCATTGACATTTCCGAATGCGACACGGCCTGCAAGGCGTTCTAAATCATAGACTTCCTTTAAACGCTCACGCAGATCTTCCCGTTCAAAGAAATGGGACATTAATGTTTCCACCATTTCTTGACGCTCTTCAATTTGATTCACTCTGATAAGCGGACGGTCAATCCACTGTTTCAGCAGCCGCCCTCCCATCGCAGTTTTTGTTTCATCAAGCAGCCATAACAGGGAGCCTTTTTTATTTTTTGAACGGATCGTTTCAGTCAGCTCCAAATTTCGCTTTGAGTACAAGTCGATTTTCATGGCTTCTTCAAGCTCATACACTTGTACAGGCTGAAGGTGATCTAAGCTCCGTTTCTGAGTCCTTTTCAGATACGTATATAAACGGAGAAACGTTTTCGTTACGTCCGGATTCTGCAAATGCTCAATAATCTGAACGTGCTCATCCGTTTCCCCATCTTCAATTGAAATGGTAGCGCCGCACCGCTCCTTCAGCTGAGCAACCGTCTTTTCATCAAGGCTTCCCGATACGACAATTTCCCGCGCGCCGACTGAATAAATTTCTGATATGACGTCTTCCAGCCGTTCAATTAAAACAGCCAAATTTTCACCCGTTGTTAAATCGGACAGCGCCAGCCCGTATCCGTTTGAGCAGGCCGAAACTGATGCAATAAAGTTGTTTTCTGATTCATGGATGCCTTTTCCGTCCATTACAGTTCCAGGCGTAATCAGCTGAACGACTTCACGTTTGACAACGCCCTTTGCAGCCTTTGGATCCTCCGTTTGTTCGCATATGGCCACCTTGTATCCTTTTTTAATAAGCTGTTCGATATAAGCCGAAGCAGAATGATACGGAACACCGCACATCGGTATTTTTTCAGCGGCGCCTCCGTCTCTGCTTGTTAACGTAATTTCCAGCTCTTGGGACGCTTTTTTAGCGTCCTCAAAAAACATTTCGTAAAAATCCCCGAGACGAAAAAATAAAAAGGCATCCTGATGCTCTGCCTTTATTTTTAAATATTGCTGTATCATAGGCGTATAAGTAGCCATTGTTTAATCCCTCACTATGTATCAACGTTTCTATTTGCCAGCCTTCATTATAACATAAACAGAAAGTGTTAAAAGAATGATATGTCTATATAAAAAAGAGACTTGGGGTACCGACTCCCCTAGTCTCTTTTTTATTCTTCAGGATCTCCAACTAAAAATTCAGGATTGATGTCCTCCAGCTCTTCATCAAGTTCGTCTTCCCAATCCTCTTCGTCATCCTCTTCCCAATCAGAATTCACTTCTACAACAACCTTTGTTTCCCCTACCACTTCCGCCAAAAATTCCCTCTCCGCTTGCACGACAATTTTATTGCCATTTGGAGATATGGTGACTTCAAGGCAGTTTGGCTGCTGAAGCACTTTTGCAATCACTTCATGCTCATCGTCTAAGTAATTGTTATCTCTGTATCTGAGTTTAATCACATCGACGTACTTCACTCGTTCTGTGACAACCTCTGTTTTTGTATTGTCTGCGTAAGAGTACCATACGTTTATATCGTAATACCCTTCAATTTCTACGGTTTTTCCGATTTTTTCTGCGTCATACTTGTGATTGATAATCCAACCGCCCAAAATGCTGCTCGGTTTTTTCTCAGGGGAGATGGTATTGGTGCACTGTGTAAATTTTCTGCCTTTCGCTACTACCGCCTTCGTGATAATTTCCCTGTATTCAGACATTCCGGCATGCCTCCTTGTTCTTCTTCGTGTTATCTTATGCTGGGCATTCGTCTAGTGTGCATTTTTATAAATAAAATATAAAAATACAAAGTTTCTGTTCCATTGTATGCAGGGGTGCCTAGAAACTTTACTCATAAGTGCGATAAAGTTTATTTGGCTAAAGGCGGCAAAACAGATTGAATATTTAGTACATAGTTTGTTTAGTTCTTTTAATAGTTTAACATAAAAAAACACGGGCCTGAAAAGGCACCGTGTTTAAAGAGAACAGCTGTTATTTGAATGTTTCATCTTCGAACCGGTTTCTCCTTTTAGAAGGTCGCCTCCGGTTGATGCAATGATTTCATTTGTGACCTGATTGGAAATGGTGGTCGCCACGAGCTGCAGAAGGTCATTCACCTCAACCTGAGAATCTCTGAATTCCTGGATGACAGGAATGTCTTCAAGCTCCTCTTGCAGCGCATCAATTTTTTCTTCTACTTGTTTGAGCGCTTCGAGTTTTTGGTAATGCTTCAGATTAACAGCTTGTTTTTGCAGGGCTTTAATCTGATTAATGATTACAGACACTTTTGCGTTCTCATTAATTTGCGCTTCAGCCCGTTTGAAAAAATCAACCTCTTCTGTTTCAGAGATCATTTTTGCAAGGTTTCGTGCTTGCTGCACAATGTCTTTTTTAGAGTAGAGCGTCATCTTATTTCACCTCGATTGCTTCTCCTGCCATTTCTCCGTCAAGAGACCACGTTTTCGCTTGCTGGATTTTCACGCGAACGATTTTGCCGATCGCTTCCTTTGGTCCTTTGAAATTCACAAGCTTGCTTTTTTCAGTGTAGCCGGCAAGAACCTCAGGGTTGTTTTTGCTTTCGCCCTCAACTAATACTTCGACAACCTTGCCTTCATATTCCTTCATTTTTTTAGCAGAAATTTCATTAACCAGTGCGTTCAGACGCTGCAGGCGTTCTTTTTTCACTCTCATCGGAACGTTATCTTTCATTTTTGCTGCAGGTGTGCCTTCACGCGGAGAGTAAATGAACGTATAGGCGCTGTCAAACTCCACTTCACGGTATAATGACAGCGTTTCTTCAAACTGTTCGTCCGTTTCGTTAGGGAAGCCGACGATAATGTCAGTTGTTAAAGAAGCGTTTGGCATAGCCGCTTTGATTTTTCTGACGAGCTCCATGTAACGCTCTCTGTCATATTTGCGTGCCATCAGTTTCAAGACCTCTGAGCTTCCTGATTGGACCGGCAGATGAATATGATCGAGTAGATTGCCGCCTTTTGCAAGCACTTCAATGAGATGGTCATCAAAGTCACGCGGATGACTCGTTGTGAAACGGATTCTCGGGATATCGATTTTGCGCAGCTCATCCATCAAATCACCAAGGCCGTAGTTCATATCTTCAAAGTCTTTTCCGTACGCGTTTACGTTTTGGCCTAAAAGTGTAATTTCCTTATAGCCTTCGCTTGCAAGTCTTCTTACTTCCTGAATGATCTCTTCCGGACGGCGGCTTCTTTCTTTTCCGCGTGTATACGGGACGATGCAATACGTACAGAACTTGTCACAGCCGTACATGATGTTGACCCAGCCCTTAATTTTTCCGTTGCGGACTTTCGGAAGGTTTTCAATGACATCGCCTTCCTTGGACCAAACTTCTATGACCATTTCTTTTGAAAGGTATGCTTCAGACAAAAGCTCCGGCAGACGATGGATATTATGCGTACCGAAAATCATATCTACAAACGGATGTTTTTTCAAAATCCTGTTAACGACTGATTCCTCTTGTGACATACAGCCGCAAACGCCTAAGATAAGATCCGGGTTATTTTTTTTGAGTGCTTTTAAGTGTCCAAGCTCACCAAATACCTTGTTTTCCGCATTTTCACGGATCGCACATGTATTTAACAGAATGACATTGGCATCGTCAACAGAGTTTGTCGCTTCATAGCCAAGAGCCATAAAGATGCCTGCCATTACTTCTGTATCATGTTCGTTCATTTGGCAGCCGTACGTCCGGATATAGAATTTTCTTCCTTCACCCATGCCTTTGAATTCTTCAGAAATTTTAAAGTCATTATGATAAGTAACGGCTTCTTTGCCGCGTTTTTTCGCATCTTTTAAAGAAGGCGGAATGTAGACAGCTTCAAAGTACTTGCTGTAATCCTTCTCGGATTTTTTGTCCGATGGATTAACTTGTCCGCTCTCTAATTTTTGCTTTTCATTCATATGATATTTCTCCTTTCAAACCAAACTTCCACCCTCCAGTATAAAGGTTATTGAAGCTCTGCACAACTGGCAACCTATCATTGTACACTCATTGAGAATAATAATCAATAAGGAATGAAAGGGAGAAGAGTGTTCCCTTCTCCTTACAATAGCTGAAGCTCCTTTGCTGTCTTTTCAATGGCATCAAGCGCCTGATCCAGTTCTTCTTTGGTGTGCTCGGCTGTAATAATTGTGCGTATTCTGGCTTTTCCTTTTGCAACAGTCGGGAAAACGATGCTTTGTGCAAAAACACCTTGTGACAGAAGCTGATCAGAAAATTGCTTCGCTGCCCCCTCATCACCTATTAAAATAGGCAAAATCGGCGTCTCGCTCTGTGTGAGAGTAAAACCCATTTGGACAAGCATTGATTTAAAATAATGTGTATTCTCCCACAGACGCTCCATATGCTCCGGCTCTTCCAGCAAGACATCAATTGCTTCCATACAAGCTGCAGTTACAGCCGGAGGATGTGACGTGCTAAATAAAAACGGACGGCCTTTATGACGCAAATAGTCGATTAACACCTTTGAACCGGCAGCGTATCCCCCTAAAACTCCGATTGCCTTGCTTAACGTTCCGACTTGAATATGAACCCTTCCGTCAAGACCGAAATGATTTACCGTCCCTCTGCCGTTTTCGCCAAGCACTCCGGATGCGTGGGCGTCATCAACCATCACAAAAGCGTCATATTTCTCAGCGAGCTCCACAATGTCAGGCAGAGGAGCAATATTTCCATCCATTGAAAATACGCCGTCAGTGACAATCAAGCGCATGCGGTAATTCATTGATTTTCTCAGCACCTTCTCTAAATCACTCATATTTACATGCTGATAAACCTTTTTATCCGCCTTAGTCAATCTGATTCCATCAATGATAGAGGCATGGTTCAATTCATCAGAAATGACAATATCGTCTTTTGAAAGAATGCTGGAAAGTACACCTTGGTTTGTTGTAAAGCCTGATTGGAAGACAAGTGCCGCCTCTGTTTTTTTAAAGGCTGCCAGCTTTTTCTCCAATTCTTGATGCATGGTAAACGTTCCGGCGATTGTCCGGACTGAACCGGTTCCGGCTCCAAATTGCTGAGCAGCTTCCTGTGCAGCTTTGATGAGTCTTGGGTGTGAAGTAAATCCGAGGTAATTATTAGAAGAAAGCTGAATGACTTTTTTATGATTCACTGTAACAGAAGGGCCCTGCATTGATTCAACCTGTTTAACGTCTTGCCATGTATGGTTTTCTTTCATTCTTTCAAGCTCTGCTTTTAGAAACTCAAATTCTTTTGTCATGTTGATCCCCCTTTTATGGAATTAAAATAACCTTTCCGCACTGTCCGCTTCTCATCAGTTCAAACCCTTTCTCAAACTCTTCTAATGGAAACTGATGGGTAATAATAGGTGAAAGATCCAGTGTGTTTGTTCTAAGCAATTGTGAAACCTGCCGCCATGTCGTAAACATCTTTCTCCCTGTGATCCCTTGGATGGTAAGGCCTTTAAACACGACTTTATTCGTCAGGTCGATGGTAACCGGATGTTCCGGCAGGCTGAGAATATGAAATCTCCCGCCATTTGCAGCCATTGCAAGGCCTTGCGCGATAGCTGAAGGGTGACCCGACATCTCACAAACGAGATCAGCTCCTTCCCCGCCCGTTAAAGCGCTTACAATTTTGAGCGGATCTTCTTTTTCGACGGAGACCGTGCTTGTGGCTCCCATTTGTTTGGCGAGAGCTAATCTGTACTCATTTTTGTCAATGGCGACCACCTGCGCTGCACCTGCTGCTTTTGCGACCGCTACCGCCATAAGTCCGATCGGCCCGCATCCAATAATGGCAGTCGTTCCTCCGGCGTTCTGACTCTCAAGAACTGTATGAACGGCATTTCCTAAAGGCTCTTGAATGGAAGCAATCGCCGGGTCCATATCCGCGGGGTTCCTCCAAATGTTTTCGGCCGGCACTTTGACATACTCCGCAAAACAGCCTGCCGTGTCCACTCCGATAATGGCCGTATTTTTACATACATGAGGCTTTCCGGTTAAACAAGGGATGCATGTGCCGCATACAATGTGTGTTTCCGCAGAAACATACTCCCCGATTTTTACACTGCTGACATTCTCGCCTACAGCCTCGACAATGCCACTAAACTCATGGCCGAAGACACAAGGAGCTTTTATTCTCTGCCGTGCCCATTGGTCCCAATTATAAATATGCACATCCGTGCCGCAAATGGAAGCTGCCTTAACTTTTATAAGAACTTCATGCTTATCGATTTCAGGAATGGGAACTTCAGCCAGCACAGCGCCGAAAGCACCGTGTTTTTTCATTACAGCTTTCATCTTTCCACTCTGCATGTACAATCCTCCTTTAAAAGTCTTGCTATAACCGGATTGTACCATGATCTGGAATCACAGTAAACAGCTGTGTCCTCCTAGGAAAGACAAAAGTATCCGTCTTGAAAAATGGGCTAAATTTTTTTTATAAAAAGCCGGAATCGTTTTTACACATGACATATGGTTCATTTATATTATAAAAATACTATTGAGAGAAAATATCACAATAAATGAAAAACAACCTGCTTGCATATGCAAACAGGTTGTGAATACTTTAATTTTCTTAGCGAGGCTCCACGATTAATTTAATCGCTGTTCTTTCTTCACCATCGATCTGAATATCAGTAAAAGCCGGAATACAAATCAAATCAACCCCGCTTGGCGCCACAAATCCTCTGGCGATTGCCACAGCTTTTACAGCTTGGTTCAAAGCACCCGCTCCAATTGCTTGAATCTCGGCGGCTCCGCGCTCTCTTAACACACCTGCAAGCGCACCTGCCACTGAATTTGGACTCGATTTTGCTGAAACTTTTAAGATTTCCATTTCTGCTCCCCCTTAGTTTTACAATGGATAAGTGAGTGTTCATTAGAACAATCATTATTAGATGTTGCTATCCAAAAAGCCATCCCCACAATGCTTTTCAAAAATAGCGGGCTACCTTCCATTTTTACTATATTCACTAAGGAGTTGCTATATTCCTGCTTTTCTTTTTAATATTTTTATAAAATAACCATGTGATCAATTATTCAAAGAACATGTGATCATCATTGATTAAAATACGTTCGATTTTAACGGCTTTTTTCGTTTGATCGTCTATATCAATGACGACTCCGCTCAGGGTTGTTTTTCCTTCAGCGACAGTAAAGCGCACAGGAAGGTTTGTTTTGAAACGTTTGATAATCGTTTCTCTGTCCATCCCCAGTATACCGTCATATGGGCCGGTCATCCCTACATCAGTAATATATGCCGTGCCCTTCGGCAAAATGCGGTTATCCGCTGTTTGCACGTGAGTGTGAGTTCCTACTACAGCAGATGCCCGTCCATCCGTGTACCAGCCGAGTGCGAGCTTTTCACTTGTCGCTTCCGCATGGAAGTCGATAAAAATGTACGGTGTTCTTTTAGCAGCTTCGGCAATTAATTCATCCGCTTTTAAAAACGGATCATCGAGCGGCGGTAAAAACGTACGGCCTTGCAAGTTGATAACAGCAAGTTCTTTACCGTTTGCTTTCACATATGTGATCCCTTTTCCTGGTGTTCCTTCCGGAAAGTTTGCGGGACGGACTAAGTTCGGGACATCGTCGATAAAATCGAAAATTTCTTTTTTGTCCCAGGTGTGGTTTCCCATCGTGATCGCATCTGCGCCAGACTGTATTAAACTGTGATAGATTTTTTCTGTTAAGCCTTTTCCATGTGCGGCATTTTCGCCATTTATAATGGTAAAATGCGGCTTGTATTTTGTTTTCAGCTTTGGCACATACTCTTTTACCATGTCGCGGCCCGGTGACCCGACAACATCTCCGATAAATAAAATTCTCATTTTGTAAATCCTTTCTATTCCTCAGCCGTCAAAAAAATAAAGTGATGCTTAGCGCATCACTTTATTTTGCATACTCTACGGCTCGAGTTTCTCTAATGACTGTCACTTTAATATGACCTGGATAATCGAGCTCGTCCTCAATTCGTTTTCGGATATCTCGCGCCAGGCGATGAGCTTCAAGATCATTTATTGAATCCGGCTTCACCATAATACGCACTTCACGTCCAGCCTGAATCGCAAATGATTTTTCAACACCTTCGTAGGACTCAGAAATTTCTTCAAGCTTTTCAAGTCTTCGAATGTAGTTCTCGAGCGTCTCACTTCTTGCGCCAGGTCTTGCAGCGGAAAGCGCATCTGCTGCAGCTACCAGCACAGCGATAATGGAAGTCGGCTCCTCGTCCCCATGGTGTGATGCAATACTGTTAATTACGACTGTGTGCTCTTTATATTTAGTCGCAAGCTCGACTCCGATTTCAACATGGCTTCCTTCTACTTCATGGTCAATCGCTTTTCCGATGTCATGAAGTAATCCCGCCCGTTTAGCAAGCTTTGCATCTTCTCCAAGCTCCGATGCCATCAGCCCAGCCAAGAATGCGACTTCCATGGAATGCTTAAGCACATTTTGACCGTAGCTTGTACGGAACTTTAAGCGGCCGAGAATCTTGATCAGATCTGGGTGGAGGCCGTGAACGCCAACCTCAAATGTTGTTTGCTCACCCATCTCACGAATGTAGTCATCGACCTCGCGGCGAGATTTTTCAACCATTTCTTCAATCCGTGCCGGATGAATACGGCCATCCTGAACGAGTTTATCAAGAGCAATCCTTGCTGTCTCACGTCTGATCGGATCAAATCCGGACAGAATAACAGCTTCAGGGGTATCATCGATAATCAGGTCAATACCTGTCAGCGTTTCAAGCGTACGAATGTTACGCCCTTCCCGGCCGATGATACGTCCTTTCATCTCATCATTTGGAAGATTGACAACTGATACCGTTGTTTCGGCAACGTGGTCCGCTGCGCAGCGCTGTAAGGCGAGTGAAAGAATGTTTTTCGCTTTTTTATCCGCCTCTTCTTTCGCACGGTTCTCAGTTTCTTTTGTCATGATGGCGATGTCATGTGAAAGCTCGTTTTCAACCCGGTCAAGAATGATTTGTTTCGCTTCGTCACGAGTCAGACTCGAAATTCGTTCCAACTCTGACTGCTGCATACGAATCATCTCATCCACTTTGCTTTCCATCTCTTCAATATGTTGTTGTCGTTCATTCAGAGAATGATCTTTCTTCTCCAACATCGCTTCCCGTTTATCAATTCCCTCATGTTTGCGATCAAGGTTTTCCTCCTTTTGGAGTAAACGGTTTTCTTGTTTTTGAAGCTCATTTCGTCTTTCACGAACTTCTTGTTCAGCATCTATTCGAAGTTTGTGGATTTCATCCTTTGCTTCAAGCAGAGCTTCTTTTTTCAGTGCTTCAGCATCACGCTTTGCATCTTCAAGAATTTGCTCGGCTGCACCGCGTGCGCCTGCAATTTTCGCTTCGGCAATGGTTTTACGAACATAGTAGCCAACAACTAAACCGAGTAGAATCAGCAAAATGGAGATGAGAACCATCATAATTGGGGTCATACTTTCACCTCCTCTTGCTATGAACTTGGTTGTTGCTCAAAATAAGTGTCGGCATGTACATTGTCTAGTTTTCTCAACATACAGAACCTTCACAGGGAATGAAAGTTTCATCGCCCTTGTCAAGTTTAAATGGTTTAACAATCATGTTAAAAAAACAAATGTTACAACTTCATTGTAATTGTGTCGGAAATACTTGTCAAGCTTGCCAGCTTAACGTTTGCTGAGCCGCCCCCATTTATCGTGCCGAACGTGAATCCGCCAATCTTTTGAAAAAAAAGATCGTAAATTACTCCTGATTTAAAAGCTGGTATATTTTATTGTTCACTTGTCCAAGTTTAGCGTTATTTTGAATGTTTGACAACAAAACAACAACGGTTTGTCCGGATTTGCTGAAGCTGTTCAATACATTGAAGCCCGGCATGACTCCGTGGTTTGAATAGCTTCCGGGGGCAACATAAAATCCCATTCCGTATGTGGAACTGCTCCCTGGTGTGAACATTTTTTCATAGCTTTCTTGCGAATAGAGCTTGCCGTCTATCAGTGCTTTGTCAAATTTGTACATATCGGCAGCACTCATATATATATCGCCTGCTCCATACATCTGAGATAAATCGAGCATATACGGTGTAATGGCCCTGCTGCCTTTCAGCTTATAGCCGACAGCTGGATAAGGCTGCTTATCATATGTCTTGTAAAAACCCGAATGCGTCATCTCTGCCGGCTTAAAAATATGATTGGTTATGTATTGTTCATAAGACTCACCGCTCACTTCAGCAACAATATAAGCGAGAACTGAATAGTTAGAATCTTGATAGTCCCATATTCCAGGCTGGCGTTTGATTCCTTGCTGTTCTATGTCTTTTATTAAGTCATCCGGAGTGATCTCGCCATTCCCTTCAACATGTCCGTTTATTCCCGATGTATGAGTAAGCAGATTCTTTAATGTAATATTCTTTCCATTGGGAAAATGGGGTAAATACGCGCTGACCGGATCACTTGTCTGAAGCTTTCCCTTTTCCTCAAGCTGCAAAATAGCGGTTGCTATTAGCGCTTTTTGTGACGAACCGACATAAAAAGATGTCGCAGGATTGTTTTTTATGTGATGCTCGCGGTCCGCGTAACCAAAACCTTTATTGATTACGACTTCTCCATTTCTGACGATCATGGCTGTCCCGCTGAAGCCGATCTCTTTTAAATAACTGCTGATTTTTTCATTGCGGTCCACTTCTTTGATTTGTTCCTCTGTTTTTTTGGCTTTGTTTTTCTTCTGATCAGCTTGCTTCTGACCGGTATCAGAAACCGCCGCAGCTTCTTGAGATGGTTCGGCTTCTTCATCCTCTCGATGAACAGCATTCCAAATCATGAAACAAATGATTGCCGCCAACATACCAAACAAAAATTTGCCTCTTTTATTTAGTTTTCTCCGTCTGCGCTTCGCGGTTCTTCTGTGAGTGGGGCTTGTCATCCATTTTATCCTCCCAATCTAATTTCAAATACACACGTTTTGTTAGACGTATGAAGTACTATAAAAGTTGTCAAAAAAACCAATTTATTTATCATTATTTTGCAGAAAGTTTAAAAGAAAAAAAAGCAGAGTTTTCACTCTGCCTTTTTTATCATTTCAAATTCATTTTATTTTTATTCTTCAAATTCGAGTTCTTCCTGTGTCTCTTCCGTCTGCTGCTGTACTACCCCGTTATTATCTAAGCCGTAATGTTCACGAATTTGCTCCTGAATCATCAGCATGATATCTTTATTTTCTTTTAAGAATTGTTTGGCATTTTCACGGCCTTGGCCAAGACGCTCTTCTTCATAAGAGTACCATGAACCGCTTTTTTGCACGATATCAAGTTCAGTTCCGAGATCAATGATTTCGCCTTCTTTTGAGATACCTTCTCCATACATAATATCAACCTCAGCTGTACGGAACGGAGGAGCCACCTTGTTTTTCACAACTTTAATTCTCGTTTTATTCCCCATAACGTCGTTGCCTTGTTTCAGCTGTTCAGCACGGCGTACTTCAAGACGAACGGAAGAGTAGAATTTCAGCGCACGACCGCCGGGAGTCGTTTCCGGGTTTCCGAACATAACGCCGACTTTTTCACGAATTTGGTTAATGAAAATCGCGATTGTTTTCGATTTGTTGATAGCCCCTGAAAGCTTACGAAGCGCTTGAGACATTAAACGTGCCTGCAAACCGACATGTGAATCTCCCATGTCGCCTTCAATTTCCGCTTTCGGAACGAGCGCCGCTACAGAGTCGACAACAACGATGTCAACCGCACCGCTTCGAACTAACGCTTCTGCAATTTCAAGCGCCTGCTCGCCTGTGTCAGGCTGAGACAGTAAAAGCTCTTCGATATTGACACCGAGTTTTTGTGCGTATACCGGGTCTAGCGCGTGCTCCGCATCGATAAACGCAGCTTGTCCTCCCTGCTGCTGAACCTCAGCAATCGCATGGAGCGCAACAGTTGTTTTACCTGAGCTTTCAGGACCGTATACTTCAATAATCCGTCCGCGCGGATATCCGCCAATTCCCAGTGCCGTATCAAGAGCGAGGGAGCCGCTTGGGACAGTAGAAATTCTTGTATCTGTCTTTTCTCCCAGTTTCATAATGGAACCTTTGCCGAACTGCTTTTCTATTTGTTTAAGAGCCATATCTAAGGCTGCCTGACGATCACTCATTCTATTTTTTCCTCCTTTATGTTACCACTACATATACTATACCCTGTTTGAAGGGATTTGCCAAGAAAAAAGCGAACGCATATTCGGATTTTTCTCGGCCTGATTTCTACCAAAATATCATAATGAGTCAGAGAAATCATGTTTTTTGAGGAGGATAGTGTGCTGAAAACATTATTTTTGCTCTAACAGTTTTAAAATTAAATGGCAGCCATATTTAGCAGCACGTTTTCTGATTCCTGTTCTGGAGCCTGCAAAATGAAACTCGTGAACCTCTTCTTTTCCGTTTGCAGAAATACCGATAAATACATGTCCAGGTGCATGGCCTTCTTGAGTATCAGGGCCGGCAACACCGGTAAAGCTAATGCCAATATCGCTTCCAGTGAGCTGCTGAACACCCTTTGCGAGCTCAGATGCGCATTCCTCGCTGACTGCTCCGAAACGGTCCAATGTTTCCTTTTTGACGCCGAGCACATTTTGCTTCACTTCGTTTGAATAGCAAACAACGCCGCCGGAAAACAATGCTGAAGCGCCGCTAAGGTCTGTCAGCCATTCAGAAAACAGCCCGCCGGTAAAGCTTTCTGCGGCAGAAAGCGTGATGCCTTTTTCCTTACATGCTTTAGATAACTCTTTCACAAGCGATGTATCGTCGTAGCCATAGAAAAATTCACCGACACGTTCTAAAATAACGGCTTCTGTTTCTTTTAACAAACGCTCTGTTTCTTTTTCATCGGCATGTTTTGCTGTCAGGCGAAGCGTCACCTCTCCGTCCGCTGCCAACGGAGCGATCGTCGGGTTCGTCTGTGCATCAATGATATCTTCTAAATCAGCTTCAAGCTGAGACTCGCCGATACCGAAAAAGCGAAGAACAGTTGATACAATTTTTTCATTGGAGCCCATCTTTTTAAGAAGAAGCGGTTTTGCCTCATTTTCAAACATCGGACGCAATTCGCTCGGCGGCCCGGGAAGAAGCATATAAAAGCGCGAATCATGCTCTGTAAGCATTCCCGGCGCCATTCCAAAGTGATTCGCCAGTACGTCAGATCCTTCGATGACAAGCGCCTGTTTTCGGTTATTAGGTGACATCGTGCGTTTTGTTCGTTTGAAATAATCCTCAATGGATTGAAACGCCTCATCATTTAAAACGAGCGGGCGTCCCAGCACATTTGCTATCGTTTCTTTTGTTAAATCATCTTTTGTCGGTCCGAGCCCTCCTGAAAAAACAATAAAATCAGAGCGCTCTTCAGCAATGCGGATGACCTGCTTCAGCCGCTCCGGATTATCACCGACTGCTGTATGGTAAAATACGTTTACTCCGATTTCTGCCAGCTGTTTGCTGATAAATTGAGCATTTGTATTAGCAATCTGACCAAGTAAGAGCTCTGAACCGACTGCAATAATCTCTGCTTTTTTTGGAAATTCCATCACGTATGTCCTTCTTTCTTAGTTAGATGTTTTTAGCGCTTCCCAGTTTTTAGCGAAATAGTCCCAGCCTGATACAACGGTAAAGAATACGGCTACCCATAACGCCAGGTCAGCGAACGGAAATGACACAAGCTCAAACGGAAGATTGTGAAGAAGCAATGCAGATACTGCAATGATTTGTGCCCAGGTTTTAATTTTACCAAGCATATTCGCAGCGACTACTTCTCCCGTTCCGGCTAATACAAGCCTTAAACCTGTTACGGCAAACTCCCGGCTGATAATCACAATGACCATCCAAGCTGGAGCAAGATCAAATTGAACAAGGATAATTAACGCTGCTGATACGAGAAGTTTGTCCGCAAGCGGATCGAGAAATTTCCCAAAGTTTGTAACAAGGTTCAGTTTGCGGGCATAATAACCATCTATCCAATCTGTCGTCGATGCAATAATAAACAAGATAGCGCCCGCCAAGTGTGTGACCGGAATGGATTCGTCTCCAAATTCGAGCCTGCCCCAGTCAAACGGCGCCAGCATGATAATCATGAAGATTGGGATTAATGCAATTCTTGCTAGTGTGATTTTATTCGGTAAGTTAAACATAAAGCCCCTCCAGTTTCATACTCGGACGTGAAGAAAAGTCATCTGGTGATTAAGATGACTTTTCTTCCTTTTTATTTACAATCTTTATTGTTTGTGCCATCACTTCTTTAGGATCAAGTTTATATGAAAGAACCTCACCGTTGATTTTTATTTTCAGGTTAGGTGCATATCCTGTACGGATTTCAACTTGTTTCTGATCAGTTATGTCTTTTTTATATGTTTCGTCTTTTTTCAGTGTACCCTCTTTAAGAGAGCTGCTGTTTTCATCGCGCACTCGAATCCAAGAGCTGTCTGAAGCCTTCAGCTCAAGCTCGATTTTATCAGCGCCGGACACTTCATAAGTTGTTACAGATCCTTCAGTGCCAGTTGCTTTCACCTCTAGTTTGTCACTGTCACTGTCTTCTTTTTTATCTTCTTTGTCTTTCGTTTCTTTTTTCGTGTCTGTCTCTTTTTCAGAGCTATTGGTTTGATTCTCTTTCAGCGTTGAATCTTTAGGGATCTCATACTTGCTTTCACTTTTCGCGATTGATTTTTCTGATGCCGCATTGCTATTATCATCGTTTTTATGATTCGCAAACTGAATTATAGCGTAAACAATGGCGATCACGACAATCACTCCGAGAATCACAAGTATTGTAGGCAGCAATTCCAGCGCCTTAGAAGCAGGCTTTGGCATTTCCTTCTGGAGATTCATGCCGGAGATTTTTTCAGACACATCGTCATGATACGTATTCGGGATATCTTTTTTATGCTCCTCAAACAATTGGTCAGCATCAAGCCCGACGGCTTCCGCATATTGCTTGATGAAAGCCCGGACATAAAACTTACCCGGAATAATGTCATAATTTCCTTCCTCCAAGGCGGTTAAATACCTTTTTTGAATCTTAGTTGCCGCTTGGAGATCATCCAATGACATTGCTTTTTCCTCTCTGGCTTCTTTCAGCCGGATTCCTAGTTCAGTCACAACAAACACCTTCCAATTTTAAAAATCAAAGCTTGAAAACCCGGATTGATCAAACATTTGGGGTTCTTCAGCATGTTCATATGTAATAACCTCATCAGGATCATTTCTCAGTTCAATAATATAATCAAAGTCATCTAGTGTATACTCTGTATTTTGAACGAATATGTCCGGATGCTCCACCACTTTTGTAGCAGGCAGCCTCATGATTTCCCTCACCAGCTGCAGATGGCGTTCTGATCCTCTTCTTGTCGATACAATTCCGTCAATGATAAAGACATTTTCAGTGCTGTACTCATCGGCAATCAGCTGGCTTCTGATTGTCTGTTTCAGCAAGGTAGATGACACAAACAGCCATCTTTTGCTGGCGCATACGCTGGAAGCTACGATTGACTCCGTTTTCCCGACGCGCGGCATTCCCCGGATCCCGATTAATTTATGGCCTTCTTTTTTGAACAGTTCGGCCATAAAATCGACTAACAAGCCCAGCTCGTCCCGTTCAAAGCGGAATGTTTTCTTATCATCGGCATCCCTCTGGATGTACCGGCCGTGACGCACGGCGAGGCGGTCGCGAAGCCTTGGTTCTCTCAGCTTCGTTACTTTAATTGTTTCCATCGTTTTTAAGATTGATTCTAATCGCTTAATTTGATCTATATGGCGGCACCTGAGCAGCATTCCCCTTCTGGAAAGATCGACGCCGTTTATCGTTACGATGTTAATAGAAAGCATCCCGAGAAGAGATGAAATATCCCCGAGCAGTCCGGGGCGGTTCACTTGAATTTCATATTCAAAATACCATTCGAGCTTTGCCAAATGATATACCCCCTTCATTGTGGCAAAATTTTACCTTCCTTTATCATAAAGCATTTTTCTCTAATTAGAAAGAAGAATGTTGCTGTGATGGGGAAAACATAAAAAAGAGAGGAAGAATCTCCTCTCTTCTTAATGAGTGCTGTTATTTTCAACAAGCTTAACCATCATATTGGCAATGGCGTGCTGTTCTTCTTTAGATGCTACGCTCCAAAGATCTGCCAGCACTTTTTCCTGCTCGTTCTTAGAATCCACTTCATTAGCCAGGTAACCGCCGATTTCTGTAGCAAGGTCAGTGATGGTATCCTGACTCATGCCTTTATCTTGCGCATAGTTTAAACGATCACCAAGGAAATTCTTCCAGTTATCCCAGTTTTCTAATACTGACATGTGAGTTTCCTCCATTTCATGTGAAGTTACAAAATTATTTTGTCCTTCTTAAAAGAAACTATACACATTTTATTTTGCGTCAGCAGTGCCAGCCGCCGTTAACTGACAGAATCTGTCCAGTAATATAGGAAGCTTTTTCAGACAGGAGAAATGCTGCCGCCTCGGCAACTTCTTTCGGCTGTGCAAGCCTGCCGATCGGGATTTCATCAGCGATCTCTTCTAATTCATCCGGATTGAATTGATTCATCATGTTTGTATCTACAGCACCCGGCGCTACTGCGTTGACCCTGATACCGCTTGGGGCCAGCTCCTTAGCCAGTCCTTTTACAAACGAGTGCTGCGCTCCCTTTGCCATGCTGTACAGCACCTCACACGATGCACCAGTCTCTCCCCAAATAGAGCTGACTGCAACGATCGCTCCCGATTTGTTACGGATCATGCCTGGAAGAAGGTTTCTCGTCAGCATGTAAGGACTTGCCACATGCAGCTGAACCATTTCCTGTACCGTAGCATTATCTACATCAGTAATCAGTCCAAAATGGCTTCTGCCGCTGTTTAAAACGATCGCATCAACCGGCTGAACAATTGATTTTGTTAGTTCATCAGCGCCAGTGGGAGTGGAGAGATCTCCTTGCAAAATATCAGCATATATGCCAAATGACCGTTTCAGTTTTTCAGCAAGCTCTGCTGCCGCGCTTTCATTCTGATTGTAGTGCAAAAGCAGATCATATCCCTCTGCTGCAAGCGATTCACTTATGCTTTTGCCGATACCGCCGCTCGCCCCGGTGACTAATGCTGTTTTTTTCATCCTCTTTCCTTCTTTCCGCAGAAAAACACCCCTCACATTGGAGGGATGCATGTTAAGATTTAGGAACCACTTTGCAGACAGTCAGTCTGTCCTCAGCAATTTCCTCTTGTATGATTTGCTGCACATCCTCAAGGGTGATCTGCTCGAGAACAGTTACGATATCAAACAGGCTCATCTCCAAAAATGCATAGCGAGTGAATTGGTTAGCGATGTATTCAGGTGAGTTTAATGCCTTTAAAAATGACCCGATTTTTTTCTTTCTGGCAAGTTCAATCTTCTCAGCGGTGATGATTTCACCGGCACGAAGCAGATTGCCTGAAATGTCTTCAGCCAATTTATCCGGTTCAGGCGTGTCCCCGCCAATGGCAGCAAAACCGAACCCATATTCAGCCGTAAAATCAAAGCTGAACGTTTCATCTATATACCCTTTTTCATAAAGGGACTCATATTGGGCAGAGCTTTTGCCGAACAAAGATTCAAGCAATAGGTTCATTGTAAGTTCATGCTTGAGCAGCTCTTTCCCTAATTTATACGGATGCTTTGATTTCAGTCCGACGAGACATTTCGGTCCCTGGACATTCATTTTAATTTCTTTTTCTTTCCGGAAAACAGATTCTTGCTCTTTTACTTCTTCCCGTTTAATTTCCGGCTGATCTGTATACGGTTTTCTTTCCTGATTTTCTCTTACCTGAGAAATGATAGCTTCAGGATCAACAGGACCGACTATAAAGAGGAGCATGTTGCTCGGATGATAAAACGTTTCATAGCATTCGTAAAGAAGGTCCTTTGTGATATGGGATATGCTTTCTACCGTGCCGGCTATGTCTATTTTGACAGGATGATCTTTGTACATGTTTTCAATCACCCCGAAGTAAAGCCTCCAGTCAGGGTTATCATCATACATGTTAATTTCCTGGCCGATAATCCCTTTTTCCTTTTCCACCGTTTTTTCTGTAAAATAAGGGTCCTGCACAAAATCAATCAGTGTCTCCAAATTGCGTTCCACATTTGACGTGCTTGAGAAAAGATAAGCCGTTCTTGTAAATGACGTGAACGCATTGGCAGAGGCGCCCTGTTTACTGAAATCTTGAAAAACATCTCCATCAGCTTTTTCAAACAGCTTATGTTCAAGAAAATGGGCAATCCCATCCGGAACTTGAACCATCTCGTCTTTTCCAAGAGGGACAAACTGATTATCGATAGACCCGTACTTTGTTGTGAATACCGCATACGTCTTGTTGAAGCCTTTTTTCGGCAAAACGTATACGTCCAGGCCGTTTGACATTTTTTCATGATACAGCGTCTCCTGAAGCTGTTCAAATTCGATTGGTTTTATCAAGATGCACCCTCCGTCCCTTTTAAGAAATAAGTCGTATCAAGCTGAATCTTTTCGCCGACTTTAATGATATCCTCTTTTGTCACCCGCTCAATATTGGCAAGGAAATCTTCGATCGGAATATCGACTTGGGCAGCGGCCTGCTGATATAGAAATTCAGATAAACCGTACGCAGTATCAATTGTTTCCAGCACCTGATTCCGAATCATGGCTTTCGTCTGAGAGATGTCTTGCTCACTGAACTCCCCGTTTTTCATAGCCTGAAATTGCTCGGCAATAATAGAGACGGCTTGTTTGTAGTTTTTCACTTCAATTCCTGACATCACCATTAATAAACCTTTAAAGCTATCGATACGCGAGGCTGCGTAATAAGCGAGACTGGCTTTTTCCCGAACATTAATGAAAAGCTTGGAATGAGAAAAGCCGCCGAACATTCCGTTAAAAACTTGTAAAGCTGAATAATCCTGATCCGTAAAGGTAATATTGGTCCGATAGCCAATATTCAGCTTGCCTTGTTTGACGTCTTCTTCATCAATGACTTCTTTGGGTTCAGGTTGTTCAGCATGATTGTTTACAAATGCTTCCAGGGTGCGTTCCTCTGTTTGAAAATATTGTTCAATAGCAGCTTGCACTTGTTTACTGTCAACATCGCCGACGACATATAAATCAAGCTGGTCTTTTTGGATCGCGTGTCGGTATGTTTCATATAATTGATCGACCGTAATGGCATCAACATCGTCGATCTCACCATTGACGTGCAGCGAGTAAGGTTCGTTTTTACACATTTCCTGTATAAGCCTTAGATTAGAGTAACGCATTTTATCATCATAAACTGCTTGAATTCTTTGCTTCAGCGTTCGTTTTTCTTGATCCACATATTGCGATTGAAAAACGCCTGCTTCCAAAGCAGGTGAAAAGACGATTTCTGCGAGAAGCTGCAGCCCTTTTTCAAGGAGTGGCGTCTGATCTTTTAAATATTTTTCATTCGGAATTTCAAGTCTGAATGTAATTACATGCTGTTCACCTTTTTTCGAGAGATCAGCCGAAACAGACGTGCCGTAAAGTTCATCCAGGTAAGAACGCAATTCTGCAGTTTTCGGACGGCTTTCTGTTCCTCGAAGCAGCACATGCGGGAACAGCGCTCTTTTCGTAACTTGCTCCTTTGTTAAGGGCGCCAGCATTTTAAAGATAAGCGAGACGGTTTTAAATTTTTCTGTTTCTACAATATGTGCGGTTAAACCGCCGTGCTTTGTTTTGACTTCATTGACATATGACATGTGAAACCTCCTTCGTTCATTTCTTATTAGTATGTATTATGACCAAATTTCAGCATTCGCAGAAACACTCTTTCATGTAATTATAGCAACTGTAGGATTTATAAGGAAACAATAACCTCTTACGTATTAATTGTTCGTCCGCTATTGGAAATAAAAAAGAGTTTTCTGCCGAGATTCGCTATTCTTCTCAGCAAAAAAAGACGGTGTGTCAAACCGTCCCTAAGTTTTTTTCTTCTTCACTTTTTTTAGCATCTACATTAAAGAGCACCAGAAATAAGGAAATAATCCCGCAAAACGCGGAAAGAATGAAGATAAGCCAGCTTGCATTAGACATCAATGCCGCAAACACAGGCGGCCCGAGAGCTACTCCAATAAAGCGCATACTATTATAAAATGAGGAAATAGTTCCGCATTCCTCACTCTCAATCCCTTCTGTTATCAGCGCATCTAGAGCAGGAAGCGCCATTCCGATTCCAATTCCCCCAAAGCTCAAAAAGATAAATAAAAAATAAAAACTGTGGTTCCACCACAAGCCGATAAAAGACAGGCTTAACATAATCATCCCTGTAACGACGCAAAATTTCATTCTTGCCTTATCTTTGCCGATCTTTTTACCCGCTATAAAAGAACTGCTGGACAGGAATAAAAGAGGTATCGCCAGCAGCCCGCCTTTGGCCACTCCGTCAATTGTATATTTATTCTCTAGCGTATCTGATAAGTAAAATAATACGCCAAATAATAAAAACATAATGACGCACCCAATAATAAAAACTGTGTAGAGCCAGCGTCCATCCTGTTTAAAGATTTTCCGCACATTCTTGAGGAACTCTGAAATTGTAGGTGCATCCTCATCTTCTTCAGGCTTTTCGACCAGAAACAATACGAGCAAAAAGCTGATCAAACAGAAAAACGGAATAAACCAAAACGGGACGAACCAGTACCAGGAAGCAAGTAAGGCACCCAGTATGGGACTCAGCACTTTTCCGGAGGTGTTAGCGGTCTCAATATCGCCAAGACCGGCACTGACCTTTTCATCATCCCCCTCAAACAGATCGCCGATAAACGGCATGACGATGGGAGCTGCACCCGCTGATCCGATGCCTTGAAGAACCCGTCCGACCAAGATCATAGCGTAAGGATTGTCTATATATGTCGAAGCAAAAGCAGCCACAGCTCCCCCTATTCCCGCAATAAGAAGGCATGGGAGCAGCACTTTTTTTCTGCCAAATCTATCCGACAGGTACCCCGCGATCGGAATGCAAATGATCGCTACCACCGAATATACAGTGATAATTAATGACACTTGAAATGAACTGACCGACAGCTTTTTCTCCATCATCGGAAGCACGGGAATCAGCATGGAGTTCCCTAATGTCATAACAAGCGGTACGGAAGCCAGAGCAATAATATTTTTCATTCCTATTTTTTCTTTCAACATTTTCACCCATTCACTTTGTCATCCTTTATATCTTGCGTTAACAGCAGTAAAAGTATGTACAAAGAAACATAAACCAGGCAAATAAAAAAACAGACACATCACAGGCGTCTGTTTTAGAAACGTTTACGCAAAACATGGAATCTGAATTTGTCGGCTCTGAAATAATTTAATGAATAAAGCACCGGTTTATCATGCTGATCGTAATGCGTTTGTTTTAACAGCAAAAGAGCTGTTTCCGGATCGCATTCCAGCACTGGAGAAATCGTATCATGATAGCCGATCGGCTCAATATCAGTTACGGCGTAGCTGATCACAGAGCCTGAATTTTTCTCAAGCAGGTCAAACATAGACTCTTGCTGGTGAGAAAAAGAATCCGGCAATATATCCATCGGAATTTTGTCAATACAATACACAATCGGCTGCCCGTTTGCCGTTCTGACACGTTCAAGATAAAAAACTTCCTGGCCTGATGTCAGATGAAATCTCTTGATATCATCATCAGACGGCATAAGCACTTGAGATGAAAGAAAAATCGTTCCTGGAATCATATTAGCCTGTTCAATCATCTTGGTTACACTGTTCAGCTGTTCAATGCCCGAAAGAAATAACGGCTTAGAATGGACAAAAGTTCCTACACCATGCCTTCTGATAATCACATGCTCTTCTTCCAATATCCGCAGTGCTTCACGCAAAGTCGCCCGGCTGACACCAAGCTTTTTGGAAAGCTCAAATTCAGAAGGGAGCTTTTCTTTCTCAGTGTAGATTCCATTTTTAATATCCTCTTTTATTCGTTCAATCACTTTTAAATACAAGTGCCGATTATCAGCTTTTGTAGACATGTTTCCCCTCCGTAAACCACTTTCGATAAAAATTATTGAACAATTGGGACAACTATATCATGTTTTGTCGAAAAAATAAATAAAAAGGTGTACAGTTTACATAATGTTATTATTGTTACTGAACCCCCTTCATTTAAGAAGAGAGCTCATCATGTTTTTCTTTTGATATTAAGACTTCCCTTGGTTTGCTGCCTTCATACGGGCCAACTACGCCGCGTTCTTCCATTGCATCAATCAGGCGTGCCGCTCTCGTATACCCGATTCTGAACCTTCTTTGCAGCATCGATACGGATGCAGTCTGCATGCCGACGATTAATTCGACGGCTTCATCATAAAGGTCATCGGTAACCTCAGTATGGGTTTCCGTTATTTCTTCAGGAATCATTTCTTCCTGATATTGAGCTTTTTGCTGCGTAATGACATGATCCACGACCTGCTCTACTTCTTCGTCTGACAAAAATGCTCCTTGTACACGGACAGGTTTATTAGCCCCGACAGGTAAAAACAGCATATCTCCTCGTCCTAAAAGCTTCTCAGCGCCCCCCATATCCAGAATGGTCCTTGAGTCCGTCTGTGAAGAGACACTGAATGCGATTCGTGACGGAATATTTGCCTTGATGACCCCTGTAATGACGTCAACTGACGGACGCTGTGTCGCAATAATAAGATGGATGCCGGCAGCCCGTGCCATTTGGGACAATCTCGTAATCGAGTCTTCTACATCAGATGAAGCTACCATCATGAGATCAGCTAGCTCGTCCACAATGACCACGATATACGGCAGCTCTGGCTGTTTTGCCTCTCCCTCATTATTGGAGCGTTTTATATAATCATTGTACCCTTCAATATTTCTTGTTCCGGTATGAGAAAACAATTCGTACCGACGTTCCATTTCATTGACAACCTTTTTCAAAGCTTGTGATGCTTTTTTCGGGTCAGTTACCACCGGAGCAAGCAAATGCGGAATCCCATTGTACACATTCAGTTCAACCATTTTTGGGTCAATCATCATCATTTTCACTTCATGCGGTTTAGCGCGCATCAGAATACTTGTAATAATGCCGTTGACACAGACACTTTTTCCGCTTCCGGTCGCGCCTGCGACAAGCAAATGAGGCATTTTGTTTAATTCAGCAAGCACAGCTTCACCCGAAATATTACGACCAAGTCCGATTAACAGTTTTGCATCAGGTCTGTCATTAAGTTTTGACTCAAGCACTTCCTTCAGCGATACCATAGCCACTTCCGCGTTTGGCACTTCTATGCCGATAGCAGATTTACCTGGAATAGGCGCCTCAATCCTGATGTCTTTTGCAGCTAACGCAAGCGCTAAATCGTCACTTAGGTTGACTATCTTGCTTACCTTCACTCCGACATCCGGATACACTTCATATTTCGTGACAGCCGGCCCAAGATGAACCTGTGTCACTTTCGCCTTTACGCCGAAGCTTTGGAAGGTGCGTTCAAGCTTTCTGGCATTTTCATAAATATTTTTTTTATCAGCCTGCTGGCCGGTATGCTTCGGATCAGCTAATAAATCTAATGACGGCATCTGATAATCTTTATTTTCAAGTTCTGTAAAAGTCATTGGCGGAGCAGCAGCCGTTTCATTATGGTCAGCCTCGGACTGATTTTCCTGAAGCGGTTCTGTGGCCGGCTCAATTTGTTTTACTGCAGCTGCCGGAGGCTCTTCCGTTTCATTCCGGTCTGAAAAGCTTGAGATAATCGGCTCTGAATGAATGAGAGGCGATACCATTTCCTGCTCCTCTTCTTCAGCAGCGGGCTCTGGCTCGATTTGCTGTTTTTTGCGCGCCGGCTTTTGTTTCTTACTGGTATTGGCTTTCGCTTTTTTCGATGATTTCATATTTGTTTTGACTGATTTCATATCATCAATAAAAGCAAACCATTGTTCTTTGATGAAACGGCCGATCGGGCTCATCCACTTTTTCAGTGTTTCTTGAAGAGAACGCCCCGTGACCAGAATCATTCCGATCAAAATCATTACAATCGCCATAATTTGAGAACCAGTTGATGCAAACAAAAAGTGTGAAGCCGCAAACAGAAGCGCTCCGATCATCCCCCCGCCTAAATCAGGTGAAGCAGAGCTTCCATTCATGTCCATTAAAAATAATTCCCATGTATTGCGGATCACGCTGGCAGACTCAATAGATCCTCTGTTCGTCAAATTTTTAAACAGCTGTACATGAGAAAGCAGCAATATGCTTGCAATGATGCAGTACAGCCCAGCCTTTCGTCTTGTTAAAAGACTCGGCGTTTTTTTCTTCCAAAATAGGGAAACCCCTAAAACGAATAAGCCTAACAAGCATAAAATAAACCACTCACCAGCGAAAAAACGGAACAAGTAGATAAAGGTTTGTCCCACTACACCAAGCTGTAAAATGGCAATAATTGAGATAGCAATGCACAGCAATCCGTTCAATTCAAATTTTATGTTGAGCTGTTTTGCCTGTTTTTTTCTCGATTTTCTTTTTTTCTTTGCCACACTCATCACCTTACTGCGTTAAAAAATGTAAGTTCATACATAATGAAGAAAGCAGCCGTTTACTGGCTGCGTTTTTCTGTAGGATTCCCCTATTATAGCATATTTTGCCCTTAAAAAAGGGCCGGAATCTTATACGTTTAATTTTAGCTTTTGTCCCGGAGAAATATCCGGATGCAGAAAGTGCATTGGATTAGTGCTCATGACTTGAATAACCTCTGCTTCATTGCCTTTCATCTCGACAAGAAGCGGAACACCTCTATACTCAATTTGCTCGTGTGCACTTGGCTGTTGGTTCTGTTCCGCGAAAACAATTTCCTGCGGCATCGTGGTATACAAAATCATTGAATCATCCGCCCTTTTTCTTCTCTCGCTTCCTCGATCAGCTCATTTAATTTATGAATCGCCTGTCCGACTCCGCCGACGTGATCAATCAGTCCATACTCGACGGCATCCTTGCCGACGACATTTGTTCCAATATCGCGTGTTAAGTTTCCTTTTGAAAACATCAGCTCTTTAAACTTATCTTCATCTACATTTGAATGGCTTGTTACAAAGTTAACGACTCTTTCTTGCATCTTATCCAAGTACTCAAAGGTTTGAGGCACGCCGATCACCAGTCCCGTCAGACGAACGGGATGAATCGTCATGGTAGCTGTTTCAGCGATATAGCTGTAATCACAAGATACCGCAATTGGTACACCGATGGAATGTCCTCCGCCAAGTACAATGGAGACGGTCGGTTTTGACAGAGACGCAAGCATTTCAGCAATTGCAAGACCTGCTTCTACATCTCCGCCGACTGTATTTAATATAATAAGCAAACCTTCAATTTTTGGATTCTGCTCAATGGCAACGATTTGCGGGATTACATGTTCATATTTTGTTGTTTTGTTTTGCGGAGGCAGCTGAACATGGCCTTCTATTTGTCCGATAATGGTCAGACAATGAATATTTGTATCTTGCGGCAGCTGCGGAAGTGTCGTTTCTCCTAGCTGCTGTATTTTATTCATAATGCTGTCTTTCGCATCATTTTTTTCAGGACGTTCTTCTTCTGTATTTTCCATACGATGATCCATTTCGCTTTCACCCTTTCCGAGTTTCTCTTTGTATTATGAACAAAGATCTTCAATTCAATCCCGGCTTAACAGGCAAAAAAATAAAGACCGGAACAGGTCCGGTCTTACGTTTACATTAGACTTCCATAATAATTGGGATGATCATCGGTTTACGTTTTGTTTTTTCATATAGGAATTGGTTCAAAGCATCTCGCATTGCCTGCTTAAGCGTTGACCATTCAACGTTTGATGTTTCAGTTGCTTCTGTCACGATAGAGCGTACAAGCTCAGTAGCCTGTACGATAAGGCCTTCAGACTCTCTTACATAAACAAAACCGCGTGTGATAATCTCAGGACCTGATACAAGATGTTTCTTTTGTTTATCAAGTGTAATGACAACAATCAGTATGCCGTCTTGTGAAAGTAAGCGGCGGTCTCTCAGCACAATATTTCCGATGTCGCCTACACCTAAACCGTCGATTAAAATATTGCCGTATGGCACTTTATCACCGATCTTTACGTTTTGGCCGCGGAACTCGACAACGTCTCCTTTTTCAATTAAGAAGATATCACTGCGCTTCATGCCGATTTCTTCAGCGATTTTCGAATGAGCCTTTTGCATTCTGTATTCGCCGTTAACAGGAATTAAATATTTTGGTTTAAGCAGATTGATCATCAGCTTTAACTCTTCCTGTGAGCCGTGTCCAGATACATGCACACGCTTTTGGGCAAAAATGACTTGTGCGCCGGCTCTGGCAAGCAAATCTACTGTTTTAGAATAAATGAGTTCCTGCCCAGGGATCGGAGTGGATGCAATGACAACTGTATCCCCTTCTTCGATATTCAGCTGCTTGTGAGCTTTGTTTGCCATTCTTGTCAGAGCTGCCAACGGTTCACCATGGCTGCCGGCAGTTACAATCGCTACTTCACGCTTCGGATATTTTTTGACATCCTGAATTGAAATAAACAGTTCATCATCTGCTTCAATATATCCAAGCTTTCTTGCAAGCTGAAGGATCGATTGAAGGTTTTTTCCGGCAATGGCAATCTTTCTGCCATTTTGAGCCGCTGCATGAATGACTTGCTGAATCCGGTTAATATTGGATGCGAAAACGGCAATGATTACCCGGTTCTCTGAATTGTACAGTGCGTCCGAAATCTCTCCGCTGACAGCAGCTTCCGAAGGGGTGTAACCCGGTCGTTCTGCATTAGCACTGTCAGAAAGCAGAGCAAGTACGCCACTGTTGCCGATTTTGGCAATCTCGCCAATGTCGCACGATTGATTAAGTGCGGGTGTTTGGTCAAATTTGAAGTCTCCCGTGCATACAATAGATCCAAGTGATGTTTTTAAACTGACGCCTACTGAATCAGGGATACTGTGGATCGTATTAAAGAACGATACCTTTGTTGATTCAAATGTAATGACAGATTTTGAGTGAATTTCTCTTAAATCAGCTTTTCGGTTATGTCCGTATTGTTTTAATTTTTCTCTTAATAGTGCAAGCGTCAGCTTTGTTCCGTATACAGGAACAGACAGCTTGTTTAATAAGTAAAAAACGCCGCCGATATTCTCATCATGCCCATGTGTTAAAAAGATAGCCTTAACGCGGTCAGATCGTTCAATCAAATATGATATGTCAGGAATCACCACATCAATACCGAGCATTTCGTTTTCTGGATGCATTAGGCCGGCATCAACGACAAAAATGTCTGAATCAATTTCGATGACATAAAGGTTCTTCCCAATTTCTCCGACACCGCCAAGGGCGATAATTCTAACGTTTTCTGTATTTTTCTTTTTCAAAATCTATATCCTCCTAGTCTCATACCCGTCCATCATCACTTGTTCCTATTATAACTGAAAGTAAATTTAGAAAACAAGATAAAGCAGAAGGTTTAGGGAAAACCAATATGTATAAGAAACGGTCAAACTCAGGTGAAATGAGAATGACCGCGTTTGTTTCACTGTATGAAACTTTTCTTACAGTTCGCTGATCGCGCTGCTTAAGCTCAGACGTTCATCTTCGTTTAATGGGATGAGAGGCAGACGCACTGAACCGACATCAAGGCCTTTCAGCTGAAGAGCTGTTTTCACAGGAGCCGGGTTAGGCGCTTTAAACAGTTCCTTCATAATCGGCAGCAGTTTCTGGTGAATCAGTGCCGCGTTAGCTGTTTGCCCATTTGTATAATTTTTGATCATTTGCTGCATATCAGAGCCTACGATATGGCTTGCGACTGAAACGACACCTCTTCCTCCTACTGACAGAACAGGAAGCGTCAAGGCGTCATCCCCAGAATAAACGGAGAAATCTTCAGGCGTTTCCGCAACAATTTTTGTAATCGCTTCGAGATCTCCGCTCGCTTCTTTAATCGCAACAACATTCGGAATATCCGCCGCCAAACGGATTGTCGTCTCAGGAGCAAGAGAAGCAACGGTGCGGCCCGGCACATTGTACAGCATAACCGGAAGAGATGTTTCAGAAGCAACAGCTTTAAAATGCTGATACATTCCTTCTTGTGAAGGTTTATTATAATACGGCGTAACAAGCATCACCGCATCTACGCCTGCTTCCTCAGCTTTTTTGGTCAGCTTAATGGAATCTTTCGTATTGTTGCTGCCAGTACCCGCAATGACAGGCACCCGGCCGTTCACTTCTTTGACCGTATATTCAAATAGCGCTATTTTTTCTTCTGTTGAAAGGGTTGGAGATTCTCCTGTTGTTCCCGCTACCACTAAAGAATCTGTTCCGTTTTTCAACAAGTAATCAATCAGTGTAGACAATTTTTGAAAGTCTACATTCCCTTTATTGTCAAAAGGTGTAATCATAGCTGTAGACACATTTCCGAAATTCATTTTTTTCACCTCATCATGATTCAATCACATTTACTTAGAAAGTTCAAACACTTCATGCAAAGCGTTTACAGCAGGAACCATGTCCTCTTCATGGACAAGCACCCAGATGGTCGTGTGGCTGTCCGCCGACTGCAGAATAGGAATCTCTTTCTCTGATAGAGCTGTCACAATTTTAGACGTTACACCCGGGACGCCCATGATACCGGCACCGACCGCCGAAACTTTTGCGCAGTTTTTCGTCACCATCGGGTCATAACCCATATCCATTAAGATGCGCTGAGCTGTTTCCGTCTTGTTCCCAGCCACCGTATAAACGATTTCACTAGGTGTAATGTTAAAGAAATCAACGCTGATCCCTGCACTCGCCATCGCTTTAAAAACTTCAGTCTGAACGTTATACTGACCGATTTTTGAAGGCACTTTGAACTGTGTGACATCTTTGACATGGGCAATTCCGGTAATCAGCCGTTCAAAAACATCACTGCCGACATTGGAAGAATGATGTGATGTCACCAATGTGCCTTTATCTTTGGAATATGTTGAGCGGACGCGAATCGGAACCTTAGCCTGCATCGCAATCTCCACAGCTCGCGGATGAATCACTTTCGCTCCCTGGTACGCCAGGTTGCAGATTTCTGTATATGTTACTACAGGAAGCGGTTTCGCGTTTTCCACTACTCTCGGATCAGCAGTCATCACACCTTCAACATCTGTGAAAATGTCGATGTATTCAGCGTCAATTGCCGCCCCAAGTGCAGCTGCAGACGTATCGCTGCCCCCTCTTCCGATCGTTGTTGTATCGCCCTTTTCAGTAGCGCCTTGGAATCCTGCGACGACTACTGCGTCATGATTCGCAAGCACACTGAATAAACGCTCCGGTTTCATTTCAAGGATTTTCGCATTTGTATGCTGATCATTCGTTAAGAAGCCAGCCTGAGCCCCTGTCAGAGCAGATGCTTTTACACCGTTATCCAGCAGCATGCTCGTAAAGACGACAGAAGAAATCGTCTCTCCGCATGATAAAAGCAGATCCTGCTCTCTCGGGGAAATCGCAGACTGGTTGCCGTAAAGCAGTCCCAACAGAGAGTCTGTTGCGTACGGATCACCCTTCCGGCCCATCGCAGAAACGACAACGACAACCTTATATCCTTCACTGATTGCTTCTTTAATGTGCTCTAAAGCCAGTTTACGTCCTTTGTCATCTTTTACAGATGTCCCGCCAAACTTCTGAACAATTATCTTCACTGTTTTCACTCCAAATTATTCGGACGTAACAGAAGAGAGCAGGCTATTTGCGCCTTACTCTCTTCTATTCGTCTTTGGGAAATTCTTTCTTTTATACGAGGTTTAGTTTTTTCAGGCTTTCTGCAATTTGAACAGAGTTCCATGCTGCGCCTTTTAATAGGTTATCAGAAACTACCCATAAATGAAAACCGTTTGCTCTGTCCAAGTCTTTGCGGATGCGGCCTACAAACACATCGTTTTTGCCGACTGCATCGGCAGGCATCGGATAAAGCTGCTGGCTCGGGTCGTCTTGAAGTGTAATGCCAGGAGCTTCTTTTAATAGATTTTTAATATCTTCCACAGTAGCGTCATCTCGGTCTACTTCGATGTAAACGGACTCTGAATGGCCGGTTTCAATCGGAAGTCTCACACATGTAGCCGCTACTTGAAGCTCAGGCATGTGCATGATTTTTTTCGTTTCATTTATCATTTTCATTTCCTCAAACGTATAGCCGTTATCTTGGAATTTATCAATTTGCGGAATCGCATTGAAAGCGATTTGATAGTGTTTTTTATCCCCTTTTACAGGCATAATCTCTGGTTTGATTTCTTCGTTGTTCAAAATCGCCTCTGTTTGGCTGTACAGCTCTTTTACAGCTTCATTTCCCGCTCCTGATACCGCTTGGTAAGTTGATACGATAACTTTGTTTAAGCCGTAAGCTTTGCGGATCGGTTCCAGCGCAGCCACCATTTGAATTGTAGAGCAGTTAGGGTTGGCAATAATGCCGTTGTGTTCGTGCAAGTCTGCCTCGTTAACTTCAGGCACAACAAGCGGTGTATTTTCGTCCATACGGAACGCACTTGTATTATCTATAACAATAGCGCCGCGTTTTACAGCTTCGGGTGCCAATGCCTGTGATACGCTTCCGCCGGCGCTGAACAAAGCAATATTTACTCCTTCAAAGCTTTCAGGAGAAGCTTCCTGTACAGTCAGCTCTTGGCCTTTAAATGTGACTTGGGTACCCGCAGAGCGTTTTGAAGATAGCAATGTAAGTGTGTCCATTTCAAAATTTCTGTCTTCAAGTGTTTTAAGCATTTGTTGTCCTACAGCTCCTGTCGCTCCGACAACAGCTACGTGTAAACCTCTTCCCATCTGTAAAACTCCTTCCGCCAATCAGCTTCATTGAATTGATTTGACTATAATTTTACGTTTTATTTTACCATAGAATATGCGGGTGATGACCGAATTTTTTTGTTTGGGAAAGATTTTCTGTATATTAGTCATTTCCCTGATAATTATCAACGAGAATCGGCTGAAGCTGCTGATGCATCAGCGCCTTTTCAACGGTTTGAGGAAGCAGATCCATTTTGGCAACCATTGAATTCGGTTTTTTGAAGGGATCGTCTTGCCCAAATGGAATAAAGAAGATATTTTTGGTAGACATGAGCCTCATTAGGTTTGTGCCGTTTAAACCGAGAGCGTCATTTGTTGATATACCGAGAACGACCGGCCGATTGTTTCTGATTGTTGCTTTTGCAGCCATCAGTACAGGGCTGTCTGTCATAGCGTTGGCGAGCTTGCTCATCGAGTTTCCAGTTAATGGAGCAATTACCATGCAGTCCAGCGGAAGCTTTGGCCCGAGGGGTTCAGCCTTTACAATTGAATCAATTGCCTCATATCCGGTAAGGTCTTCAATCTTTTTAACCCATTCTGCTCCTTCTCCAAAGCGTGTATCAGTCGATTTTACAGTAAATGTGACAACCGGCCGAACTTCCGCTCCTTCATTGACTAGCGCCTCAATTTGCGGAAACACCGCTTCATATGTGCAATGCGAGCCGGTCAGTCCAAATCCGATTCTTTTCCCTTTTAGTGACGACATTCTTATTTCCCCTCCTCAGCATGTAGTTCAGCCAAAAGCTTGCTCAAGACATTGGCGAGGATCTGCCCTGCTGTTTTAGGAGCGACAATCCCCGGCAAACCAGGGGCAAGGAGTGCCTTAATCCCTTGTTTTTCAGCATATTTAAAATCGGTTCCGCCGGGACGTGAAGCCAGATCCAATATTAAGGTTTTCGGTGTCATGCGAGAAAGCACAGTTTGATTCAAAATCATGCTCGGTATGGTATTAATACAAATATCTATATCTTTGACATGCTCTTTGAGTTCATCAGTGTGAAACGGAACGAGCCCCATTTCGGTGATGCGCGCCAGATGCGCTGAACTTCTTGCCCCGACCTTTACATTCGCTCCAAGCGCGGCAAATGTACGGGCGATCGTCATTCCGGTGCGTCCCAGCCCGAGAACCGCCACCTGAGATCCGTGTATCGTATAATCTGTGTGCTGAATGGCCAGCATGATGGTTCCTTCTACTGTCGGAATAGAATTGTATATCGCAATGTCATCCCGCTCAAACAGCTTAACAAGTTTTCTGTTTGCTTGAGCTGCAATGTTTTCTAAATAGGCGTTAGAAATCCCTGAGAAAATGACACAGTGTGCAGGCGTTTGGTCAAGGTGCTCCTGTTTTAAAACAACTTCTTCATTTGAAAATACGGTTGATACGACACCTTCTCCTGTTGTCGCAGACACAGGAAGAATGATACTGTCTATTTGCTGATAAGGAATTTCATCAATATTGCATTTTACAGCTCCGGTAAAACCGTGATCCAATTGGTCAAAACCGACGAGATAGATGTCAGTCTGCTGTTCAGTGAGCTTTCTAATAATTTCGAGCTGTCTTGCGTCACCGCCGATAACTGCAATTTTCAATCCGGTTAACATGTTAAACGTTCACCTTCTTTGTATATACTGGATCCCTAGCTGTTAAGCTCCCCTTCATCTTATGATCAAAAGGAAATAGCGGTGAATTAAAACATACGCTTTTTTCACACAAAAAAACATCGGCAGACTCAGCCGATGTTTGGATGTTTTCATGAAAGCCCATAACCTGCAGAGGTGGGCTTTTTCTATAGTTACTCTTGGTGAGGAGAAATTTCCTCAGGGACATCTAAAATGATCATATCTGATCCGATCTTTTGAATATGATTCCAGGGGACACGAATGTCTTGACCGTGTTTTCTCAAACCAAACCATTTGACTGTCGGAATGAGGAGCGCTGTGATCTGACCATCCTGTTCATTGATTTCTAAATCGGTCTGCCCCAGTACTCCCAGCCGTTCAGCTCTTTTGATGTCGACAATTTCCTTCCCGGATAATTCACTGAGCCGCATCTCTGTCACCCCCTTGTACTATGTATGATCAAAAGGATAAAAAAATGCCTGCTCCGTTTCAGGGCAGGCATTTCGGATTTATGACGGCATATTGCCGGAAGGGCTGATAAGAGCCAGAGAATAGTCATTCGTAAACATTTCTCTGGCAAGACCGTTGACACGTTCTAAGTTTACAGCGTTTAATTCATTAATAATTTCGTCTAATGTTTTGTGTTTTCCGAGCAGCAGTTCATTTTTACCGTTTCGGCTCATTTTGCTGTTTGTGCTTTCTAAGCTCAGCATCAAGCTTCCCTTCATTTGCTCCTTGCTGTTTTCCAGCTCTTTCGGCGTTATGCCGTCGCGCTTTAATGTTGCAAGGGTTTCTTGAATGGTTTCTGACAGCTGCTGAAGCTGATTTGCACCTGTTCCGCCATAAATAGTGAGCATGCCGCTGTCCTCATATGAGCTGTGATAGCTGTAAACAGAATAAGCGAGCCCTTTATCTTCACGAACATCTTGGAACAGGCGGCTGCTCATGCTGCCTCCGAGCACATTATTAAGGACGATCAAATCATAAATTTTTTCATGACCGACTTCCAGCCCTTTAAATCCCAGACATAAATGGGCTTGTTCTGTTTCTTTTTTTCTCGTGAGTTTTTCTGTATGGAATCCGGGCTTCTGAAGACCTGTCGCTTTGCCCTTTGCCTCGTATGATCCGAACCATTTTTCTACATCTTTTATAAAGCTTTCTGATATATTACCCGCTACAGAAATGACGACACGGTCCGGCGTATAATAATCATGCATGTACTGTCTGAGAGAGTCGCCGTTAAAGGAATCAAGCGTTTCCTCTGTGCCTAGAATCGGATAGCCTAAAGAATGATTCCCGTACGTGGCTTTGCTCAGTAAATCATGAACAATATCATCGGGCGCGTCTTCATACATTTTTATTTCTTCGTAAACCACATTTTTTTCTTTTTTCAGCTCGTTTTCATCAAAAGTTGAATGAAAGAACATATCTGCTAATACGTCAAGTGCGTAATTCGCATGCTCATCAAGCACCTTTGCATAATAGCAGGTATATTCCTTTGAGGTAAACGCATTGACCTGACCGCCAATACGATCAAAAGATTCTGCTATCTCACGTGCAGATCTTGTGCTCGTCCCTTTGAAGAACATATGCTCCAAAAAGTGAGAAATCCCATTTATCTCCGGTGTTTCATGCCGCGAGCCTGTACCAATCCAAACGCCGATCGCGACAGAACGGACTGTCGGGTTATTTTCAAGCACAACTCTTACACCATTTTGACATGTATATCGTTTAATCAAATTTGTTCCTCCTATTCAAAGACTGGCTGCCTGCCCTGTTACTTCAACAGTCTTGTTTCATCCATTAGTTCAGTGACTGTTCCAAGCGCATATCCTTTATCTTTTATCTTTGTAATCAGCGCTTCAAGACTTTCCGCCGTGGGATTGGTCGGATGCATTAGAATCATGGCACCATTATGTATCTTGCTTAACACCCGCGTTTGAAGTGCAGACGGAGCCGGTTTTTGCCAGTCGATTGTATCAACTGTCCACATCACTGTTCCCATATGTTTCTCAGCTGCAATGTCAACAACCGCTTTCCTGAAACTCCCGCTTGGCGGAGCGAACCATTTCGGCTTGACGCCGAGCGTTTTTTCTATTTGCTCATTCGTCTTGTCGAGCTGTTCGGAAATTCTTCCTGTAGTCAGTTTGCTCATATCCGGATGATTGTATGAATGATTTCCGATTTCATGTCCTTCTTCCGCAATCTTTTTAGCCAGCTGTTCATTGTTTTTCACCCAATTGCCTTCCAAAAAAAACGTAGCCTTCACGTTATGCTTTTGAAGGACAGGGAGCATTCTTTCCAAATATTCGTTTCCCCATGCCGCATTAATTAAAAAAGCCACCATCGGTTTTTCCGGATTCCCTTTGTAAATAGGCTCTGGCTGAAGAGACTCAAGATGAACACTTGGTTTTACTTGACTGTACACTAAATCGTTTTCCCGAAAATCACCGTGCTTTTTCATTTTTTTATATGATTTTTCAATATTGACCTTTAAACCATTGTAACCGGGAATGCTTTTCCACACCTTGTCTATTCTTGCATTCTGAGGCTTTACTTCATAATCTGGCGCCTTTTGAAGCAATTCTTCATATAACGGGTCTTTGGACGCCGAGACGGTCACCGTATCTTGTTTCATTGCCCCTATATAATCAAGTGTGTGCGGATTTTTCATCATCTCGAATGAAACAAAAAAAAGAAATAGAAAAACGGCAAACGGTACAAATTTTTTGTACATGTTCTGTCCCCCCCTCACCTCACATTATGAAGGAGAAGGACAAGGTAGAACCCGCTTGCTTTTTAAAGCGTCAAAATAAAGAAGCCGGGTCTCCCAGGCTCCTTTCATGTTTTCATTTAAGATTGTTGTTCTTCTTTTTCTTTCTCTTCACGGAGCACAGCTTTACGAGACAAGTTGACCCGTCCTTGCTTATCGATTTCAGTAACCTTCACAAGAATCTCGTCTCCGATTTTGACAACATCTTCAACTTTTCCTACACGCTCAAGCGCAAGCTCTGAAATGTGCACCAAACCGTCTTTTCCGCTGAAAATTTCAACGAAAGCACCGAACTTTTCAATTCGTTTTACTTTACCTAAGTAAAGCTGGCCGACTTCAACCTCTCTGACGAGGTCTTCGATGATTTTCTTCGCTTTTTGGTTGCTGCTTTCAACTGTCGACGAAATAAAGATTGTGCCATCCTGCTCGATATCAATTTTAACACCGGTCTCTTCGATGATTTTATTGATTTGTTTTCCGCTAGGTCCGATGACATCGCGGATTTTATCAGGATTAATAGCCATTGTTAAAATCTTAGGCGCATATTGAGAAAGCTCTTTTCTTGATTCGCTTAATGTAGCAAGCATACTGTTGAGGATTTCCATTCTTCCTTTTTTCGCCTGCTGAAGCGCTTCTTCAAGAATCTCTCTGGAGAGGCCTTCAATTTTAATGTCCATTTGCAGCGCCGTTACGCCCTTTGCAGTTCCGGCAACTTTAAAGTCCATGTCTCCAAGCGCATCTTCCATGCCTTGAATATCAGTCAGAACAGTATAATGTTCGCCTGATTTGACAAGTCCCATTGCAATACCTGCGACTGGTGCTTTAATCGGTACACCGGCATCCATCATCGCAAGTGTGCTTGCACAAATACTTGCCTGAGAAGTGGAACCGTTTGATTCAAGCACTTCGGATACAAGACGGACAGTATAAGGGAAATCTTTTTCAGATGGAATAACAGGCTCAAGCGCACGCTCACCAAGAGCTCCATGTCCGATTTCACGGCGTCCCGGTCCGCGCATCGGTCCAGTTTCCCCGACGCTGAATTGCGGGAAGTTGTAATGATGCATAAACCGTTTCGATTCTTCGACACCTAAACCATCAAGGATTTGCACATCTCCGAGAGCACCTAACGTACAAACACTGAGAGCCTGAGTCTGTCCTCTTGTGAACAATCCGGAACCGTGTGTTCTCGGCAAGAGGCCAACCTCTGAAGAAAGCGGGCGGATTTGATCGACTCCGCGGCCGTCAGGTCTTACTTTCTCTTCAGTAATCAGGCGGCGCACTTCATTTTTGACAAGCTTGGACAAAGTCTGTTTGACTTGTTTGATTGTTTCCTCGTCATGCTCATCATCCTCGAATTTTGCCACAACTGTGTTTTTCACTTCATTAATGGCATCTTCACGGGCATGTTTTTCATGAACCTGGATTGCTTTCAGCAGATCTTGCTCTGCTAAAGCCTTAACTTTTTCACTCAGCTCTTCGTCAATTTCATAAAGCTTAATTTCTGATTTTTCTTTGCCGACAGCTGCAACAATTTCTTCTTGGAATGCAATCAGGCGTTTAATCTCATCATGGCCGAACATAATCGCTTCTAGCATCGTTTCCTCAGGAACTTCGTCTGCTCCTGCTTCCACCATGTTAATTGCATCTTTAGTTCCGGCAACGACAAGATTGATATCACTTTTCTCAAGCTGATCAACCGTCGGGTTAATAACAAATTGATTATCAATGCGTCCGACAGTTACCCCTGCAATCGGTCCTTCAAACGGGATGTCTGATACAGAAAGTGCAAGCGATGAACCGAACATAGCAGCCATTTCTGAAGAGCAGTCTTGATCAACACTCATGACGATGCTGATGACTTGAACTTCATTACGGAATCCATCGGCGAACAAAGGCCGGATCGGACGGTCGATTAAACGGCTCGCCAAAATGGCTTTTTCACTTGGACGTCCTTCTCTTTTAATAAACCCGCCAGGTATTTTACCTACCGCATACAATCTTTCCTCGTAGTTTACAGTAAGCGGGAAGAAATCAAGCGGTTTCGGTTCTTTTGAAGCGGTTGCTGTACTGAGTACTGCTGTATCGCCGTAGCGAACCATAACAGCACCATTTGCCTGTTTGGCAAGCTGGCCGGTTTCAACAGTAAGCGTTCTTCCGGCCCAATCTATGGTAAAGACGTGTTTTTCTTGTCCCATACGATTACGAACTCCTCTCTTCGTTGTGTGAAATAATCAATTACTCCTATTATGAACGAAATGGATTGAACATATCAATGTCAAAGTAGTATGTAAAAGGATTTCAATGATTAGTTATAAAAAATTTTTCGCTTTTATACGATAAAAAAGCGGGAATCCTCCCGCTTTTTACGATTATCGACGTAAGCCTAGTTTGTTAATTAACTCACGGTAACGAGTTACGTCTTTATTACGCAGATACGTAAGAAGATTACGACGCTTACCTACCATTTTAAGAAGACCGCGACGTGAATGGTGGTCTTTCTTGTGAGTACGTAAATGCTCGTTCAAGTTGTTAATTGAATCAGTTAGGATAGCGATCTGAACTTCTGGAGATCCAGTATCAGATTCGTGTGTTTTAAACTCGCTGATGAGTTGGTTTTTACGCTCTTGAGTAATTGCCATCCTGTTTCACCTCCAAATAATATTTAGCCCCAGTTACCTAGCAACCGTCGGTGACTTCGGATTGCCAAGCAAAGGTTTTAAGACTACGAAAACTATCATACTAAAAATCGAGCCTATATGCAAATATTTTAGAATAAAATTTGTGTGCGCTGCATGTTATTTCCGCAAATTGCTGAAATAACGGATCGCTTGCTGCTTATCTTTCTCAATTTGCTCTGTTAATTCTTGAATGCCGTTGAACTTGCGCTCGCTCCGAATTCGTTTATACCATTCAATTTTTATAGCGGCTCCGTATACTTCTTGATCAAAATCAAATAAATTGACCTCAATTGAAGGCTGTTCCGGACGTTTTTCATAAAACGTCGGCTTATAGCCGATATTGCAAACGCCGTTGTAAATCTCGCCGTTTATTTCCGCCTTGACGGCATATACACCGGTCGGCGGGACAATATAGCTGTTATTTAAGCCGATATTGGCCGTCGGAAACCCGATTGTCCGCCCTCTTTTATCTCCGTGAATGACAATTCCTTTAATAAAGTAGGGCTGTCCAAGCAAGACATTGGCCAGTTCAACGTCTCCGTTTTGAAGTGCAGTCCGAATATAGCTGGAGCTGATTTTTTTATCCTGCTCCGTCAATTTTTCCACCATTGTACAATCAGCTTTTCCATCTAAATCAACCGGCATCGTTTCCATTGTTCCTTTGCCGTATTTTCCGTACGTAAAATCAAAGCCTGCCACTGCATGCTGTACATTAAGGCCTAAAATATACTGATCAACAAACTGCTTAGGAGTCAGAGAAGCAAACACTTCATTGAATTTAACAACATACAGAATCTCCGTACCTAATTGTTCAATTTGGCTGATTTTATCTTCAAGAGGGGTAATCAGATCCTTTGGTTCCCGATCCCTGCCCAGCACATGGGAAGGATGGGGATGAAAGGTCATCACGGCTAATGTCAGACCCTTTTCTTCAGCTATCTGTTTAGCTGTGCCGATTACCTTTTGATGCCCTAAATGAACGCCGTCAAAATAACCTAACGCCATCACAGACTTTGGCTGCTCCTCTTTTATTAAATGATGCGGATGTGTCATATGTATCGTCTTCACAGAACGGTCACCTTTTTTCTATTGTTCGCTTTTTTGCATCAATACTTTTGCCGGCTTTAACAGCCCGTGTTTTGTAGGATGAGGGAAATAAATCGCCAGACAGCTTCCGGATTCCGTATAGACTGCGAGACGGTCGTCACTAGTCAGATCCGAGAATTGTTCTGGTGTTTCAAGCAAAGCCCCATTTTCTACTTTCTTAGCTAATGTATCACTTATGATCCATTTCGGCAAATGATTGAGCGCACGTTCAATAGAGACTGTATGGTCTGCTACAGTTCCGGACTCGGCTTGAGCTTTCAGCTCTTCAAACGTAAAGCATTCATCAAGAGAAAAGTCACCGGATGCCGTACGGATCAAATGAGACATATGAGCCGGATATCCAAGCTTTTCGCCAATCATAACCGCCAATGTGCGCACATAGGTTCCTTTTGAACATGTTACTGTAAACCGGAAACTCGCTGTCTCTCCATTATGTTTAACCCCTGTAGTGAGCACAATATCTTCAATGGTAATAAGACGTTTTGGCCGTTCTACTTCAAGTCCCGCTCTTGCATATTCATATAATTTTTTGCCGTTTACCTTTACTGCGGAATACATCGGGGGAATCTGTTCTTGTTGCCCCTTTAAACTGTTTAAAACCTTTTCTACTTCTGCTTCATCAACAGCTTGATCTACTGGCTTTGTTTCAACGGTTTCTCCGGTTTGATCCTCTGTCGTCGTTGAAACACCAAGCGTAATTTCAGCATCATATGTTTTAGACTTCTCAGTTAAATATTCGACAATTTTGGTAGCCCGGCCCACACAAATCGGAAGCACACCTGATACCTCAGGATCAAGCGTTCCCGTATGTCCGACTTTTTTTGTTTTAAGCAGCTTCCGGATCTTCATGACACAATCATGCGATGTCATGCCGACCGGTTTATGTAAAAGGAGAACTCCGTTAACCATATGCCTTTCACTCCTTCTGTTGTGAGGATTTTCTTCAAAACGCAGAAAAGAGGACAGACGACGAACGCCTATCCTCTTCATTTGTTATTCAGACGGGTTCTCTGAATTCAATTGGTGAATCAATGTTTCGATTCGATTTCCGTAATCAATTGATTCATCGAACTCAAATTCAATTTCAGGCGTTTTACGAAGTCTGATGCGGCTGCCGATTTCAGAGCGAATAAACCCTTTCGCCTTAGCAAGCCCTTTCAGTGCTTCCTCCCTTTTTTTCTCGTCTCCGAGAACGGAAATATACACCTTTGCAATTTGTAAATCACCTGATACACGTACATCCGTTACTGTCAGAAAACCAATTCTCGGATCCTTCAGCTTTCGGCTGATAATATCACCGAGTTCTTTTTTCATTTGCTCGCCGACACGGTTTGCTCTCATACTCAATTCAATCACCTCTAAGTTAAAACCACTCTGTTCTAGTGATCGTCCGTTCAATTTCAGGAAAAGAATCGATAAACGCAAGAACACGCTGCAATTCTTTTTCTGTCTGAACGCGAGAGGAAGAAACAGCGGCGATTCCAAAGCTGGTTCTTTGCCATGTGTCCTGATAGCCAATCTCTGAAATCGAAACATTGAACTTATTTTGAACCCTGGTTAAGATCCGCTTCAGAACGGCCCGCTTTTCTTTTAACGATCCTGCATCATAAATGATGCATTCACATTCCGCAAATCCGATCACTTTCTTTCAATTTCTTGCATGACATACGCTTCAAGGATGTCACCTTCACGAATGTCATTGTATTTCTTAATCGTTATACCACATTCGTAGCCTTGTGAAACTTCTTTCACATCGTCTTTAAAGCGTTTCAGAACGTCCACTTCGCCTTCGAAGATTACGACGCCGTCACGAATTAAACGGAGGCCGCTGTCGCGCGTAATTGTTCCTTCAGTAACATATCCGCCGGCAATCGTACCGATTTTAGACACTTTAAATGTTTGGCGCACTTCTACTTGACCTATTACTTTTTCTTCATATTCAGGATCAAGCATACCTTTCATAGCTGCTTCAATCTCGTCGATTACTTTGTAAATAATACGGTGAAGACGAATATCTACGTTTTCAGCTTCAGCCGTACTCTTAGCATTACCGTCCGGTCTCACATTAAACCCGATAACAATTGCATTGGAAGCAGATGCTAAAATAATGTCAGATTCTGTGATTGCACCAACGCCTGTGTGGATGATTTTCACTTTAACGCCTTCAACTTCAATTTTTTGAAGTGCGGCTGTTAAAGCTTCGGCAGATCCCTGAACGTCAGCTTTTACGATTAGGTTGATGTCTTTTACATCACCTTGTTTAATTTGCTCGAATAAGTCGTCAAGACTCAGCTTTGCTTTATCGCTGCGCTGCTCTTCAAGCTGTTTGGAAGCACGTGCTTCTCCAACAGAACGAGCTGTTTTTTCATCTTTAAAGACAAGGAATTGATCTCCCGCTTGAGGCACGTCATTTAGACCGGTAATTTCAACCGGAGTAGACGGTCCCGCTGTTTTCACACGGCGACCAATATCATTGACCATTGCACGGACACGGCCAAATGTATTGCCGACTACAATCGGATCACCGACATGCAGTGTTCCAGTCTGTACGAGCAATGTCGCAACTGACCCTCTGCCTTTATCAAGTTCCGCTTCAATAACAGTTCCTTTTGCCTGGCGGTTCGGGTTCGCTTTCAGTTCCTCTACCTCACTGACAAGCAAAATCATTTCAACGAGTTCATCGATGCCTTTTCCAGTTAAAGCGGAAAGCGGAACAAAAATCGTTTCTCCGCCCCAAGCTTCAGGCACAAGTCCGTATTCTGTCAGTTCTTGCATCACACGGTCAGGGTTTGCAGCTTCTTTATCAACTTTATTCACAGCAACGATGATCGGCACTTCTGCCGCTTTCGCGTGGTTGATCGCCTCTACTGTTTGCGGCATTACACCGTCATCCGCAGCTACAACCAGGATCGTAATATCGGTTACTTCCGCACCGCGTGCACGCATTGTTGTAAATGCGGCGTGACCCGGGGTATCCAAGAAAGTGATTTTCTTGCCGTTTTCTTCGATTTGGTAGGCTCCGATATGCTGAGTGATTCCGCCAGCTTCTCCTTCAACAACCTTTGTTTTACGGATGCTGTCAAGAAGCGTTGTTTTCCCATGGTCAACGTGACCCATGATTGTAACGACAGGAGGACGAATTTCAAGATCCTCTTCTTTGTCAGGCTCTTCGTATTTCTCTAATTCAGTTTCTTCAAGGACAATAACTTCTTCTGTTTCAACACCGTATTCTGATGCAATCAGTTCGATTGTGTCTTTATCGAGCTCTTGGTTAATGGTCGCCATAACACCAAGAAGCATCAGTTTTTTGATGAGTTCAGAAGGCTCTTTGCCAAGCTCTTCAGCCAGTGCGCCGACTGTTAAAGTGCCTGAGAACGTAATTTTTTCAGGAAGCTCTTTTTTCGGCTTCACAGGCTTTTGCTGATGTTGGTTTCTGTTGTTGTTATTGTTGCGTTTATTTTTTTTGTTGTTGTTATTCTTCTTGTTTTTGTTAAATTGATTATTCTGCACGTCATTCTTCTTTCCGTCTCGAATTTTATTTGGTTGATTTCCAGCAGACTGCTGATTTACCCCTTGCGGCTGTTTGTTTTTGTTCGTTTCCGCAGGCTTTTGAGATTTAACGGCTGCGCCGCCTTTTTTAAATTTGGCATCAAGCTGTTTAATGGCCTTTTCTTCAAGCATGGCCATATGATTATTCACTTCTAAATCCATGTTCTTCAGTGCGGTCAAAATTTCCTTACTTGAAACATTTAACGCTTTTGCATATTCGTATACTCTCATTTTAGCCATTCGTTCACCCCCAAAAATATTAATCGAGCAAGCTGATCAGCTTATTCGCAAAACCTTGGTCAGTGACGGCGACAACGACACGGGATTCTTTACCGATAGAGCGTCCAAGAATCGCGCGATCCGCGACTTTTTTATAAGGAACTTTATAATAATTGCACTTGTCGGTTACTTTCTTTGCTGTGTTAGATGATGCATCCTCTGTAAGCAGGACAAGCTTCGCACGCGCATTCCTGATTTCTTTAATAACCAAGTCCTCGCCTGACACGACCTTACGAGCTCGATTGGCCAGACCCAGCAAGGGAAACCATTCCATTCCAGACATTTTATTTTTTCACCTTTTCCGCCAGTTCCAGCAATTCTTCGAAAATCTGGTCATCGATTTGTGATTGAAATTGATTTTGCAAAGTGTTTTTCTTTTTTGCTGCTAAGATGCACTCTTTATCCAGCGTTAAATAAGCACCCCGCCCGTTCTTTTTCCCGGTCGGATCTACTGAGATTTCGCCTTCTTTTGAACGTACAACTCGGATTAGTTCCTTTTTAGGCTTCATTTCTCCAGTCACTACACACTTGCGTAACGGGATCTTTTTGTGTTTATTCACCTAAGGTCACCTCTTATTCATCCGATTCAGCAGTTTCAGGCTCCGTAAAGAGCGGCTCTTCGTCGTCTTCTTCAAGTTCTCTCGGATAAATTCCAAGCTCTCTTGCGTCTGTTTCGCTCTTAATATCAATCTTCCAGCCTGTCAATTTAGCAGCTAAGCGTGCGTTTTGTCCTCTTTTGCCAATCGCCAGAGACAGCTGGTAATCAGGAACAATAACAGTTGTCGCTTTTTCTTCTTCATTCACGATGACATCCAGCACTTTCGAAGGGCTGAGCGCATTCGCGACAAATTCTACAGGATCATTCGACCAGTTGACAATGTCAATTTTTTCACCTTTTAATTCATTGACAATCGCCTGAACACGCTGGCCTTTAGGACCGACGCAAGAGCCTACCGGATCCACATCAGGATCATCAGTGCGAACAGAAATTTTCGAACGATCGCCTGCTTCTCTGGCAACAGATTTCAGCTCTACAGTTCCATCATAAATTTCCGGCACTTCGATTTCAAATAAACGCTTCAAGAGGCCTGGGTGTGTTCTTGACACATAAATCTGCGGGCCTTTCGTCGTTTTTTCTACTTTTGTGATATACACCTTAATGCGGTCATGAGGCTTATAGCTTTCATTCGGCATTTGCTCATTAACCGGCAGCAAAGCTTCAATTTTACCTAGAGACACATAGATAAATTTATTGTCCAGGCGCTGAACAATACCAGTCATGATGTCTTCTTCACGGTCAATAAACTCAGAATAGATCACACCGCGTTCAGCTTCGCGCACACGCTGTGTCACGACCTGCTTCGCTGTTTGGGCCGCAATGCGTCCGAAATCTTTAGGCGTTACTTCAATCTCTACAACATCACCTACCATATATTCCGGGTGGATGCTTTGCGCCTCTTCGATTGAGATCTCCAGTCTTTGATCGTATACCTCATCAACGACATCTTTTCTTGCGAATACACGGATTGTACCTGTTTCACGGTTCAAATCCACCCGTACATTCTGCGCCTGATTAAAATTTCGCTTATAAGCAGAAATTAAAGCAGCTTCGATTGCTTCAATGATAATTTCTTTGCTGATGCCTTTTTCTTTTTCAAGAATGGTGAGAGCATCTAATAATTCACTGCTCATGTTAACGGTCTCCCCCCTTAAAACTTGTATTCATTAGAATGTTACAGCTAATCTTGCGTTAGCTATTTTTTCATACGGAATATCGATCCGTTTCTTTCTTGTTTTGATTGTCATCTCAACTGTCACTGTTTGTCCATCGAATTCAGCCAGCTGTCCTTCAAACACTTTTACGCCGTCAATCGGCTCATAGGTCTTAATGTATACATTTTTCCCAAGTGATTTTTCGAAATCGGCTTTTTTCTTTAATGGACGCTCAGCTCCCGGGGATGAAACCTCAAGAAAGTAATTTTGGCTGATTGGGTCTGCCTCATCAAGCTTCTCGCTTAGAGCTTCGCTTACTTTGGCACATTCCTCAATATCCACACCGTCATCGGAATCAATAAACACGCGAAGGAACCAGCTTTGACCCTCTTTGACAAATTCAATGTCAACGAGTTCAAGCTGAAGGCTGTCTACGATTGGCTGAGCCATTTCTTGAACGGTGTCAGTCACTTTTTTGCTCATGTTCTTCCTCCTTGTGCTGTCGATATCATATTCGTCTCGTCACTCTGCATAAAAACCCTGCTTCAAAAGAGCAGGGGCTTTAAAGTAAACGATGAACATGTCGAGACAAAATTGTCTTGTTCAATACAAAAGAGCGGGTTTCCCCACTCTTTGCCTCGGTAATCGTTAGCATTTCCAATAAAACTATACCATAACCATATTTTTATTGCAAATGGATATACGTTTACCTTTACGCTGTTAAGCAGATCACAGGGGCTCTACTCATACGATTGCACTTTTGCCGCTCATGTATGCATAAAAGCCGAATTTCTTAAGAAATTCGGCTTTTATATGCTAAAACAGCGATAATTGGTTTTGGTCCGGCAATGACTCCAAACAGCCGTGACGATCTAAATACTCTAAAATCGTTTTTGATACTTTCCCTCTCTTTTGCAAATCTTCTTTTGAGAGAAATTCTCCTTCTTCACGGGCCTTTACAATATTTAGAGCGGCGTTCGTACCTAATCCAGGAATAGAATTAAACGGCGGAATCAGGCTGTTGCCGTCAATAATAAATTCCGTTGCGCTGGAGCGGTATAAATCGACTTTTTGGAATGAATAGCCTCTTTCACACATTTCCAGCGCTAATTCTAATACTGTGAGAAGGTTTTTTTCCTTCGGCGACGCATCAAGCCCTTTGGAGTTGATATCCTCCATTACGGCTTTGATTGCTGTGGAGCCTTTGATCATTGTATCAATATCAAAGTCGTCTGCACGAACCGTAAAATAAGCCGCATAATACAGAAGCGCGTGATGCACTTTAAAGTAAGCAATACGGACTGCCATTAATACATAAGCCGCGGCGTGGGCTTTCGGGAACATGTATTTAATCTTTTTGCAGGAATCGATATACCAGTCTGGGACATTGTTATTTTTCATTTCTTCTTCCCATTCAGGCGTTAAACCTTTTCCTTTACGGACAAATTCCATAATTTTAAACGCCAGTGACGGCTCGAGCCCTTGATAGATTAAATAAACCATAATGTCATCACGGCAGCCGATCACCTCACTCAGCTCACAAATATTATTGTGAATGAGCTCTTGCGCATTGCCGAGCCATACATCTGTTCCGTGAGACAACCCTGAAATCTGAACGAGCTCAGAAAACGTTGTCGGCTTTGTGTCTTCAAGCATTTGCCGGACAAAGCGGGTTCCGAATTCAGGAATACCCAGAGTGCCCGTTTTACATCCAATCTGTTCCTGTGTGACACCGAGTGATTCGGTTCCTTGGAAGATTTTCATTACTTCAGGGTCATCTGTCGGAATCGTTTTCGGATCAATTCCGCTTAAATCTTGAAGCATACGGATTACCGTCGGGTCATCGTGCCCCAGAATATCAAGCTTCAGCAGGTTGTCATGAATGGAATGGAAGTCAAAATGAGTCGTTTTCCATTCAGAACCTGTCGCATCTGCCGGAAACTGAATCGGAGAGAAATCATAAATATCCATATAATCCGGTACTACAATAATACCGCCAGGGTGCTGTCCGGTCGTCCGTTTTACACCTGTACAGCCCTGCACAAGCCGGTCGATTTCGGCGCCGCGCATATGGAGATTATTATCGCCGGCATAGCCTTTTACGTAACCGTAAGCTGTTTTTTCTGCAACCGTGCCGATCGTTCCCGCACGGTATACGTTGTCTTCTCCGAACAATACTTTTGTATAATTGTGGGCCTGCGGCTGATATTCCCCTGAGAAGTTCAAATCGATATCAGGTACTTTATCCCCTTTAAATCCCAGGAACGTTTCAAACGGAATATCGTGCCCGTCTTTTTTCAAAGGCGTTCCGCAATGAGGACACATTTTGTCAGGCAGGTCAAAACCTGAACCGACAGATCCGTCATTAAAGAACTCAGAATGCTGGCATTCAGCACATATATAGTGCGGCGGCAGCGGGTTCACCTCTGTGATCTCAGTAAGTGTCGCAACTAATGAAGAACCTACCGATCCCCGTGACCCTACCAGATACCCGTCATCGAGAGATCTCTTTACAAGTTTATGAGAGATCAAATAAATAACAGCAAAGCCGTGGCCGATGATACTTTTCAGTTCTTTTTCAATACGCGCTTCAACGATTTCAGGGAGCTGCTCTCCGTAAATGCTACGTGCACGCTGATAGCTCATTTCCCTGATTTCTTCATCAGCGCCTTCGATTTTCGGCGTATATAAATCATCTTTAATCGGCTTGATGTCTTCAATTAAAGATGCAACCTTTTGTGTGTTGGTAACCACGATTTCCTTCGCTTTTTCTTTCCCTAAGAAGGAAAAGGCTTCAAGCATTTCATCTGTCGTTCTGAAATGCACTTTCGGAAGTTCGTGTCTGTTCAGCGGATTCGCGCCGCCCTGAGAGGATACTAAAATCTTTCTGTAAATTTTGTCCTCATCATTCAAATAATGAACATTTCCTGTTGCGACAACAGGTTTATTAAGCTTTTCACCGAGTTTGGTGATATTCGTAATGATTTCTTTCAGCGATTTTTCATCGCGAACCAGTTCTAGCTCAAGCAAGTGGCGGTACACCTCAGGCGGTTGAACCTCGAGGTAATCGTAGAATGACGCAACATCCTCCACCTCTTCCGGCGACTTTTGCATCATGCCTTCAAAAACCTCTCCTCTGTCGCAGGCTGAACCGATCAGAAGGCCTTCCCTGTATTTCTCAAGCTGAGACCTTGGAATACGCGGCACTCTGTAAAAATAATGAATATGGGAAAGTGAAACGAGCTTAAATAAGTTTTTCAAGCCTGTGCTGTTCACCGCCAGCACTGTTGCATGATACGGTCTTGACCTTTGATAAGCGTTGGACTGACCCATATTTTCATTCAGCTGGTCATGATACTGAATGCCCTTTTCAGCAGCATCCTCCAGCATTTTCAAAAGCAAATAAGCGGTTGCCTCGGTATCATAGATCGCACGGTGGTGCTGTGTAAGTTCAATGTTAAACTTTTTACACAGCGTGTTCAGACGGTGATTCTTAAATTCCGGATAAAGAAATCGGCCGAGCTCCAGCGTATCAATGACAGGATTTTTTGCTTTTTCAACTTGGAGAAGCTTTTTGAAAGCAACGTTTAAAAATCCCATATCGAAGCTTGCATTATGGGCGACGAGAATATCATCGCCAATCCATTCTCTGAAATCTCTTATCACGTCTATTACATCCGGCGCGTCGACCAGCATATCATCAGTGATGCCTGTCAGTTCAATGATTGTGGCCGAAAGCGGACGATGCGGGTTGGCAAATGACTCAAACTTATCAATGATCTCTCCGCCTTTCACTTTTACAGCCGCCAGTTCAATAATCGTATCATACACAGCGGAAAGTCCGGTTGTTTCGACGTCAAAAACGACATATGTTTCTTCATCAAGCAAACGGTGTGCGGGATTATAAGCAATCGGCACCCCGTCATCCACGATATTGGCTTCCATTCCGTAAATCATTTTAATTCCATGTTTTTGGGCAGCAGAATAAGCATCTGGGAAGGATTGAACGACAGCATGGTCAGTCAAAGCGATCGCCTCATGCCCCCATTTTTTCGCCTGTTCAACAAGCTTTCCGATGCCTGTTACAGCATCCATTTGGCTCATTGGGGAATGCAGATGCAATTCTACCCTTTTTTCTCCTTCAGGCGCCGTGTCTTCACGGTTTTTTACTTTTATCTCATTTACATCGTTTGCAATCATGACCAGATCTCGGACAAAGGTGTCGTTTTGAATGCTTCCGCGTGCTTTTACCCACATGCCTTTTTTCAGAGACTTCATCAGGGCCGCATCTTCTTTTTCTCTTGCAAACATTTTAATTAAGATACTATTTGTGTAGTCAGTAATTTTGAAGATGCACAGCGTGCGCCCGCTTTTCAGTTCTCTGGTTTCCACATCAAACACATAACCCTGAACCGTAATTCTCCGTTCCTCGTCCATTATGCTGTCAAGTGTTCTGATTTCCTCGTTATCTTTAATTTGATAGCCGATAACAAGAGGCCCTGAAGGAGCTTGATCTTCATCACTTTCTTTATCGTTCTTCTCCATTTCAATTAAAGCCTGCATCGCCCGTTCTTGATCTTCAGCTAGCTTTTGTTCCCGAAACTTTTGCACTTCTTGATCAGATACAAATATTTCAGCATCAAGCTGAAAATCCGGAAACCCAAATTGACGGTATCCCGCTTGAATCATCGCACTGTATTTGTTCTTAAGAGCAGATGCTTCTGTATCCGTTTTTGTTTTGACAATCAGTTTGTTGCCCTTCAGCTTTGGTTTTTGCTGGCTTAAGAGACTGATAATCGGCGGTGAAATGCCTTGCAGCTCTTCAATGCAGCGTGTCCAGTAATCCTGCACGAGGCCTTCATCAACCTCGGCATCTTGCACTTCGATTGAAGACGTCACTTTTGCAATATGGGCAAACGATTGCGTCAGCCTCATGGTTAACATGTCATATATTTGATAAGGCAGCAAAGATTTAAATTTAAAATGAAAATGCCAAGATTTAGATGCTTTGTGTATCGTCAGCTTTTTAATCTCGCCATCTTCAAAGTATGTCATGAAGGTATCATCTGTCATATTAATCTGCTGCAGAAGAATTTGAAACTGCCTTCTGTTTACTGATAACTGTTCCATTAAGACAGTATCCCCCCTAAAAACATCATAAGTGAAGGTACCTCAGGCAATGAGGTACCTTCTATTATTTCTATTTTAACATGTTTTTTGATAAATCGTTATGGTGTTTACTGCTTGCTAATAAAAGCAGATAACTCATCAACAGAAACTTCTGTTGACTCACCCGTTTTGCGGATTTTAACTTCCACAATTCCTTCATCAGCCCGTTTGCCGACAGTAATACGGATTGGAAGACCGATTAGATCCGAGTCAGCAAATTTTACGCCGGCACGTTCCGCACGATCGTCATACAGCACTTCATAGCCTTTCGCCTTTAAATCACCGTACAGCTTTTCAGCCAATTCTTTTTGCGCATCGTTTTTGATATTCAGCGCAAGAATATGAAGATCATACGGCGCGACGCTTTTTGGCCATATTAAGCCTTTTTCGTCGTGATGCTGTTCAGCAATAGCAGAAAGGGTTCTGGAAACACCGATTCCGTAACAGCCCATCAGCATTGGCTGTGCTCGTCCGTTTTCATCTAAATATGTCGCATTCATCGCTTCAGAATAACGAGTTCCAAGCTTAAAGACTTGTCCGACTTCGATTCCTTCTGCAAAACGGATCGTGCCTTTGCCGTCTGGTGACGGGTCGCCTTCCTTAATAAAGCGAAGATCGGCAAATTCTTTAATTTGCGCATCACGGCTTACGTTGACATTTTTATAATGATAATCTCCTTCATTCGCACCGGCAACAGCATTAACCATTGCTTTAACAGCGAAATCTGCATAGACGTCAATCTCTTGATTCACACCGATAGGTCCGACAAAGCCAGGCTCTGTTCCAAGCTGCTGAACGACCTCTTCATGGGAAGCAAGTTCCATAACCTCTGCATGCAGGAGATTCTTCACTTTAATATCATTCACTTCGTGATCCCCTCGTACAAGCACCAGAACAAAACGGTCATCCGCTTTAAACAATACCGATTTAATGCAGGCTTCAGCTGAAACCTGTAAAAATGCAGTCAGCTCATCGATCGTTTTCACATTAGGAGTGTGCACTTTTTCTAAAGCGATAGGCTCTTCATTTGAAGGGACTTCCTGATAAAGAACTTCAGCCATTTCGATATTGGCTGCATATTGTGATTCATCAGAGTACGCAATGGTATCCTCTCCGATTTCAGAAAGTGCCATAAACTCATGTGTATCTTTTCCACCCATGGCACCTGAATCAGCGATAACAGGTCTTACATTAATGCCGCAGCGGGCGAAAACATTAGAATACGCATTGTACATTTTTTGATATGTTTCATCCAAGCTCTCTTCAGAAGCATGGAAAGAATAAGCATCCTTCATAATGAATTCGCGGCCTCTTAATAAACCGAAGCGCGGGCGTTTTTCATCCCTGAATTTAGACTGGATTTGGTACAGAGTCAGAGGGAGACGCTTATAGGATTTAACCTCATCGCGAACGAGTGAAGTGATCACTTCTTCATGCGTTGCCCCTAAAGCAAATTCACGGCCGTGACGGTCTTTAAGTCTCATCAGTTCAGGACCGTACGTATACCATCTGCCTGATTCCTGCCATGTCTCAGCCTGCTGCAGCGCGGGCATAAGCATTTCTACAGCGTCGATTTTTTCCATTTCCTCACGGACGATCTGCTGAATGTTTTGAATAACCTTATACGCAAGAGGCATATAGCTGTATACCCCGCTCGTATTCTGTCTGATAAATCCTGCTCTTAGAAGAAGCTGATGACTTTTCGCTTCGGCATCAGCTGGAACTTCACGGAGCGTAGGAATAAGCGTCAAGCTTTGTCTCATTTCTTCGCACCTCTGATTGATTTACTTTTCATTTACAAAAACAGCCGCTGGATATCGTTCCATGTAACGACCAGCATAAGAAGCATTAGGAAAGCGACTCCGATAAACACCACAAAGGCTTCTTTTTCTCTGTTGATCGGTTTGCCCCGAATGGCTTCTATAAATAGAAACAACAGTCTTCCGCCGTCAAGAGCCGGAATCGGAAGCAGGTTGACGATCCCAAGGTTAATACTTAAAAATGCAGCAAACTGGAATAAATTAATGATTCCCGTTTTTGCCACTTGGTCTGTCATATCGTATATGCCGACAGGACCTGAAAGCATATCAATTTTAAATTGTCCTGTCACTAATTTACTGAGATTTGTTAATATCGCTTTTGTAACATCAACAGTTGATGTTGCACCATAAGCAACTGCTGAGAGAACGCCTTTCTCAGTCGGCGCGTAAGAACCAAAGCGGCCGATTGTTTTTTTGTTCTCATCTTTAACGGCTTCCGGAGTAACTGAAATGTGGAGCGTTTTGTTATCTCTTTTTACCTCAACGTCAATTTCTTTTTCCGGGTTTTCTTTTACCGCAGAGACAATGTCGGTCCAGGACCTCATCTTCTCTCCGTTAATGCTTTGAATGTAATCTCCTTCTTTTAGCCCTGCTTCGGCTGCCCGTCCGTTGTCTGTCAGCTGTCCAAGCATAGGCTCATTTGACGGAACACCCTGAATCAGCCCAAGCATCACTAAAATGACATAAGCCAATATGAAATTCATAATCGGACCTGCGGCAATCGCCTTAATTCGCTGCCACACAGGTTTGGAACCAAACTGGCGGTTATACGGCGCGATTTGAACTTCTTCTCCGTCAACAATGAAAAAGGAGGTTTCACTCACACTAAAGCTGGAAAGCTCATCCTCTTTCCCCTGTTCATAGCCGGTGATCTTCATGTCATGCTCTAGGTCCGCCGTTTCCACCTCGATAATTAAAGCATCCGGGTATTTTTCCTTTTGATTGATGATGACTTTTTCAACCTGATCCTCTTTGTTAAAAAGAAGCCCGATCGTGTAGCCGGGTTTCACCTCAATCATTTCCGGATCTTCGCCGGCCATGCGGACAAACCCGCCGACCGGGAGAAGTCTGATCGTATACACCGTTTCATTTTTTTTGAATGAAAAGATTTTTGGACCAAAGCCGATCGCAAATTCACGGCACAGAATTCCCGCTCTTTGGGCTAACAACAAATGGCCCAGTTCATGGAAGAAAACGAGCGTTCCGAAAATAATGATAAACGCTATAACTGTATTCACGAACATACCACCTTATGTGAGTATTGAATTGACGTATCCCCGGGTATCTTTGTCCACTTCCTGAATGTCTGCCAAGCTAGGCTTTTGAATAACCTGATGGCGGTTTAATGCCTTTTCGATACAGTCTTCAATCGCTAAAAACGATATCTTGCCCGCTAAAAAGGCGGCGACAGCCACTTCATTTGCCGCGTTTAGCACAGTCGGCATTGTTCCCCCTATTTTACCTGATTCAAAGGCAAATTGTAAGCAGCGGAACCTGTCAAAGTCAGCTTTCTCAAAATGAAGAGTGCCGATTTCCCACAGCTCGAGCCTTTTGGCGTCTGGCAATGGCAATCGGTCGGGATAGGTGAGCGCATATTGAATCGGAACCCTCATATCAGGAGTGCCGAGCTGTGCAATCACACTTTTGTCATGAAACTCTACCATGGAATGGATGATGCTCTCCTTATGTAAGACCACATCGATTTGTTCATATGGAATATCGAAAAGCCAATGCGCCTCAATCACCTCTAATCCCTTATTCATCATTGTAGCCGAATCAATTGTAATTTTTGCACCCATTGACCAATTCGGGTGCTGTAATGCATCTTCAATTGTAACTGATTCGAGCTGCTCCCGCGTCTTGTCCCGAAAACTTCCGCCGGACGCCGTAATGATAAGGCGATCAATGTTTTTAGCCTGTTCGCCTTGCAGGGCTTGAAAAATGGCTGAATGCTCACTGTCAACGGGCAGCAGCGGAACATTGTATTTCTTAGCATGTTCTTTAACTATATGCCCGGCAGTGACAAGAGTTTCCTTATTTGCAAGCGCAATTGTTTTTTTCTGTTCGATCGCCTTTAACGTAGGAATGAGACCGACACTCCCAAGCAAGGCATTGACAACAATATCGACTTCCTCCATAACTGCCGCTTCAATCAGGCCTTCTTCTCCAAGCCCGATCTGGCAATCAAATGAAAAAGAAACTTGTTTTAATTTGTGATATGTATCCAGATCACCGACAGATACAAACTTCGGCTGAAAGGCCTCTATCATCGGCACGGCCTTATCAATATTTTTGCCGAACGACATAGATACCAGCTGAAATTGGTCTTGGTGCGTACGCAATACGTCAAGAGTCTGTTCGCCGATTGATCCTGTTGCTCCTAAAAGACAAATATTTTTCAAAGTGCCACTACTCCTATTCTTTTTGCTGCATAATCAGTCTCTAATTCATATTAGACTTTTTTATGAAAAAAGGGCAAGCAGAAAGTACAAGAAAGGCATGACAAACAAAAAACTGTCAAAACGGTCTAGCACACCGCCATGCCCGGGAAGAATTTTCCCAGAATCCTTTACATCGTAATGTCTTTTCAGAGCGGATTCTACTAAATCCCCAATCTGTCCGAAAACAGACAAAAACAGTGTGATCAAAAGCAGATAGAAATATGGGATCGGCAAGTTTGCCACAAGCTGAAAAATCGTCGAAAGTACAAGTGCAATGACGATTCCGCCTACAAATCCCTCAACTGTTTTATTAGGGCTGATTTCAGGCCACAGTTTTCGTTTCCCAAGCGATTTCCCGACAAAATATGCACCGGAATCAGTCGACCAAATCACGACACAGGCATAAAAAATGTATGTCAGCCCATGCTGATCAAGATTTCTGATTTCAATAAAATAATGAAAACACATTCCGATGTAAATCGTTGCAAGGGTAATAAAGCCGACTTCATCAAAGGTAAAAGTGTTCTTCACCAATACTGTGTACGTCAGTAAAATCAGTACTGCGAACAAAGCCGTTTCAATTTTCGAGATACCATTCGCTTCAAAAAAAGAGTACTGGCTTGGCATTAAGAACATCCATAACAATAAAAGACTGATCAATCCAGGCAGTGAAACCAGCTTAAGTTTTTTCATCCGCAGAAGCTCAAAAAGCGCTACACTGCCCATTGCATAAACTAATATGGTGAACGGCAAATTCCCGACAATAACTAAAAATAAAAATACAATTGCTGCCAGAACACCTGTCAAAATTCTTTGTTTCATGTCCACCATCCTCTAAATTCCGCCAAACCTCCGGCCCCGTTGCTGATATTCTCCTAACGCCTGCAAGAAATGATTTTCTTTAAAGTCAGGCCACAGAACGTCAGTAAAGACAAATTCACTGTAGGCAACCTGCCAAAGCATAAAGTTGCTTAGTCTAATCTCGCCACTCGTTCGAATTAAAAGTTCAGGATCCTGCAAAGATTCAGTCATTAAATGATTAGAAAAAAGCGACTCATCAATGTCTTCTATTTTCAAAGAACCATCCTTCACTTTTTCCGCGAGTGTTTTTGCAGCAGTGACAATTTCAGTACGCCCTCCATAGTTGAGAGCAAAATTAAGGATCAGCCCGTCATTTTGCGCCGTATCCTTTACAGCCTTTTCAATCGCACGCATTGTGTGCGGCGGCAAGGCTGATTCATCTCCTATAATCCGGACCTGCACATTCTCCTCAACAAGTTCCGGTAGATACGTATTTAAAAACTCTTCAGGAAGCTTCATCAAAAAATCAACTTCCATTTTCGGCCGCTTCCAGTTTTCTGTTGAAAATGCGTACAGGGTCAGTACCTTGACACCCAATTCGTTAGCAAGCTTTGTTGTCCTTTTAACCACCTTCATTCCTTCGTGGTGGCCTGCAATTCGGGGGAGAGAGCGTTTTTTAGCCCAACGGCCATTTCCATCCATTATAATGGCGATGTGTTCGGGGATTTCCCCCTTAAGTATGTCTTCTTTTGTATAGCGTTCTAAGTTGGAAGCCGCAGTTTGCTGGTTCTTCCAATTTTTGAGTATGTTGAGCATGAGATTCCTCCGTCACCCAAAAAGGTTGCATTCCCTGCTGATAACCAATGTAATCAACAGTATTAACAAAAAAACCCCCTGTAAACATGAGAGGGTCTTTTCACTATTATCTATTGTACATAGTTTTTCATTAAACTTCCATGATTTCTTTTTCTTTGTCTTTTGTGACACTGTCAATTTTTGACACATATTCATCTGTCAGTTTTTGAACATCTTCATTGGAAGCACGCAGCTCATCTTCAGTGATGTCTCCGTTTTTCTCAAGTTTTTTGAGATCATCGTTCGCATCACGGCGTACATTTCGTACAGCTACTTTTGCGTCTTCAGCATATTTTTTTACAACTTTGACTAATTCTTTACGTCTTTCTTCTGTTAGCGCAGGAATCGCAATGCGAATCATATTGCCGTCGCTCGTTGGCGTTAAGCCTAAATCCGCTTTTAAAATTGCTTTTTCGATATCACCGATTGCTGACTTGTCGTATGGTGTTATGACCAGCATACGAGCTTCAGGCACGTTAATAGAAGACAGCTGATTTAAAGGTGTCTGTGCTCCGTAATATTCAACTGTTACTTTATCTAATAAAGATGGGTTCGCACGGCCTGCGCGTACAGTAGCCAATTCACGCTGATAAGCAGCAATTGCTTTTTCCATTTTTTCTTTCGTTTGTGTTAATACTTCTTTTGACACGTTATTTCCCCCTCACGATCGTTCCGATTGATTCGCCTGTCACGGCGCGTTTAATATTTCCTTCTTCCATAATAGAAAAGACGATTAGCGGAATGTCATTATCCATGCATAAAGATGATGCTGTTGAATCCATCACTTCCAAGCCGTCTTTTAGAACGTCAAGGTAAGAAAGCGATTCATATTTTACAGCTGATTCATCTTTTCTAGGATCAGCATTATACACACCGTCAACATTGTTTTTAGCCATTAAAATAACGTCTGCTTCAATTTCAGCAGCGCGCAGTGCAGCTGTCGTATCAGTTGAGAAATATGGGTTTCCTGTACCCGCAGCAAAAATAACGACACGTTTTTTCTCTAAGTGGCGTATCGCTTTTCTTCTGATATACGGTTCAGCAACTTGTCTCATTTCAATGGATGTTTGCACTCTGGACTGGATTCCGAGTGTTTCCAAGCTGTCTTGAAGAGCAAGCGAGTTCATCACTGTCGCCAGCATCCCCATATAGTCTGCAGTTGCGCGGTCCATGCCCAGGTCACTTCCTGTTTTTCCGCGCCATAAGTTGCCGCCGCCTACTACAACAGCCACTTCGATTTCAAGCTCAGCGATTTCTTTCACTTGCTTTGCAATGGATTGAATGACAGTAGGGTTAATTCCATTACCCTGTTCCCCTGCCAATGCTTCCCCGCTAAGCTTTAATACGATACGTTTGTATTTTGGTTTTTCCATAATAACCTCCAAGTGTAAACATTGCCGTTTTCTATTATGCAAGAGAAAAAAAGGTTTGTAAATATAGTTTTAAAAATAGGGAACACAAAGTGTGTCCCCTATACTGCCTGAAAAGACGCGACTTGATCGCGACATCTTTTCACCATTATTTTTTCACTTGGTTCATTACTTCTTCAGCAAAGTTTTCTTGACGTTTTTCGATACCTTCGCCAACTTCATAGCGAACGAAAGTTTCAACAGTTGCGTTTTTCGCCGCAACAACTTGTTTCACTTTTTCATCTGGGTTTTTAACAAATGCTTGGTCTAAAAGACAAATTTCTTCGAAGAATTTGTTCAGACGGCCTTCAACCATTTTCGCTACGATGTTTTCAGGTTTTCCTTCTTGAAGAGCTTGCTGAGTTAAGATTTGACGCTCATGGTCTGTTTCTTCTTCTGATACTTGGTCACGAGAAATATAACGAGGGTTAACCGCAGCAACATGCATTGCGATATCTTTCGCAGTTTCTTCGTCAGTTGTACCGTTAAGAACAGTTAATACGCCGATGCGTCCGCCCATGTGAAGGTAAGCACCGAATGCAGAGCTGTCATCTTTTGTAAGAACAGCAAAGCGGCGAAGCGTGATTTTCTCACCGATTTTAGCAACTGCACTTGTAATGTACTCTTCTACAGTAGAGCCGTTGTCCATTTTTTGGCCCATTGCTTCTTCAACATCTGCAGGAGTGTTTGCAAGAAGGTGGTCAGCCAATGTATTAAGAAGCTCTACGAAGCCTTCGTTTTTCGCAACGAAATCAGTTTCAGAGTTTACTTCTAAAATAACACCTTTGTTGCCGTCAGTTTTAATAAGAGTTGAACCTTCTGCTGCGATACGGTCAGCTTTTTTCGCTGCTTTTGCAATTCCTTTTTCTCTAAGAAGGTCAATTGCTTTGTCCATATCTCCATCAGTTTCAGTTAACGCTTTTTTACAATCCATCATACCCGCGCCAGTTTTTTGACGCAGTTCTTTTACTTGCTGTGCAGTAATAGCCATTTGTATTCCTCCTTATATGTTTAAACAAGATATGTATCATGACATTTTTCTTGAAAAAAGGTGATAAAAGGCAGTCCCTCTTATCACCTTTTGAATAGGTTACGCAGTTGTTGTTTCAGTTTCTGGTGCAGTTTCTTCAGCAACTTCCGCTTCTTCTTCGCCTTGCTTCGCTTCTAAGATTGCATCTGCCATTTTAGAAGTTAGAAGTTTAACAGCGCGGATAGCGTCATCGTTCGCAGGAATAACAACATCGATTTCATCAGGATCACAGTTAGTATCTACAATTCCGATGATAGGGATGTTTAATTTGCGAGCTTCCGCAACAGCAATGCGCTCTTTGCGAGGATCGATGATGAACAATGCATCAGGAAGATCCTTCATTTCTTTAATTCCGCCTAGGAATTTTTCAAGACGCTCTAATTCTTTTTTCAATTGAACGACTTCTTTTTTAGGAAGTACTTCAAACGTACCGTTTTCTTGCATTTTTTCAATGTCTTTAAGACGTTTAATACGTTTTTGGATTGTTTCAAAGTTTGTTAATGTACCGCCCAACCAGCGTTGGTTGACATAGTACATGCCAGAGCGTTGAGCTTCTTCTTTAACAGAATCTTGAGCTTGTTTTTTTGTACCTACGAAAAGGATTCTTCCGCCTTCAGCAGCAAGATTTTTAGTGAAGTTGTAAGCTTCCTCTACTTTTTTGACTGTTTTTTGAAGGTCAATGATGTAGATTCCGTTACGCTCCGTGAAAATATAACGCTTCATTTTTGGGTTCCAACGGCGTGTTTGGTGACCGAAGTGAACACCAGCTTCAAGCAATTGCTTCATAGAAATGACTGACATGTTATTTCCTCCTAATATAATGGTTTTTTTCCTCCGCTTAGGTCATTTTTGTGCAGAACTGCCGCCTGCAGCACCCTCTGCATAAATCGTTAAGCGTGTGTATTTAACACCAAGACATAATATAACACAGCTTTATGCGACAATCAAGAATCCTTTACAGCTTTGGAGCGAAATTTTAGAAATAGCTCGATTTCTGTCTTTCCGCTCTTCAATTTCTGAGCAATTTCACCAGCTGAATATCCCTGTTCATATAATGACATAACTTCATCTTCAAATGAACGGGCATCGCTGTTTACGTTCTCTTCCGCCCTCTCAACCTCGTTGATCAGACCTTCGATATGCTCGGGAAGAGCGTTGTTTTCTTCCTGAACAGCACCTCGCTCTGAATGTTGTTCTGCCTGCTGATGCTGTTCTGCCTGCTGATGCTCTTCCTTCTGTTTTTCTTCAGTTTGAACAGAAGGTACATCCAAGTTGTCTATCAACTTCTCATTTTCTTCTTTTAGTTCAAGAAGAAATGCCGCAAGTGTGTTCTCCGTCTCTTCCAGCAGCTTCTTTTGCTGTTTTTCTGTTTCTTTCACAGCTGCGAGCCTCATATACAGGATAATGACAGCGTACAGAAGAACGCCGTGAAGCGTGAAGCTTAAAAGCCATAATAGTGTTGACATGTTTTTCACTCGCTAATCATGAGAATTCTTTATTGAATTACTTTTTCAAGCAGATTCTTTAATTTAAATAGTGCCTTTGAATGTATTTGTGATATACGGGACGTAGAAAGATTCAATACCTGTCCGATTTCTGTCAATGTCAATTCCTCTTTATAGAACAAACTGACCACAAGCTGTTCTTTTTCAGAGAGTTCGTGAATTTTGTCCGCAAGCTGCGCAATCAGCTCATCTTTCATGATCTTTTCTTCCGGCGGGACATTTTTGTCATCTCTGATCATGACCTGGATGTTTTCCCCGTCATCCTGATCATGAAGCTTTTCGTCAATTGACAGCAGATTTGCAAAAAAACCTTCATTCATTGTTGACACTACATCCTGTTCCGTCATTCCGAGTTCCTCTGCAATTTCTGCGGGCGATACATTCCGAAGATAGCGCTGTTCAAGCTTTTCAATCGCCGCTTCAACCTTCTTTGTTTTTTCACGCGAGGTTCTGGGCAGCCAATCCTCTTTACGAAGCCCGTCAATAATTGCACCGCGAATTCTAAACGAGGCGTAGGTATCAAATTTTAAGTCCCGGCTGGGGTCAAATTTTTCAAGGGCATCATATAAACCAAGCATACCAAGGCTCATAAGATCGTCTTTATGCACTGATTTTGGCAGTCCGACAGAAATTCTGCCTACATGATATGTGACAAGCGGCATGTAACGGCGCATTAAATCATCACCGGCCTTAGGATCTTTCCACTCTTTCCAGCGCGACCAAAGCACCTGATCTTCATAATTCAAGGATTGCATTGTTATCCCCCTAATACCTTAATTAAATCGTTTTTTCACCTTGTTTAACAGTTCGAATATGCAGCATACAGGACTTCGGTTCAAATTCTATCGTACGGCCGCTTGAGCCTCCCGTATCTTCACTGATAATCGGAATTTTATATAATGACAGCTGTTCCTTTATCGCTAAGACATTTCTCGGTCCGATCTTCATCAAATCATTCGTCATTTTAAATTTAAACATCTCTGATCCGCCGGCAAGCTTTGCTTTTAACGCAAACTTTCGGCAGCCCGCTTCTACCAGCATATCAATCGTAGCTTTTACAGCGGTATCGGCATATTTTGCCCGATTGAGTTCAGCTGTTTTTGATAACGTCGAATCTGGCAGCATGACATGGACAAGCCCCGCCGTTTGCTTTTCTTTATCGTAAAGCACCAGCCCTACACACGACCCTAAACCAGACGTCCGGATTGAATCCGGGAAGCGGGCGATCTTCACGTCCGCTATTCCAACCTTTACAACAGCAGCCTCAGTTGTACTCATAATGAAGCACCCAAGGCGACAAAGAGCTTTTCAAATGAATCATAGTCCGGCAGCATAAACATATGCGCTTTTAGCTCCTGCTGATGGCTTTGGTCAAAAATTGACGTATCAACAACAATTGCATGTTCTCCAACCTGGCTGAGCTCCATCAGACCTTCACTGATGACAGCACCGAACATGTCCAGTGAAACTTCTGGAACACTCGGGTAAAGCTGGAGTTTCGTCAAATCAGCCAATGCCGTTAAATATGATCCTGCTAAAATATTGCCCAGTTCATGCAAAGCGGAAGAACTCATATGATCTTCACCCAGGTTTTCTATATCAAAATCCGGGTTGCCGATCAGCTCTCTGATAAACTGCTCCGCCTGATAAAAAGGCATTATAAAGAACATTGAGCCCGTCAAATCGCCTTCCATTCTTAAAAAGATACTGGCGACCGGCATTTCTGCTCCGCCGAAAAAGTCTACAAGTTCATCAAACGACAGTAACTTTGCAAACGGGACTTCCATATCAATCTTTCTATTTAACAGCTGGGCCATTGCAGAAGCAGAGTGGCCGGCTCCGATATTGCCGACTTCCCGCAAAATGTCCATCTGCTCTTCTTTGATTCCATTAAAAATACTCATGTCATAACCCCTTTAAGATTAAGCTTGATCGGGCACAGCGGACTGAGATGATTCTTTATCCAAAACCGCATTTGCATCAATAATATTTAAGAGCCTGTTCTCTTGTTTTACAATTTGTTTGATCGACACATACGTGTCTTTTTGAACACTTTCCGGAGCGGACTCTATTTCACTTTCATGAACTGTTATGACATCATTTGCTTCATCCACGATCCAGCCGACTTCAATATCACGATAAGCAATAATGATAATTCGTGTTTCATCGGTAATTTCATACTCAGGCAAGCTGAGACGCTTTCTTAAATCAATAACCGGAGTCACCACGCCGCGCAAATTGATCACTCCGCAAATATAAGGTTCAACGCCTGGCACTCTCGTTGGCTTTTGCCATTTCTCAATTGATTTCACCTGAGTGACAGAAATGGCATATTCTTTGCCATTTACCATAAAGACAATCATTTTTTCGCCTGTTTTAATTTCTGCAGTCATGTGAGACACCTCCTCGTATGGTTAAATAATCAGTGCATTACAATCGATAATGAGCGCTACTTCTCCGTCTCCTAAAATAGTAGCTCCGGAAATTGCAAAGACGTTTGTTAAATAATCTCCGAGTGATTTCAGCACAACTTCCTGCTGGCCAATAAAGGAGTCCACCACAAATGCAGTAGGTTTGTCGCCTTTCTTCACGACAATGATATGGAGCTGTTCTGCATCTTGTCTTGTATCTTCTATTTTAAACTCTTCTTTTAAATATACGACAGGGACAATATGCCCTCTAAAATCAATTACTTCACGGTCATGCGTTTGCAGAATATCTTTTCTGTCTATAACTGCCGTTTCAATTATAGAAGAAATCGGAATCGCAAATGTCTCTTCTTCCAATTTGATCAGCAGAACTGAAATAATGGACAATGTAAGCGGAAGCTGAATGCTGAATAGTGATCCTTGTCCTTCTGCAGATCTCACACTGACTGAACCGCCGAGTGACTCGAGTTTATTTTTCACAACATCAAGCCCGACACCCCGCCCGGAAATATCCGAAATTTGATCAGCTGTAGAGAACCCCGGAGCAAATATCAATTCATAAATTTCATTGTCTTCTAAAGTTTCAGCTTCTCTTTCTGTAATGACACCGCGCTCAAGCGCTTTTTCAAGGATTTTTTTGCGATTAAGACCTGCCCCGTCATCCTCTACTTCAATAAAGACGTGATTTCCGCTGTGATAAGCTTTCAGCACAACTTTTCCAGACTCAGGTTTTCCTTTTTGCAAACGTGTTTCCGGAGACTCAATTCCATGGTCAATACTGTTTCTGATTAAGTGAACGAGCGGATCTCCAATTTCATCAATTACTGTTCGATCGAGTTCTGTTTCCGCACCGATGATGGAGAGTTCGATTTTTTTATTCAGCTCTTTTTGAAGCTGGCGAATCATTCTTGGGAAACGGTTAAAAACAGTTTCAACCGGAACCATTCTCATGTTGAGAATAATAGACTGCAAATCGCCGGAAATTCTCGTCATTCGCTCGACTGTTTCAGTCAATTCATTGTGCTCAAGCTCTTTTGCAATCTGCTCAAGACGTCCGCGGTCAATGACAAGCTCTTCAAATAAGTTCATTAAAGAATCAAGCCTGTCGATATTGACACGAATCGTTTTAGATCCGCCTGTATGCTTCGACTGTTCATCGTTTTTAGCAGGCTGCTTTTGTTTATCCTGCTTAACAGGTGCCTGTGCAGCAGCTGGTGTATCCGCCTGAGGCTCCTCCGGTTTTTCAGCTGGTTGTATAGGCGAGCCCTGAATAATTTCAACATGCTCGACCTCTGAAACTCCGTTGATGATCTGTTCAACGTCTTCAGCCGTTTGATTCGTTAAGAAGCAAACCTGGAAGTCAGTGCCGAAATCTTCCGTCTCAAGCACTTCCGCACTCGGTATTGTTTTGGCTACTTCTCCGATCTCATTGAGCTTCTCAAAAACCATATATACACGAACCGCTTTTAACATACAGTCTTCTTTCAGAGAAATTGTGATTTCATACCGTTTGAAACCTTGCTCCTCCGCTTCTTCTATCACTGTTCGTTCAAACTCATCATATCCCCAATCAGATGCTGAACCCTTCGCTTCAGCAGGTTCCGCTGAAGCAGCAGTCTCAGCATGCGCACCGTTCACGTCAAGCTTTGCGCTCACTTCAGAGATATCTCTTTTACCATCCCCGCCGTCAATAATAGACTGAACCATTGCTTCCAGATGATCCAGGGCTTCAAACAAGATATCCATCCAGTCTGATGTAACTGCCATATCTCCGTTTCGAAAAGCATCCAATACGTTTTCAAGCAGATGGGTTAAATGGGCTAAATCCGTATACCCCATCGTTGCGCTCATACCTTTTAGTGTATGGGCAGCCCTGAATATATCGTGGACGAGCTGAAGATCTGTCGGGTCTTTCTCTAAAAGGAGAAGCTTTTCATTACATGTTTGTAAATGTTCTTTACTTTCATCAATAAAGACATCTAAATATTGATTCATATCCATTTGAATCACACCCTCTCTTTTTTCACACAGCTTGTGATGGATGCTGCGATATCTTCCACATGTTTAATTTCATGAATAAGGCCCGCCTTAACGGCTGCTTTCGGCATCCCAAATACAACACAAGATTCTTCAGACTCTGCAATGGTTTTCACATTGCCGGACGCAAGCATGTCCTTAAGACCGGCAGTACCGTCACTGCCCATTCCGGTCATAATGACCGCTACTTTTTCATAGTCTGCAAGTTTGCCAACAGAACGGAACAAGTAGTCTGCTGATGGTTTATGACGGCTTGGCGTATCGTGATTATCAAGAACGATTTTAAGACCGCCGCTGTTTTTGATAACGGATATGTTTTTTCCCCCCGGAGCTATGTACACACAGCCGTTAAGAGCTGCTTCGCCATCTTTTGCTTCCTTTACATGAATGTCAGACAGATGGTTCAGCCGATCAGCCAGAGAAGCAGTAAAGCCTTCAGGCATGTGCTGTACAACGACTACAGGCGCGTTTAAATCCTTAGGAAGCTTTGGTACCACCTTTTGAAGCGCCCTTGGTCCGCCTGTTGACGTACCGATACAAACAATATGTCGGCCTGTTCCAGATTTTGACTGGCTCACTGCAGGCTTAGCGATGCGTTTAGGCTCAGGCCGAATGACCGCCGGAGCCGCAGCTTTTTGCTGGCCGGAAAGCCCAGCCGCGATGACCCGCTCAACTAATTGTTCTTTAATTTTGTATAAATCTAAAGATATAGAACCAGATGGCTTTGTGATAAAATCAAAGGCGCCTATCTCTAAACAGTTAATCGTACACTCTTTTCCTTGCTGGGTCTGGCTTGAAACCATAATGACCGGCAGCTGATAAAGCTCAATAATTTTCCGCAGTGTGTCTGTTCCATTCATCACCGGCATTTCGATATCAAGTGTGATAACATCCGGTTTCAGCAATTCTATCTTTTTAAGTGCCTCTTCTCCGTTTCTCGCAGTTCCGATTACTTCTATCTGCTTTTCCTCGGTTAGAAAATCACTTATCATTTTTCTCATAAAAGCCGAATCATCAACTACAAGCACACGAATCAAATTAAGCCCTCCTCATTAAAAAAGAAGATAATTTCTCAATAAATGTCTGTTTTTCTTCTTTGTGTCTAGTTTCTTCTCTTTCAAACAAGGCGTCCGCTAGGAGACGGACTGACCGGCTGGCTTTTGCCTGAGGACTTTTTAATAAAAAAGGAACCTGTTCGACAACTGCTTTGCTCACGATCCCGTCGTCAGGGACTGAACCGGCAAACTGAACCGCTTCGCCTAAAAACATGTGAATGGTCCGGGAAAGGCGGGTAAAAGCGTCAAGCCCTTCCTTTTGATCACGGCACCGATTGACAGCTACTTTCATAGAAAGCTGATTTCCTGTCAAAGCTAAATGTTTGACAGCGCTGTATGCATCCATAATGGCTGTAGGCTCTGGGGTTGTTATGATCAAAATGTCTTCTGCTGATAAAATAAAAGGCAGCTGGTCTTTTGATAAGCCCGCCCCCATGTCAAACAGTACATAATCGAACTGACTTAACGCATGAGAAAGCTCATTAGCAAAAAAGGTCCATTTTTTCTGGTCCAGCTGAAACATCATATCCAGCCCAGTTCCGCCAGATATATACCGAAGACCCTTTGGCCCAGTAGATATGGATTGCATAAAAGGCTTGCGCTCAGTTAGAACGTCAATAATAGTCGTGGAAGACGAGTTTCCCATTAATATATCAATGTTCCCCATTCCGATATCAAGATCAATAAGCAGTACCTTCTTGCCTTTATCCTGCAGCGCAAGAGCCATATTTAAAGTGATGTTGGATTTTCCGACACCGCCCTTGCCGCTGATGACTGCAAGTGTTTTAGCTTTCTGTGCAAAAACAATCGGCAGATCGCGCTCACGCTTCTTCATTTTCGCCCGTAAAGTTGCTGCTTGGTCAAATCTGTTCATCTGCACAGCATCCCTACAAACTCCCTCGGCGAGACTGTCTGTATATCCTCCGGCACATTCTGGCCGTTTGTGATAAATCCGGCGCCTATCTTTGATTCTGCCAGTATACTGAATACAGAGCCTAAGGAAGCAGTCTCATCTATTTTCGTAAAAATAAACTGATTGACAGGAACAGATGAAAAACGTCTGACAATTTGTTTCATATCTTCATATTTTGCAGTCGCTGACAAAACGAGAAATGACTGAATACTGCTTTCAAAAGGAATCGTCTCTTTCAGTTCATCGATATATTGCTGTTCTCTGAAGTTTCTTCCTGCTGTATCGATAAATACATGATCATATTCAGCAAATAACTCTTTCGCCCGCTGAAATTCCTCTTTTGTATAACAGACTTCCAGAGGAGCCTGCAGCAGCTCGGCATATGTTTTCAACTGTTCAACTGCTGCAATCCGGTAAGTATCTGTTGTAATAAAAGCAATTTTTTTCTGTTTTTCAAGCAGAGAAGACGCTGCTAGTTTTGCAAGCGTTGTTGTTTTACCCGCGCCCGTCGAACCAAACAGCACGATATACTTCGAACGAATGGGCTCCTGCCACTTGTCTGCTGGAGGTAGTGCCTCGCACAGTATATCCTGAAGTTTACCGGCCACGTTTTCTTCCGTCAGTCCGCCCGATTCAACAGAGAATCGCAGTATTTTTTTCATAGTACTGGTCTTAATTGATTCATTAACGCCGGTTACTCCCAAAAGCTGTTCAGCTTTTCTGAGCGGTTCAGGAAGTACGGATTGATATGCTGAAAAATCGCCTGGCTCAGATTGAGCCGGAATTTGAGAGATTATCCTCTCCTCTATTTTCGGACTGCTGACAGGAGGTTTTGACGTTTGTTTCGGCTCTGCTGCCTTTTCAGCTGTTTTTTTCTCAAGAAAATCTTGATCCAATACGGCAATCACTTCAACAGCCGGTTTTTTTAAAAGCCCGAACCATTTACGCTTATTGATTTTTTTGGAATTTAGTATAACCGCTTCATTGCCTAGTTCTTTTCTGATAAGCTGTGCCGCTTCTTGCATTGAAGCAGCAGTAAATTTTTTGATTTTCATTAAATATCCACCACTCCAATGCTTTGAACTTCGACATTAGCCTCAAGCTCGTTATAAGAAAGAACAGGAAGATCCGGAAAATATCGTTCCAGAAGCTGCTTCACATACATCCTTACAGGAGGCGAGCAAAGAAGAATCGCAGTCTCTTGCCGTATTGAGAGCTGTTCGGCTTCTTTTGCAACAGAACGCACAATGCTTTCCGACACATCTGGTTCAAGCGACAAATAGTTCCCATGTTCTGTTTGCTGTACGCCGTCAGCAATTGCCTTTTCTACACGGCCGGAACAAGTGATCACTTTTAACACTTCATTTTCTTTGGCAAACTGGGCAGTAATTTGCTTAGCAAGCGCCTGTCTTGTGTACTCTGTCAAAAGATCAGAGTCTGTTGTCAGTTTTCCGTAATCGGCGAGCGTTTCAAAAATGGTTACCAAATTGCGGATTGAAACTTTTTCTTTTAACAGTTTAGCCAGCACCTTCTGAATATCTCCGACAGATAATGGATTTGGCGTGACCTCTTCCACCAAGACCGGATACGTTTCTTTCAAATGATCAATAAGCTGTTTCGTCTCCTGTCTGCCGATTAATTCATGAGCATGCTGCTTAATTTTCTCTGTAATATGTGTTGAGACAACTGAAGCCGGATCTACAACTGTATAGCCCAGCATGTCAGCTTCATCCTTCACCGATTCGCCAATCCATTTGGCTGGAAGCCCAAACGACGGTTCCACTGTTTCGATCCCTTCAATCAGGTCGTCTTCAGGCGTAGGCGACATTGCTAGATAATGATCTAGTAATAGCTCGCCTTTTGCTACTTCATTTCCTTTAATTTTCAATCGGTATTCATTAGGCTGCAAAGCGATATTGTCTCTGATACGCACAACAGGAATGACAAGCCCAAGTTCCAGCGCCAGCTGACGGCGAATCATCACAATTCGGTCTAATAAATCCCCGCCCTGATTAGCATCCGCCAGCGGAATCAGACCATAGCCAAACTCGAATTCTATCGGATCTATATGCAGAAGCTGCACAACACTTTCGGGGCTTTTGAGCTCGTCAACTTCAGCCTCTTCCTCAAGAATCTCTTCCACTTCTTCTTTTTCCTTACCTGTTTTAGATAGCGTATAACCGCCAAAAGCAAGCAGCCCTGCAAGCGGCCCTGTTAGGAGAATACCAATTGGAGTAAACAAGCCAAGAAGCAAAATAGTTGCTGCTGTAACATATAAGAGCTTTGGATAAGCGAACAGCTGGCCTGTGATGTCATGACCTAAGTTTCCTTCGGAGGCTGCTCTTGTCACGACAATACCTGTAGCTGTAGAAATTAACAGCGCCGGAATTTGCGATACAATTCCATCTCCTACAGTCAGCATCGTAAAACGAGAGGCTGCCTCTTGTATCCCCATGCCTTGCTGCAGCATACCGATAATGATTCCGAAAATGATATTGATCATCACAATAATAATTCCGGCAATTGCATCACCTTTCACAAATTTGCTGGCACCGTCCATCGCACCGTAAAAGTCTGCTTCTCGAGCTACTTTTTCACGGCGGTGTTTTGCTTCTTGTTCGTTAATCATACCTGCGTTTAAATCAGCATCAATACTCATCTGCTTCCCTGGCATTGCATCAAGCGTAAATCTTGCCGCAACCTCGGAAACACGTTCCGCGCCCTTTGTGATGACGATAAACTGAATAATAATTAAGATAATAAATACAACAAGTCCGACTAAAACATTTCCGCCGACAACGAAGTTACCGAAGGTCTCAACAACCTTCCCTCCTTCACCGTGCGAAAGGATCGAACGCGTCGTTGACACATTCAAGCCCAGACGAAATAAGGTCAAAAGCAGCAACAGTGATGGAAAAATCGAAAACTGCAGCGGTTCTTGCATATTCATTGTGGTCAGAAGCACGATCAACGCAAGAGAAATATTAATAATGATCAAAATACTTAACAGCCATGGAGGAAATGGTATCACCAGCATTGCCACAATGAGGACAACACTTATTAAAACGGATAAATCTCTTGTTGACATGCTGTTTTTTCTCTCCTTTTGAATCGTAAAATTCAATTTACTTTTTGTTTCGTTTTAAATACGTAAGCCAGGATTTCTGCCAAGACTTTAAAAAACTCTTCCGGCACTGCCTGATCAATTTCAACCTGATCATATAACGCACGGGCAAGCGGTCTGTTTTCTACCATCATGACATCATGCTCTTTAGCAATCTTCCTTATTTTCAATGCAAGGTGGTCAACACCTTTTGCAACAATGTATGGTGCATCCATTTTTTCTTCGTCATATTTAAGTGCGATCGCATAGTGAGTCGGGTTTGTGATGATGACATCAGCTTTCGGCACTTCCTGCATCATCCGCCTCATCGCCATTTCCCGCTGTCGTTGCTTAATTTTAGACTTAATAATCGGATCTCCCTCAGATTTTTTGTACTCATCTTTTATATCCTGCTTTGACATTTTGATATTTTTCTCATAGTCAAATCTCTGATACAAATAATCGAGTCCGGCAAGAATCAACAAAGCCCCTGCTCCGCTCAGCCCCATCCACAGGGTGAGTTTTGAAACAAAGGAAAGTGCCTCTTCAGGTGTCAGAAGCGGGAGGCGGAGAATTTCTCCATAGTGCATCCAAAGCACAACAAACGCCGCAAACCCTACAACAGCAATTTTCAGAATCGATTTAAGCAGCTCTACAATCGCCCTCATGCTGTATATCCGTTTAAAGCCTTTTATCGGATCCAATTTTTCAAGCTTAGGCTGGATCACTTCCGCAGAAAATAAAAATCCCACCTGCATATAGTTGCTTACAACTCCTGCAACAAGGGCAACAAGCAGAATCGGAGCAAGTACGATGCCAGTATCCTTTAATAAGCTGATAAACAGGATGTGCACATTTGATTCTGAGAGCTTCATTGTGAGTGACTCCGTGTAAAATGTCTCTATAAATGACAGCAGCCTGTCTCTCATATACGGGCCGATCGCAATAAACGAAAGGAAGATGACTAATAACGAAACGGCAGTATTCACATCAGAGCTTTTTGCAACCTGCCCTTTTTTTCTAGTATCCTTCCGTTTTTTCGGAGTGGCTTTCTCTGTTTTTTCTCCCGCAAAAAATTGGAGGTCAATTCTGAGCTTCATTAAGAAACACCGACCAATGCTAAAAGATTCCGCATCGTTTCAATCGTTAAGCCGAAAACATTCCGAACAACGACGAAGATAACGGACATACACACGATGAGCATGATAAAACTGACAGCAATCTTTAAAGGCAGACCGACGACAAATACATTTAATTGCGGAACTGTCCGGGCCACGATGCCTAATGCAAGATCCACAAGAAACAAACTGGCCACAACCGGCGCCGACATTTGAAATGCAATAATAAACATTGCATTAAAGCTTTTGGCGATAAGATAAGCAAACTTTTCATCGCCAAAATTCGGAAATGCCTGGTCAACCGAAATATACTGAAAGCTGTAGTAAATACCGTCCAGCAGCAAATGATGCGCATTGACACTCAGCATAAACAAAAGAGCCATCGTATAGATAAACTGGCCGATCAATGGACTCTGTGCGCCCGTTTGCGGATCGATAACGTTCGCAATTGAAAAACCCATCTGAAAATCAATAAACGAACCGGCTATCTGAACAGCAGCAATCATCATATAAGCAATCAAACCAAGACACAGACCCACCAAAGCTTCTTTAAACGCCAGCAGCATATATTGCTCGTCAACCTCCAAAGACGGAGGTTTATCAATCGTGCTGAAGCAAATGACTGCAAGAAAAAAAGCAAATCCGATACGATGAACAGCCGGAACGTTTCTGTGGCCGTATAGCGGAACCGTTACAAAAAAAGCAGAGATTCTAATAAAAACCAATAAAAAAGCAGGAAATAAATCAATAATCGAATTCATCACTGTATTACCCTGCAAAACGATTTAAATTAGAAAACAGCTCTGTTGTGAACGAAAGGATGGTCGACAGCATCCATGGCCCGAAAAAAATCAGTGCCAAGAGGACTGCCACGATTTTGGGAATAAACGCCAAAGTCTGTTCCTGGATTTGAGTTGTCGCCTGAAAGATGCTGACGATTAATCCGACCAATAAGGCGATCGCAAGCAGAGGCGCGCTGATCATCAGCGTTACATATACGGCTTTTTCCGCCATAGAAATTACAAATTCTGAATTCACGTTTAGCACCTACCCTAAAAGCTCTGAAGCAAAGATTTCACAATTAAATACCAGCCGTCTACTAAAACAAAAAGTAAAATTTTAAAGGGCAGAGAAATCATAACTGGAGGGAGCATCATCATCCCCATTGACATCAGAACGCTCGCCACTACCATATCAATAATTAAAAAGGGGATAAAAATCATAAAGCCTATTTGAAACGCTGTTTTGAGCTCCGAAATGGCAAAAGCGGGAACCATCGTTGTAAGAGGAATATCTTTTAATGATTCGGGTTTATCCATTTTCGCGTAATTCATAAACAGTGCCAAATCCTTCTGCCTTGTGTGCTTACTCATAAATTCTTTAATCGGTTCCTCAGCTTTTGTATACGCTTCGTCCAAACTGATTTTATTGTCCATCAATGGTGTCAGCGCTTCTTTATTAATCTCTGAAAAAGTAGGAGCCATAATAAAAAATGTTAAAAATAGCGCAAGGCCGATAAGGACCTGGTTGGGCGGCATTGATTGCGTCGCCAGTGAAGTTCTGACAAACGACAGAACGATGACGATGCGGGTAAAACAAGTCATAAGAATCAATATTCCAGGCGCCACTGAAAATACAGTTAACAATAATAGTAATTTAACAGTTGAACTGACGTTACCCGGATCGCTAGAACTGAAAATATTTATAAACTCATTCATGATGACGTGGGCCTTTCTTTTTTCCTTCTGAATGGTTTTGTTTTAGCTCTTCAAGCTGCTCTTTTAATGCTTTAGAAAATGAAGGCAGCTTTTGCTGCGGCTGATTCTCAGAACCCTTTAGGGGTTTGACAAGCTTTTGCCACTCTATTTTGCTTGACATCGCCTCTTCATGCTGGCTGAGTATGACTTCGATTTCCTTTTCATCCTCAATTTCTTTAAGGAGCTGGATCGTCTCTCCTACCCCAACGACGAGAACACTGTTGCCGACTTTAATCAATTGGATAGATCGGTTTTGGCCAACCGATGTTCCGCCGATATTTTCAACATATTGAAAAGGCTTTAGCAGCCGGTTTCTTTTGTTCATAAGCTTAACAAGCCCGTAAATCAGCGCGATGACAAACAATAAAGCGAAAATCATCTTCACAAAATCAAAAGCTGAAACAGAAGGAGCAGCAGCTCCCTCCGTCTCATCAGCAGTTTGTGTCGTTTTTTCTTTCTTTTGCTCTGGCTTATCTGCGGTCTTTTCCTCTTTCTTTTGAAACCATTCGTTTACAGTTGAATCATCAGATGCCGCCGCATCAGCAGCAAGCGGATGCACACTGAATAAAATGAAAAAACATATAAAAGCAATAAAACATTGACTCTTTTTCAACAGTCGTACACCCTTTAGCTTAATGTTTTGTTGATTGCTTCAAGCACACGGTCCGCCTGGAAAGGTTTTACGATAAAATCCTTAGCACCGGCTTGAATAGCATCGATAACCATTGATTGCTGTCCCATGGCAGAACACATAATGATTTTAGCTTGAGCATCAATTTGTTTAATTTCTTTTAGTGCAGTAATACCGTCCATTTCTGGCATTGTGATATCCATTGTAACTAAGTCAGGAGAATGCTCTTTAAATTTTTCTACAGCCTGAGCGCCATTTTCGGCTTCTGCCACTACGTCAAAACCGTTTTTTACCAAAATATCTTTGATCATCATTCTCATAAATGCTGCGTCATCTACAATTAAAATTCTATGTGCCATAATTTTTTCTCTCTCCTCGTGTTTCTTTATTTTAAATTATTAATGCGTTCTGCCTGGCTTAATATGTCAGTGACCCTTACTCCGAAGTTTTCCTCAATGACCACGACTTCGCCTTTGGCGACGATACGCTGATTCACTAAAATATCTACCGGCTCACCGGCTAATTTATCAAGCTCAATAATACTTCCGGCTGAAAGTTCTAAAATTTCTTTTACGCTTCTTTTCGTTCTGCCGAGTTCAACAGTGATCGAAAGCGGGATATCCAAAAGCATATCCAGATTGTTTATAGGAGCTTGTGTGCTCTCATTTGGATCAAATGATGAAAATTCCACTGGTGAAACTTGAACAGGCGCGGCTTTTTTCGGTTTCCCCTGCCTTTTAGCCGGCGCTTGCTGCTGCGGTTCGTTCCGCGGCTCGGGCATCACAGGCTCTTTCGGCTGTTCATATGTAACCTCAGGCTCCGGCGTTGTTTCTTCAGCTGGACTTTCCTCCGTGTTCATAAGGCTCGAGATCAAATCTTTAGCAAATGTCAGCGGATATAGCTGCATGATGTTAGAGTCTATTAACTCGCCCACCTTCAAGCGGAAAGAAACTTTAACCAGCATTTCATCAGCAGGAATACGGTCTGTTCCTTTTTCTTCATTTACATCAAGCAGTTCTACACGTGGGGGTGAAATATCAATTTTTTTACTGAATACAGTAGACATTGACGTTGCTGCCGACCCCATCATTTGGTTCATCGCTTCTTGAACCGCGCTCAAATGGATCTCTCCAAGTGAAGGATCTGCACCTTTCCCGTCTCCCCCGATCATTAGGTCCGCAATAATCGCCGCGTCACTTTGTTCGACGACTAGCAGGTTGCTGCCGCTGAAACCTTCCGTATAATTCACTTCAATTGCAACATACGGTTCAGGAAACGCATCACTGATTTTGCTTCTTGGGATGACAGTTACGTTTGGAGTCGTAATATCAACTTTTTGATTTAAAAGCGTGGATAAAGCTGTCGCTGAACTGCCGAATGAAATATTTCCGATTTCACCGATCGCATCACGCTCCATGTCCGATAAGTCATGCACTTCCGTAGCCTCAGGCTCGTCAGGTGTGCTGCTCGTGCCGTTAAGAAGCGCGTCAATCTCATCTTGAGATAATCTGTTATTCTCCATCTTGTTCACCTCTTATGTCGTGGTCTAAAATTTGCACTGCCTGTTTTCGATTCACCCGGCCGGCTTGTCCTAAAAATTTCGGCTTATCTCCGACCAATACAGTAAGAGGATCTGTTACTGATTTGTCCAAAGTTATGCAGTCTCCGACTTCTAAACTTAAAAACTCTTCTATTGTCAGTTCAGATGTGCCGAGTTCGGCCACGACAGGTATTTGTGCTGTCATGATACGTTTTTCAAGCGACTTTGTTTCCTCAGGTTTCGGTTCATTTCTTTCTGATTGCATCCAATAATGGACCGAAAGCTTTGGTATGAGCGGCTCGAGGACGATATGCGGGATACAAAGATTAATGACACCGCTGATTTCGCCGATTTGGGTGTTGAGTGAAATAACAACAACCGTTTCATTAGGAGATACCATCTGAACAAATTGCGGATTCACTTCAAACTCAGTCATTTCGGGTTCAATATCAGCAATAGACTGCCAAGCTTCTTTATAATTTCCCAGTGCATTTTCAAATAAATTAGAAATAATTTTTGTTTCAATTTCTGTTAAACTATCAACCTTATTATGACTGATCCCGATGCCCCCCATCACACGATCCATCATCGTATAGGCAATTGTCGGATTAACCTCCATCATAATTCTGCCTTCCATCGGATGGACATCGAATAAATTCAGGATCGTCATATTCGGTATGGATCGGATAAATTCCTCGTATGGAACCTGATCAACAGAGCTGACCGATATATGGATATACGTTCTAAGCTGAGCAGAAAAGTGAGTTGTAAGCAGTCTTGCAAAATTGTCATGAATTCTTGTTAAACTGCGGATTTGGTCTTTAGAAAACCGCAGCGCGCGTTTGAAATCATAAACCTTTACTTTTTTCTCTTTTTCTTCTTTTTTCAGCTCTTCAGCATCCATTTCACCCGTTGATATTGCAGAAAGCAGTGCATCTATTTCATTTTGGGAGAGAACTTCTCCTGACATTTTCCTCACCTCCGTATTCTGTCAAATTATGCTTTATTGCAGATTAAAAGAGGTAATATACACTTTTTCTACTTTTCCTTCTTGGAGGTAGCTATTCACTTTATCTTTTAGTTCCTTCTTAAAGGTTTCTTTTCCCTTGTCTCCCTCAATCTCATCAGCATTCGTATCAGCCAGCAGTGATATAACAGCATCTTTCACTTGAAAATCACGTTTTTCAAGCTCTTCTTTTGATTTATCAGAGTCAGTTTCAAGTTTAATCGCTAAGCGAATAATGTTATCGGACTTTAAATTCGTTGTGATTTCTGCGACATCAACAGAAGATGCAACGATTTCATCAATACTTCGTTTTGCCTCATTTTTTTCGGACTTTCCGCCTAATACAAAATAAGCCGCCGCCCCGAGAGCACCAATTACGATAAGAATAATTAGTAAAATGATCAATAATTTTTTCTTCATTCCGGTTCCTCTATTCCATGGTCCATTGAAAATATTTGTATTTTTTGATAGAAAGACACGATCTTCTCCAGAACAGCTTCTTCATCTTCTTTTACTACAAACTTCTTACCGTTCGACAGTGTGATTGTAGTATCCGGAAAGCATTCAATCTGTTCAATAAATAACGCATTCAGCGTAAAGGGCTGCCCATTTAAACGGGTTACTTTAATCATAAAACAGCGGAGAAGCGATTACTCGCCTCCCCTCCCTCCTTAACGTTTAAGGTTAACCAGCTCTTGAAGGATTTCATCCGATGTTGTAATAATCTTGGAGTTTGATTGGAATCCGCGCTGAGCAACAATCATTTCAGTAAACTCGTCAGTTAAATCAACGTTAGACATTTCTATAAATCCTGACTTCAAGGCACCTGTACCGCCATCACCAGGCTGATTAGCTGCACTAGCAGTTCCAGAGTTCAAAGATTCACGATACAAGTTGCTTCCGATTTTATCTAAACCGTCACTGTTTGCAAAAGTAACAATCCCGATCTGACCGCCATCTTGTGGTTTACCGCCAGCATCAACAATTGACACTTTTCCATCGGATCCGATACTAAAACTTTGAGCATCAAGAGGAATTTTTATTGTTCCTCCCGTCATATTTAACACATGGTAGCCGTCACCAGTCACCAATGTTCCGGTATTATCTAAATAGAAGTTTCCGGCTCTTGTGTAAGCCGTTCCATCACCTGTATCGATTTGAAAATAACCGTCGCCGTCAATCGCTAAATCAAGCGTTCTTCCTGTGCTTTGTGTTGCGCTTGTTGAATGGATGGTATCAATTGTGCCAGATGATGAACCTAAACCGATCTGCTTAGAGTTTGTTCCGCCGATTGTTGCACCAGCAGCAGAACCGCCGGCAATCGTTTGACTTACCATATCTTTAAAGGTAACCCGGCTCTTTTTGAATCCCACTGTATTTACGTTGGCAATGTTATTGCCGATAACATCAAGTTTTGTTTGAAAGTTTTTCATACCGCTGATTCCAGAATAAAGTGAACGTAACATAATATATTCCCCCAGATGTTTTTATTTAGAAGATTGTCCCACAGACATGACATTCGCCGGACTGATCTCAGTCCCATCATCAAGAACGAGATAATAATTTCCTTTAGAATGTTTAACAGAGCTTACTGTGCCTGTTTTATCTGTTGCACTTTTACCATCAGTCCAAGATACTTCTTTTCCCATCCAATCAACATACGTTGTAAACGGATCTTGGTTTTCAACAAATTTAGTCATCGTCGTATTCAGATTCATCATCTGTTCCAGGCTTGAAAAAGTCGCCATCTGGCTGATAAATTCTTTGTCATCAACCGGATTAAGCGGATCTTGGTTTTGGACTTGAGTCATTAATATTTTTAAAAACTCGTCTTTTCCCAGGCTGCTGTTGCTTGCAGCGGCAGTGCTGCTTGTTTTTTCAGGCAATTTATATTCTGAGCTTATTGATGTCATTCTTCTTCCTCCAATTCAACCATTGACACTTCATCAAGCAAGTCGCCAAACTCGTTTGATTGTTTTTTCTGTCTTTGCTGCTTCTGTCCCTCTTGCTGCTGTTTCTGTTCATCAGCAAGCTGGCCATATATCGGCTGGTCTCCGCTTTGAATCGGCAATGTAAAACGGTCAACTTGGACAGCCATATTCGGCAGTGATTGCTTCAGCTGAGGCAGATGTTGTTCGAGCAGCTCTTTTGCAGATTGGCTGGATGCAATGATTTTACTCTGGAACATTCCATTTTCATTTGTCAGCTTAATTGTGACAAATCCTAAATGTTCAGGGTTCAGCCGAATTGTAAAACTGCCGGTTGACCTCCCAAAGGGTGTATATTTCATCTGCTTCCATGCACTGATCACTTGATCAGCAACCGTTTTCGTTTCGGCTGCATGCAAATCAGATGAAAGCTGCAAATCCAGTGCCTGAACTCCTCCGGTGCTCCGGTAGCCTGAAAACATCATTTGAATTCCTGACTTACTATCTATGGGCTGAATACTTACAGAGAAATCTGCCGTACTTTTATTACCTGACGTCAGAGTGTCCGGCGAAAGGGCACGTTTTCCGACCTCTAGTGACGATTCGGATGATTTCGATAACAAGAAAGCTTTCAGCTGACTTTCAGCTATATTCCATTCCTTCGTCCCTTTTTGAGGAAGCACTGACATCTGTTCCATTAAGCTTTGAAAACTTTTCAGCTCTGACTTTGACATCGTATAAAGCTTTGAACTTGACTCGTCTTTTGTAAATATCTGCTGTCTAAGATCCTGAATAAGCTGTTCCGATATGCCCTTTTTATCTAATGCCGAAAGAAATTCATCTCCATTTTTGTAGACAATATGAGCTTGATGATCACGGTCAGTCATTTTATTTCCTTCTAAAAGCTGACTGATAAGCATTTGGATATGAATAAGCGTTTTAACATCTTCTGCTGATGCATCATTTTCCTGAACTTCTTGCTCGCTATCAGACTTGAGTTCATCAGTAGCGGCATCACCAGCTGAATTCTTTGCAGTCAGAGCAGTTTTCTCTTCAGAAATGGTTTTGTCTGCAAGTATTTGCCCCATGTGCAGTTGATCAGTTCCGTCAGCCAATTTTAATTCAACTTCTTGCAGCAGATTCTGTAACATTTGCTGAGCGGATTCATCCAGCTGCTTTCCTGTTAGTTTACTTAACGTTTGCAGAAGATCGGCTTTTTGCTTGTCTTGGTTTTCAGGAGTTGCTTTTAGCCAATCACTGATCTTTTTACATGCATCTTTTAAAAGCTGATCGTCAGTCAGAGTCCCATTTCCTTGTGATGAAGGTTCTTTCGAGCCGGCTTCAGACATAAGCCAATTTTGAAAAACTCCCTGGCTATTTTTGATTGTTTTAGCAGCTGTTCCTGCTGTAGTTTGCAGCCGAGGTCCGGCTAATTCAAGCAGCTTCACCTTTATTCCCCCTATTCTTGGCTGGCAGCAATTTTTTCTGTATATGTTGCCGCTTGCTCAGGAGTCATTTTTGCCAAAATTTCAGCAAGCTGCTTTTTGCTCAGTCCATTCAATATTTTCAGCGCTTCTTTTTCCTTTAATTGGGCAATGATTTTAGCAGCCTTTCCGCTGTCCATGCTTTTATAAACACTGATGACTTTATCATCAGAAGCTTTATCAGAACTTGATGAACCTTCTGTGTGATCCTTCGATGTCTTTTTTTGGTCTTCCGCTGTTTTTTCAAGAGAACGAATTTTTTGATTCAGCCTGTCTATTTCAGATTTGCTTGTATCCAAATCTTTATTCAATATACTGATCTCACTTTTTTGATCCTTAATGGTTTTTTCCAAGGCCGCCGTATTACTGTTATTCTTAGCTGCTGATGATGTATCTTTTTTATCTTCGGTCTCAGGAACCAATTCTTTAAGAACTGGCGTTTTGGCTGCAGCTTCCTGTATCGGCTTTAAGACATTGACACCAGCCGCCCAGAGAACAATCCCCCCTGCTATAAGCAGAAATATCAGCGGAAGGATAATGATCAGCAAAACCGATCGGAACTTACCTGATTCTTTCTTTTTGCCGGACATTACATTCGCTCCTAATGGCCCTGAATCATAAACTGCTTGATCGAAATATCGTCCATTTCTTTCATCTCTGCAGCTTTGTCTTCAAGAGCAAACATTTTAAACTGTTTTTCACGCATCTTTTCAAACTTCTTCACTTCAATATTTTTTTCTGTTAACACTTCTTGCTTTTGGTTCATTTGATTCCTTTTCATAATGACGAGCTTTTGGTAGTGATAAATTGTGTTTTCAAGATTTGAGACAAATTGCTGATAATGCCTCATCTCTTGAACGCTCATCCCGCTTTTCAGTTTGTTTTCTTTATTGTGCTCAAGCAATTCCTTTTTGCTCATATTCTCATATAGTTTCTCCGCTACAGTTTCAAATTCAGAAACTGATTGCTGATACTCAGACAAAGACTGGTCTTTTTCGTTCTCTTTTAGTTCCAGCAGCTTTTGGAATCTAAATTGATAGGCCACGTTCTATTCCTCATTTCCTGTCAAACTAGTTAATGCAGCAATGCTTTCTTCCAATGATGCTGATTCTTCTGTTCCCTGCTTCAGAAATTGAATAAGCTGCGGATAAAATTGTATCGCCTCATCAATTTCTCTTGAGGACCCTCTTTTGTAAGCTCCTATATTAATGAGATCTTCAGAATTTTGATACGTTGATAAAAGTTCACGGAATTTATTCGCTGCGTCTAAGTGCTGTTTTGTCGAGATGTTCGACATCACCCTGCTGATGCTTTTTAACACATTGACGGCAGGAAACTGGCCTTTATTAGCAAGAGCCCTGTCTAACACAATGTGTCCGTCTAAGATTCCGCGAACAGTATCAGCAATAGGCTCATTCATGTCATCCCCGTCGACTAACACTGTATAAAACGCTGTGATTGTTCCGTGTTCATTTGCACCTGTTCTCTCTAGTAAACGAGGTAAAATAGCGAACACAGAGGGTGTATATCCTTTTGTCGTCGGGGGCTCTCCAGCGGCAAGTCCGATCTCCCTCTGAGCCATCGCCACCCTTGTGACAGAATCCATCATAAACATGACATTTTGCCCTTTATCACGAAAGTACTCAGCAATGGCTGTCGCCGTATATGCGGCTTTCAACCTCGTTAATGCAGGCTGGTCTGAGGTAGCAACAACTACAATTGACCGCTTCAGACCCTCTGCTCCCAAGTCTTTTTCAATAAACTCCCGAACCTCTCGACCGCGTTCTCCGACGAGTGCAATTACGTTCAAATCAGCTTCAGTCTGTTTAGCGATCATTCCCATTAATGTGCTTTTCCCGACGCCGCTTCCTGCGAAAATACCAATCCGCTGGCCTTTTCCGACAGTCAGCAGACTGTCAATAGACCTGACGCCAACGCCCATTTTTTTCCTGATAGGCGGGCGTTTCATCGGGTTAGGAGGTGATTGCTCCGTCGATACAGGCGAAAGTCCTTTCGGCAAAAGTTTTCCGTCGAGCGGTTCGCCAAACGCATCAATGACTTGTCCGATCAGACCGGCTCCTACCTTTACACGAAGAGATTCACCGGTGGCTTCAACAATGCTCCCGGGGGCAATGCTTGCAGCCTCTAAATAGGGCATTAACAAAATATTTTCTTCCTGAAAGCCAACAACTTCAGCTTTGATGACTTTACCTGATTGACCTTTTGTATAAATCAGGCACAGGTCGCCTATTGAGCTTGCCGGCCCCTTTGATTCGATCATCAAGCCGATCACCCGTTTTACTTTTCCATAACGCTTATACGAGTCTGTCATTTCTATGCAATCTATCAGACTCTGTGTCTTCATTGATCCGCACCTGCTTCCAGTGCTGAAAGGAGCTTATGCTTCAGTTGCACCAGCTGGGTATCAATGCTTGCATCCACTCTTCCAAAAGGAGTTTCTATATAACATGATCCTTTTTCAGCTTTTTCGTCTGCGTATAAACCTAGCCGGCATTCTTTGTAAAGAAGCTGCTGGATTTCGTCTTTATGCTGAAAAACTGTTTCATAGTAATAAGGGTCCACATATATTGATATATCGTCATATTCCTTTACTTCGTTTACCACCTGTTTCACAAGCAGGATAAAGGCCTCTTTATCATCAGATTTTTGCTGCCATACTTTTTTAGCTAACGCAACGGCAAGCTCAACAATTTCTCCGGAGGCATCTTCAAGCTTATCCTCTACAGCTTTTCTGGACATCTCTGTTATGCTGTTTGCCTGATTGATCAGCTCAGCATACTGTTGTAAGGCTTCAGCTCTCCCTAATGTCACACCTTGTTCGAAACCTTCTGTTTTCGCTTCTTCAATAAGCTGCTGTTTTTCAGCCGCCCAATCATTTTTTTCCTGCTCAATTTGACGGCGGATGTCTTCCATCTGGCTGTTCGCTTGCTCGGAAATCCGATCAGCTTCTTCTTTGATCCGGGCCATTAACGCTTCCGGATTTTCTTCAGTCTGTAAAAGATGTGAATGATCGATCCGAACCTCTTGTAAAGAAAGCTTTCTTCTTTCCTGCTGTGGGGAAAAAGATGATTCTTGTTTAATGATATTAGACAATAATATCGTCTCCTCCGCCTCTTGCTATAACAATTTCACCGGCTTCTTCAAGCTTTCTGACGATGCTTACAATTCTTGATTGAGCCTCTTCTACATCCTTCAAACGTACAGGGCCCATAAATTCCATTTCTTCTTTGAATGTTTCAACCATACGCTGTGACATATTGTTGAATACAATTTCTTTGACTTCCTCGCTTGCCACCTTTAATGAAAGGAGCAGATCGTCGTTTTCAACATCGCGTATAACCCGTTGAATTGCTCGGTTATCAAGGGTAACAATATCCTCAAAGACAAACATCCGCTTCTTGATTTCTTCAGCAAGATCAGGATCCTGAATTTCCAAGGAATCCAATATCGTCTTTTCTGTTCCTCTGTCTACACCGTTTAACACTTCAACAACAGCTTCGATTCCGCCGGTTTGCGTATAATCCTGAGTAAATGCGGAGGATAATTTCTGTTCCAGAATCCGTTCTACTTCATTAATAATTTCAGGTGACGTTCTGTCCATTACCGCAATCCTTCTTGCGACTTCTGCCTGTACCTCAGGATTCAGCTCGGATAAAATTTGTCCGGCCTGCACAGGGTCAAGGTAAGACAAGATTAAAGCCATCGTTTGCGGATGCTCTTGTTGGATGAAATTTAAAATTTGTTCAGGCTCTGCTTTTCTGGCAAAGTCAAATGGTTTAACTTGCAGAGAAGAAGTCAGCCTGTTTAGTATGTTTTCAGCCTTATCTTCTCCCAGCGCCTTCTCAAGAACTTGTCTGGCATAGCTTAAACCGCCCTGAGAAATATAATCTTGCGCAATCGCTATATTATGAAATTCCTCTATAATTTCATCCTTTTTTTGATGATCGACACTTCTAACTCCTGATATTTCAAGGGTAAGCCTTTCAATTTCTTCATCGGTTAAATGCTTATATACAGAAGCTGACACATCTAAACCTAAGGAAATCATGAGAATGGCTGCTTTTTGTTTTCCTGTAAGCTTGTCTTGATCACGTCTAGCCATTTCTAATCCCTCCTAATCCTCGGCCAGCCAGCTTCTCAGCAGTTTTGCAAAGTCTTCAGGCTTATCTTTCGCCATCTTTTCAAGCTGTTTCCGTCTGACTGTTTCCTCTGTTTCATTTTCTTCTTCATTAATATCAGGCAAATTGATAGGCTCCTGAGGCACTTCGTACGTGTATTCCTCAAATTCATCCTCTTGAGCGCGTTTCTTTCTGATAAACATAATGATCAGAATGATGATAACTGCGATCAATACGCCCCCTACGATATACACCCACATTGGGATACCGGAGGATTTTTCCGTATCAGTATCTAGACTTACTTTTCCGTCAAAAGGCTGAACGGAGACAACAATTTTATTATTGATATCTTCATCAGAAAGGTTCTGGTTCTGTGTTTCATCCTTATCCAATGATGTTCTGACAACAGTTGAAAGGATTTTTTGTATATCATCCTGTCTTTCAGTTGATAGCGACGCTGTGTTTTTGGCATCAGGCGGCTCTACCATTACTTGAATCCCTAAATCCCTTACCTTATAAGGGCTTTCAGCTATTTCTTTATGGATTCGGTTAACCTCGTAATTGATTTTATTACTGCTTTTTTCGTAGTTCCCACTTTCGGTATTTTCACCGTCAGCCTGATAGTTTGTTACATCTTCATCACCGGTTCCGGCAGTTCCGCCATTAGCTGCGCCGTCTCCCTGATATGTTTCCGATACTTTTTCAGCACTGACCGCGATGCCTTCCATGTTTTCTTTGTCAACAGGCTCGACGATGTCTTCTGTGCGATTTTCTTTTGTAAAGTCAATATCAGCCGTGACAGAAACAACAACTTTGTCCTGCCCCATCATCGTTCCGAGCAATGACTGAACATGTTTTTGAATGTCTTTTTCAACTTGGGATTTAACTCCCTGCTGCGAAGAATAACTATCAGCGTAGGATCCTGAACCGCTGTCTGTTTTGTCATAGTATGTAGAGTTCTGGTCCATGATGACGATGTTATCTTCTTTTAAGTTCGGCACACTTTTCGATACCAGATGATATAATCCGTTGATCTGGCTTTGGTCCAGAGTGTAGCCAGGCTGAGTCTGCAGGACGATTGAAGCAGATGCTGCTGATTGCTCTTCACCGACAAAGACAGCGTCTTTCGGAAGGTTAATCATTACTTTTGAATTTTTGATACCGTCCATTTCATTAATCAGATTGGATAGTTCCGTTTGTGTGGCTTTGACTTTCACCATATCAAATTCATTATCTGTTAAACCAAAGCCGGCGTTCTGTCCAAAAAATGAGTAATCAATTGATCCGGTTTTAGGAAGCCCTTCTGCCGCCAGCTGAACTTTCAGTGAATCAACCTGATCTTCCGGAACCTTAATGACCGTACCGCCATTTGAAAGTTCGCTAGGCACTTTTTTTGCATCCAATTCCTCTTTGATCTGTCCGGCTTCTTCAGCTGACAAATCTTTGTACAGCGGCGCCATTTTCTGATTAGAAGAAAAAATACTGATAATAATGGCAAGAATGATAATTGCCGCTAAAGCACTAATCATTAAAACCTTTTGTAATTTAGATCTATTTTTCCAAAACTCACTTGTTTTGTTTTTCATTTGCATTAGAGTACGATTCATGTTAACCCCCGGTCATTCCACTCTTTCTCTTTCTCGTCAGACCCCCTACATTTGCATTCTCATAATCTCCTGGTATGCTTCCACAGCTTTGTTGCGGAACTCAGTTGCAGCAGTCAGAGAGATGCTTGCTTTTTGAGCGGCGATCATGACCTCATCAAGATTCACATCTTTTCCTGCAGCCAAGGCATTAGTCATATTGTCAGAAGCTACTTGGGACTCATTTAACGAACTTATAGAGTTTTTTAAAAGCTCCGAAAAGCTTGTTTGATTTGAAGAGTCTGTTTTTTGGCTATTGTTTAATTGATTTGTTGCATTTTGAGTGTTTTGAGTATTTTGAACCTGAAAAGGAGAAATTGCATTGATCACATTCATCACCTTACTTTCCGATTTCTAGAGCCTTCATCAGCATTCCCTTTGAGGCATTCATTGCTGTGACATTGGCCTCATATGATCTCGTACTGCTGACAAGATCAACCATTTCTTTTAATGGATCAACATTTGGCTTTTGAACATATCCTTCAGCGTTTGCATCAGGGTCAGTCGGATCATAGACCAGATTAAAATCAGAGTTATCTTCAGTGATTTTTGTAACCTTTACCCCATTTCCGACATTGCCGCTTCCGCTCATTTTAGAATTCAAAATCGATGAGAACGATTCACCTTTTGACTGAAGCGAAACCATTTTCCTTCTGTAAGGCACCCACTCACCGTTTACCTGCTTGGCTCTTGTCGTATCCATATTCGCCAAGTTAGACGATACAACATCCATTCTGAGGCGCTGAGCTGTTAAAGCTGATGCTGAAACATTTAAGCTTTGAAAAGCTGTCATTATTTCCCTCCTGTTAGCACGGTCTTCAGAGAATTGAATTTGCCGTTCATTCTTTCAACTAAAGCTTGATAGTTAATCTGATTTTCAGCTAGTTCTGTCATCTCTTTGTCAACGTCAACGTTATTTCCATTTTGCTGATAAGATGTATCTCCGCTCGTTACAATTGAATAATTTGAATCAGCATCAGAAAAATCAACATGCCGATAGTCTGTTTTTATAGATTCGAGACGAGAGGATTCTTGATTCAATAAATTTTGGAAAGAGACTTTTTTCGCCTTATAGTTCGGTGTATCTATATTAGCAATATTATTAGTTATGACTTTTTGCTTAATATTCGCTCTGCCCAAGGCATTTTCAAGATTTTGTATCGTTCCAGAAAATAAGCTCAAATCCACTTACCTCCATTTCAGTTTTTTTCACCCTCAATATCCTTGTCGAGATTTGTAAAACCATATGCTTATTGTAAGAAATAACAGGCATAAAGTCTATGAAGTTCGTGTAAAAAAATGTCCTCATATATATCTATTTTATAACTAGGTACATAGTCCTAGATTATTTGAACTACATTTTTTACATTTATATAAGGCTGAAAATAGCTTAATTTCTGTATTTTCCCCATTTATTTCGTCATTTTTCTGTTTTTATGAAGAAAATAATAAACTTTATTAAAATTATTACAAAGAAAGACTTTTCACCCAGGAAATAAAGCTTATTGATTTCCTTTATTTGAACGAAAAGAAGAACCCCTTAAAAAAGGGGTTCTTCTTTTCATTAATGGGATTTCAGGTTTTCTAATTCAATCAGGAATTTGTTGTTCAGCACTTTAATATAAGTACCCTTCATTCCTAATGATCTTGACTCAATTACACCGGCGCTTTCAAGCTTTCTGAGTGCGTTAACAATAACTGAGCGGGTAATGCCGACACGGTCTGCAATCTTACTTGCAACAAGGAGACCTTCGTTTCCGTCAAGCTCTTCAAAGATGTGTTCAATTGCTTCAAGCTCACTATAAGAAAGAGAGCTGATTGCCATTTGTACGACAGCTTTGCTTCTTGCTTCTTCTTCAATTTCTTCTGCTTTTTCTCTCAGAATTTCCATTCCGACAACTGTAGCGCCGTATTCAGCAAGAATTAAATCATCATCATTAAATTGATCCTGTAAACGTGAAAGAATGAGTGTACCTAATCTTTCTCCGCCTCCGATGATCGGCACAATTGTTGTTAAACCAGCTTGGAACAAGTCTCTGTTTTCAACAGGGAAAGCAGTGTACTCACTATTGATGTCCAGGTTAGAAGATGTTTCAGGGACGTTGAACAGATTCTTCGTATATTCCTCTGGGAATTGGCGATCCTCAAGCATTTTTTTCATACGGTCATTTTCAATTTGCTGGTTGATAGAGTAGCCGAGAAGTTTTCCTCTGCGGCTTACAACGAAAATATTGGAATCAATTACATCCCGAAGCGTTTCCGCCATTTCTTTAAAGTTAACCGGTTTCCCTGCCGCAGCTTGCAGCATGGAGTTAATAATTCTTGTTTTTTGTAATAAAGCCATGATAAATGATCCTCCTAAACATTCCTCTTATTAAATTTTCACAATATAAATTGACTTAAATCTTTGTTTTTAGCTATCGTTCCGAGTTTTTCTTCCACATACTGCGGTGTAATCGTTATTTTCTCCATTGTTACATCCGGAGCTTCAAAAGAGAGATCTTCTAACAGACGTTCGAGTATTGTATGAAGGCGTCTCGCACCGATATTATCTGTTTCCTGGTTCACATGATAGGCGACTTCAGCAATCTTATGAATAGCTTCGTCAGAAAATTCAAGAGATATACCCTCTGTCTGCAATAATGCCTGATATTGTTTCAAGAGCGCGTTATCGGGTTCAACCAAAATTCTCACGAAATCGTCAACCGTCAGTTTGCTCAGTTCTACACGAATTGGAAAACGCCCTTGCAGTTCAGGAATCAGATCAGACGGTTTGGCCATATGAAATGCTCCCGCTGCTATAAACAATACATGGTCTGTTTTAACTGAACCGTATTTAGTGACAACGGTAGAACCCTCAACGATTGGGAGAATATCACGCTGAACACCTTCTCTTGATACATCAGCTGAAGATGACGCGCCACCGTTTTTTGCAATTTTATCAATCTCGTCGATAAAGATAATTCCGCTCTCTTCTGCCCGATGGACAGCTTCCTGGCTGACTTCATCCATATCGATGAGTTTGCTTGCCTCTTCATTCGTCAGGACTTTTCTGGCTTCTCTGACTGTCATTTTACGGCGTTTCTTTTTCTTTGGCATCAATCCGCTCAGTGCATCCTGCATATTCATGCCCATCTGCTCCATACCCGAGCCCTGCAGCATGTCAAACATAGAAGGCTGCTGCTCTTCAACTTCTACAGTAACATAGTGGTCTTCGAGCTCTCCTAATGCCAGCTGATGAGCCATGCGTTTTCTTTTTTCTTCAATGTTTGCTTCTTCCTGGCTTTCCGTTTCGTCCTCGCCGTTTGGCTGGCTGCCGCCGAAAAACATTTCAAACGGGTTTTTAACGCCTGATTGTTTTTTCTTCCCTGGAACTAACAGGCGAACAATGCGTTTATTTGCATTTTCTTCTGCCTGTTCCTTCACGTCGTTGATTTTTTCTTCCTTTATAAGACGAACAGAAGTTTCCACAAGGTCTCTGACCATTGATTCAACGTCTCTGCCTACATAGCCGACTTCTGTAAATTTTGTTGCTTCAATTTTGATAAATGGCGCACCTGAAAGCTTAGCGATTCGTCTGGCAATTTCAGTTTTCCCTACCCCGGTAGGCCCCATCATTAAAATGTTTTTCGGAACGACCTCGTCTTTCAGCTTTTCATCCAGGAGACTTCTTCTATAGCGGTTTCTTAATGCCACGGCGACAGCTTTTTTCGCGTTTTGCTGACCGACGATGTATTGGTCTAACCGATCTACAATCTGTCTCGGTGTTAACGGTGTTTTTTCCATGCGCCTCAAGTCCTTTCTATTCAAGCTCTTCCAGTATGATTTGATCGTTCGTGTATACACAAATTTCGCCCGCTGTTTCCAGCGCAGCTCTAGCAATCTCACTTGCAGTCATGCTCTCCCCGGCATGCTTTTTCAGCGCTCTTCCGGCTGCCAAAGCGTAGTTGCCGCCTGATCCAATTGCCAGAATGCCGTCATCCGGCTCGATAACCTCACCAGTTCCCGACACGAGAAGCAAGGTATCTTGATTCATAACGATCAGCATGGCTTCAAGCTTTCTAAGTACTTTGTCGCTTCGCCATTCCTTTGCAAGCTCAACAGCAGCCCGTTTTAAGTTGCCATTATATTCTTCAAGTTTCGCTTCGAACTTTTCGAATAGAGTGAAAGCGTCTGCAACAGATCCCGCAAATCCTGCGAGAACCTTGCCGTTAAACAGTTTTCTTACTTTTCTCGCAGTATGTTTCATTACAACAGCCTGACCAAATGTAACTTGACCGTCTCCGGACATTGCGCTTCGTCCCTTATGCTGTACTGCAAAGATTGTGGTCGCATGAAAAGATGACATAAAGGGCCTCCTTTAATTTTTCTTAAAAGCTCTTGGATGGTGAGACATATATGTGTTTCTCAACATTTCCTTCGAAACGTGCGTGTATATCTGTGTCGAAGACAGATTGGAATGCCCGAGCAGTTCTTGAACGCTCCTCAAATCTGCTCCTTCGTTTAATAGATGAGTGGCGAACGTATGTCGAAGCATATGCGGATGGATATGTAAAGTGCCGGACGCTTTTTTGACAAGCCCGTTTAAAATGTGTCTAATGCCTCGGGCTGTAAGCGGTCCGCCTCTTTGATTCACGAATAATAGATCATGAGGTTCTTTTGCTTTTTTCAGCAAGCACTGTCTTCCGCTATTCATATATAACTTCAACGCTTCGCGGGCGTAAGACCCAAAAGGGATATAACGCTGCTTCTTGCCTTTCCCGTGAACAAGCACTGTATCCATAAATAAATCAAGATCATGAACACTTATGGAAGAGCATTCACTGACCCTCATTCCGGTGGCATAGAGAAGCTCTAATAGCGCTTGATCCCTCATGCCGGTCGGCTGGCTTATATCTGAAACTTCAAACAGTTCCTCAAGCTCTTTTTGATATAGAAACTTCGGTATCCGTTTCTCTTGTTTCGGCAGATGAACAAGCTGGAACGGATTATCATCAACAAGCTTTTCTCGCATCAGAAATTTGTAAAAACTTCTCAATGCAGAAATTTTTTTGCTGATTGTTCTTCTCGATAAACCCTTTTCATAGGCTTCCGTCAAAAAAATTCTAGTATCTTGATATGCAACTTCTTCAAATCCATTTATACCTTGAACGCGCAGGAAAGTCTCGAATTCTTCAATTGAATCCACATAATTCACAATAGTATATTGTGAATAATTTTTTTCAATTTGTAAATATTCAACGAATAACTTTACGAAATTCTTAACATTCTCCATGCCAAATACCTCCCCAGGAAGGGCTTTTAAATGGTATCACAAATCGCGATCAAGTTGCAATCAATACCTATATTGTTTTCGAAATTGTTTGAATTGTCTCGATCGCCCGATTTGCGTACTGTTCATTACGCTCTTTTTTATTTTTAATTTTAACAGGCAAATCTTTCAAAAGCCCAAAGTTTGCATTCATCGGCTGGAAGTTCTTCTGGTTTGTTGTTGTAATATAGTGAGCCATACTGCCTATTGCTGTTTCCTGAGGAAAAGTGACAAGCTCTTCTCCTAAAACGAGTTTAGCCGCATTAATACCTGCTACAAGTCCAGAAGCAGCCGATTCCACATATCCTTCTACTCCCGTCATTTGTCCTGCGAAGAACAAATCGTTCCGTTTTTTAAATTGGTAAGTCGGCTTTAACAAGCTTGGAGAATTAATGAATGTATTTCTGTGCATAACACCGTATCTGACGATTTCCACATTTTCAAGTCCGGGAATCAATTTGAGGACTTCCTTCTGGTCTCCCCATTTTAAATGAGTTTGGAATCCTACAATATTATAGAGAGTTCCCGCCGCATCATCCTGTCTGAGCTGAACGACTGCATATGGACGTTTTCCGGTAACAGGATGCTCTAATCCCACTGGCTTCATCGGTCCGAAAAGCATTGTTTTCTTTCCTCGTTTTGCCATTACTTCAATCGGCATGCAGCCTTCAAAGAAAATCTCTTTTTCAAACTCTTTTAACGGCACAGTTTCCGCTGATGTCAAAGCTTCATGAAAACGGTCAAACTCTTCTTCTGTCATCGGGCAGTTTAGATAAGCCGCTTCTCCCTTGTCATAACGGGATTTCAAATACACTTTATCCATGTCAAGGCTGTCTTTCTCTACGATAGGCGCCGCTGCATCATAGAAGTATAAATAGTCCTCTCCAGTAAGCTCTTTTAACTGTGCAGACAATGATTCTGAAGTTAACGGACCAGTTGCGATAATCGTTGGTCCTTCAGGTATTTCTGTTACTTCTTCATTAACGACGGTAACGTTGGGATGGTTTTTCACCCGGTTTGTCACACTTGCCGCAAATTCATGCCGGTCTACCGCGAGTGCGCCGCCGGCAGGCACTGAGCATTCGTCAGCCGCAGCAATAATTGCTGAATCAAGTGCACGCATTTCTTCTTTTAGTACACCTACAGCGTTAGCAAGTGTATTGGAGCGTAAAGAGTTGCTGCATACCAGTTCTGCAAATTTATCAGTATGATGGGCAGGCGTCTGTTTGACTGGGCGCATTTCATATAATCTGACTTGAATCCCCCGTTTGGCAAGCTGCCACGCCGCTTCACTGCCTGCGAGTCCGGCTCCGATTACATTCACTGTTTGTTGGTTCATCTTTCACATCTCCTAGTTTATTATTCATTGTCTTCTTTTAACACACAAAGAAGGTGAGCAAGACCCTGCTCACCGCTACTTCTGTGGTTCTTCCTTATAATCGCATTCCACGCATTGGACTTGTATGCCTTTTTTGAGCTTTTTCTCAACAAGCATTTTTCCGCATTTCGGACATTTTCGTTCAATTGGTTTGTCCCAGGAAACGAATTCACAGTCCGGATAACGGTCACAGCCGTAAAAAACCCGTTTCTTTTTCGATTTTCGCTCAACAATATTTCCTTCTCCGCAGCTCGGACACTTCACACCGATTTGTTTGACAATCGGCTTTGTATTCCGGCAATCGGGGAAATTGGAGCAAGCTAAGAATTTACCGTATCGGCCCATTTTATATACCATAGGAGAACTGCATAATTCACAATCTTCTCCAGCATATTCTGGTTCAATTTCAACTTCCTTCATTTCTGATTCGGCTTTTTTCACGCGCTTTTCAAAATCGGTATAGAAGTTATCAATAATCTGTACCCATTCTATATTGCCTTCCTCAACATTATCAAGGTCTTTTTCCATTTTTGCCGTAAACTCAACGTTTATGATTTCAGGGAAAAATTCCATGATCAGCTCAAGCACGATCTGCCCTAATTCTGTGGGAACAAACCGTTTATTATCCAAACCAACGTACCCGCGCCGCTGAATCGTATCAAGCGTCGGAGCATAAGTGGAAGGACGGCCGATCCCGAGTTCTTCAAGCGTTTTAACCAAACGGGCCTCAGTATAGCGCGGAGGCGGCTGGGTAAAATGCTGTTCCGGTTCTATGTCCTTAGATAAAACAGTGTCTCCCTCTTGTAAGTCAGGCAGCATCCGGTCTTTTTCTTCCAATTGATCGTCTTTGCCTTCAACATACACTTTCATAAAGCCGGAAAACTTGACTTTACTTCCGTTTGCACGAAAAGTCAAACCGTTGTTTGTCAAATCAACACTCATTGTATCTAAAACAGCAGATGCCATTTGGCTGGCAACAAAGCGCTCCCAAATTAATTTATACAGTCTCAGCTGATCTCTGCCAAGGACTGCTTTTAATTCGCTTGGTTTTCTGAGAACCGACGTCGGACGGATCGCTTCGTGGGCATCCTGAGCATTTTCATTCTTTTTAGCGGGCTTTCTTTTGCCGCCTAAGTACTCTTTTCCGTATGTTTGATCAATAAACGCTGCCGCTTCATCAACTGCTGTATTGGAAATACGTGTTGAATCCGTTCTCATATATGTGATCAGACCGACAGTTCCTTCTTTTCCAAGATCAATTCCTTCATATAATTGCTGCGCAATCATCATCGTTTTCTTCGCTCTGAAATTGAGCTTACGCGCTGCTTCCTGCTGAAGGGTGGAAGTTGTAAATGGCAAGGCCGGATTACGTTTACGTTCCTTTTTAGTTACTTTTTCAACTGTATACTTATTGCCTTTGAGCTGAGAAAGTATGTCCTTTACATCCGCTTCACTCTTTAAAGGAAGTTTTTTGCCGTTTTTACCGAAAAAGCCCGCTTCAAACGTCTCCTGTCCTTTTAAGAACGTGCCGTCTATTGTCCAATATTCCTCTGGCTTAAAGTCGTTAATTTCCTTTTCACGATCAATAATTAACCGGAGGGCAACAGATTGAACACGGCCAGCGCTGAGTCCTTTTTTGACTTTTTTCCAAAGAATCGGGCTGATTTTATATCCGACGAGCCTGTCTAATATACGTCTCGCCTGCTGTGCATCCACCAAATCCATATTGATCATACGGGGATGCTTAAATGATTCTTTAATTGCATCTTTCGTAATTTCGTTAAACACAACACGGCAGTCTGAATGAAGATCCAGATCAAGGCTGTGGGCCAAGTGCCATGCAATCGCTTCCCCTTCTCTGTCGGGGTCGGCTGCGAGATAAACTTTTTTAGCTTTTTTGGCAGCCGTTTTCAGCTCTTTTAGTACCGGACCTTTACCTCGAATGGTTATATATTTCGGTTCGAAATTTTGTTCTATGTCAACTCCCATTTGACTTTTTGGAAGATCCCGGACATGTCCCATTGATGCTTTCACTTTATATTTTTTACCTAAGTAACGTTCAATCGTTTTCGCCTTAGCGGGCGATTCCACGATGACTAGATAATCAGACATTTTCATCCCCCTCAAGAGGTGTTCTCTCTCTTCAAGTATTTCAAATTTTATTTTATATTTGCAGCTGTCTTTATTTGGCTTTCAACATTTCATTCTTTATGATGAACGATTATTTAAATAGAAAACAATATGCAACTTTAAATCCTCACTATTATTAAATATTACAATGCTGTTTGTCAAACGATAATTCAAAAGGGTTCCGTATATTGAACGTTTTTCTCAGGAAGCTCTGCATAAATATCCTCTGCTGACCATATGGCTTTAGCCCCCTCTTGAATCAATTTTATAGGACCTCCGGCGTAAGGATCAAATACAGAACCGGGTACGGCAAATACTTCTCTCCCTTGTTCCAGCGCTTGGTATGCGGTAATCAAAGAACCGCTTTTTTCTTTGCCCTGCACAACAATAATGCCCTCACTTAACCCGCTGATGATACGGTTTCTCATAGGGAAATGCCATTTTTGGGGTTTGGTTTCAGGTGGATGCTCTGACAGAAGAAGATGGTGTTTAGCCATGTGTTCTGCTAATTGAAGATTTTCTCGAGGATAAATGTTCTGAAATCCGCCTGCGATGACTCCGATTGTCCGCCCCTTCGCCTTAATACTTGCAGCATGGGACAATCCGTCAATCCCAGACGCCAGCCCGCTGACAATCACCCACTTTTTATGGCAAAGCTCTATTGTAAGATGATTGACAACCCGAATTCCATAAGCTGTCGGATGTCTCGTACCTACAATTCCTATTTTTCTCCCTTGAGAAAGAAGAGATATATCACCTTTTGCAAACAGCACGGGAGGCGGATCATAAATGGTTTTCAGCCAGAATGGATATTGATCTGAGGATATTGGGATGACATTAATGCCTTGCTGATGATATACAGAGAGTAAATGCTGAAGTTTTGGATATTGTTCTTCTATTTTATTTTTTAGAGCCGCAGCCCTTACTTTGCCGCGTGAAGCTGTTTCTAATGCACATGAAGGATTTGTCAGTGACATTGACGGATCAGCTTTCCACCATTTTAATAGAAGAGACGGGGGTAGTAATTGGTTGATTCTGCAAGTGATTAAACAGGCAGCGGCCTGATCCAATATGAGAACCTCCTTTTAACAGCAAAAGCAGGAACAGCCAAGATGGCTGTCCCTTCTCTATTAATGAGTTTTGCACGTTTCAAATAAATTCTTTTCTTTCAACACTTTAATTAATGTTTCTCCCATGACAGAAGGTGTCTCTGCAACTTCGATTCCGCATTCATTAAGTGTTTTGATTTTTTCATCAGCCGTGCCTTTTCCGCCGGAAATGATGGCGCCTGCATGTCCCATTCGTTTCCCTGGAGGTGCTGTTTTACCGCCAATGAATCCGACTACCGGTTTTGTCATGTTGGCTTTTACCCACTCAGCAGCTTCCTCTTCAGCTGTACCGCCGATTTCGCCGATCATGATGACAGCGTGTGTTTCAGGATCTTCGTTAAACGCTTTTAAAACGTCAATGAAGTTGGTTCCATTTACAGGATCGCCGCCGATTCCAACGGCTGTAGACTGTCCTACACCCGCTTCTGACAGCTGATGCACTGCTTCGTATGTTAATGTTCCTGAACGCGATACAACGCCTACATGACCCTTTTTATGGATATATCCGGGCATAATGCCGATTTTACATTCATCAGGCGTAATGACGCCAGGACAGTTCGGTCCTATTAATCTCGTTTTCTTGCCTTCCATGAAGCGTTTCACTTTTACCATATCTAAAACCGGGATATGCTCTGTAATGCAAATGACCAGATCAAGCTCCGCATCTACTGCTTCCATAATTGCATCAGCTGCAAACGGTGCCGGAACATAGATAACAGACGCATTTGCGCCAGTCGTATGAACTGCATCAGCCACTGTATTAAATACAGGTACCCCTTCCACTTCAGTTCCGCCTTTTCCAGGTGTCACACCGCCCACGATATTTGTGCCGTATTCAAGCATCTGCTTCGTATGGAATAAAGCGGTAGAACCTGTAATCCCTTGTACAATAACTCTTGTATCTTTATTGATAAAAACACTCATTATTTGGTCCCCTGCCTTTCATTCTTTCCTATACTAAAGATACGATTTTCTGCGCACCGTCAGCCATGGATTCCGCAGATGTAATATTTAATCCTGATTCACTAAGGATTTTCTTCCCTAGATCCACGTTTGTTCCTTCAAGACGGACGACAAGCGGCAATGTTAAACCGACTTGTCTTGTCGCTTCCACAACCCCTTCTGCGATGACATCACATTTCATAATGCCTCCGAAAATGTTGACGAAAATCCCTTTAACATTTTGATCAGAAAGAATGATTTTAAATGCTTCCGTGACTTTTTCTGCGGTTGCGCCGCCCCCGACATCAAGGAAGTTGGCCGGTTCTCCTCCATAATGTTTAATGATATCCATCGTGGACATTGCTAGTCCAGCGCCGTTTACCATGCATCCGATATTTCCATCAAGGGAAATGTAGCTCAGATCGTATTTAGACGCTTCAATTTCTTTTGGATCTTCTTCGTCCAAATCTCTGTATTCCATAATATCTTTTTGTCTGTATAATGCGTTGCTGTCAAAATTTAATTTCGCATCAAGCGCCATCACATTCCCGTCTCCAGTTACAACGAGAGGATTGATTTCGGCGATTGAGCAGTCTTTCTCAACAAACGCTTTGTATAGTCCAAGCATAAATTTAGCAGCTTTCCCCACAAGCTCTTTTGGAATATTGATAGCGAATGCAATTTCTCTAGCTTGATAGCCTTGGAGGCCAACAGCCGGATCAATGACAGCCTTTTTGATTTTTTCCGGTGTTTTCTCTGCTACTTCTTCAATTTCTGTTCCGCCTTCTTCAGAGGCCATCAGAACAATTCTTGAAGTGGCACGGTCAAGCACTAATCCCACATAGTATTCCTTTTTAATATCGCAGCCTTCTTCAATAAGTAAGCGTTTTATTACTTGCCCGTCCGGACCCGTCTGATGCGTAACGAGGGTCTTACCTAAAAGTTCTTCGGCATACGCTTTTACTTCGTCTAATGATTTTGCTATTTTTACCCCACCAGCTTTGCCTCGACCGCCAGCATGAATTTGAGCCTTTACGACATAAACCGAGCTGGATAAGTTCTTTGCTTTTTCAACTGCTTCTTCTGCTGTAAAAGCCACTTTACCTTCAGGAACAGATACCCCATATTTTCTGAGGACTTCTTTTCCCTGGTACTCATGGATATTCATTTCCCATCCTCCTAACTTATGTAACAAAACTAAAAATAGACTGCGCTTTCATTCTATATAATACTGGAAGAATTGTCTAGAGTTCGATGCAAAATCTTAAAATCCTTCTAAACATTCAAACTTTTATTTTATTAAAAACATAAATTTCAAGCGGAGAATGGGGAATATTTTAGCTATTTTTTATTTTTTACACTTTCGTCCAATCTGTAAATGAAAGAAAAAATCTCGGCTACCGTTTCATAAAGTGCTTCCGGGATCTGGTCATCCACAGTCAAATGGCGCATTAATTCGACAAGGGTCCGATCTTCTTGGATCGGAACCCCCGCCTTTTTGGCTTCTTTGATAATGTTGTCAGCAACATGGCCCCTCCCGGTTGCAATTACTCTTGGCGCCTTGTCTTTTTTTTCGTCATAATGGAGAGCTACGGCATTCCTTAAAGGCGTTTGCTCGTTCATATTTTCACATCCACTCCCTGATCACTGATGCTTGTTATGTATTGATCAATTGTAGCCTTTTCATCAGATTGAAGGCGTTTTTTAGCGTTAACTCCTGAAAGACTGTAGCCCATTTCTTTGAGCGATTGCTTGAGGGCGGGCACCATCGGATCGATTGCCGACTGAAGTTCAAAGTCCGTCTCAATTGTAATCGTCATGACTTGCTGCTGTATCAGGCAGTCGACAACTGTTTCTTTTAACGTATCCAATTGCAGTAAAAACAAGAGCCGGCAATGGGAAGGATCGAGCTTTCCATCCGCTTCTTTTTGTCCTTTAAACAGAACAGTCATGTCCTGAATCCCCGATTTTGAAAACATCGGAAATGACATCACAATTTGGCTGTAGGAAGGATGATCCTGCTGCATGAGAAGCTGACCGTTTAATTTATGGAAGAGCTGATCCGCTTCCTGTTTGACAGGTTCCGCTAACTCACGTGACGCTCTGGCAGCATGAAGAGCCATCTTAACTGATTGAATATCATCAGGCAGCACTGCGGCACCTTGTTCTAACGCTTTAATAAATGCAAGCTCATCTCGAGCGCCTATTGCCATTTTCACTTTGGATAAGAAAGAAAGAACATCTGCCTTATCCGCCAAATTAGGAGCTGTTTGCTGAACAGCCTTTAAAAACACTTCTGCTTCTTGATCCGTGACTTGCGCGGCCTGTAAAGCAGATGCTGCTGCCTCAGGCTTATTTTGACTAGAGGAAACAACAGCCTTTATCCAATTCGCTGCTTCTTTTACGATTGGATTGCCGTTTTTATCCGCAGCTTCCGTCAGAGTGGCCAGCAGCCTTCCTGCTTCTTTCATTGAAATGTCTGAGACAGTTTTAGCGGCACCGTCTCGTGTGTTTCGCTGCTGCTCCTGCGGGTTTGCAGGCGCCCAGTTTGCCTTTCCTGCGGAGCCGTCTGCTGCGCTAAGCTCCCGGTTTCCAGCTGTACTGACTGAAGAGGCAGATCTGTTATGATCCGTTAACGAGATAAGCTTCTCGATAAGACGTTCTGCATGGACATCTGTTTCGCTATTAAAAAGTGCCGTAACGGCTTCTTTTAGCTTTGTCAGCGCCTGGCTCGGCTGAGGATTTTGATGAATAGCCTGAATCAGCTGAGATAGGTGCTGATGGAGCGGTACAGGCGATTTGACAGCATGAACTCCGCTCAAAACATCGGGGTGAACGGGGAGATCCCGCTTTAAGGCAAATAAAACTGTTTCGATGGCTTTTTTTGTGTCTGTCGCAGGCAGCGTGTCCATCCAGCGGACGGCTGTTTTGATATCATTTTCTGTGATGGGTGTTTTGCTTTTCAGCATTGCGCCAGCCATCATAAGGGATGCGTTTGACGGCTTCACTGAAATAGCGTTTAGAAGCTTGCCCGCTGCATCCTGAATGGTTTTGGGATTTTGGTCAAAGCTTTGCACAACCTGGAGACGGCCTGTCTGTTCCGCTGGTTTTTTTTCGTAGGAAAACCAGTAATACGCCTGAGGACGAAGCTGGGTTTCAAGTTTGCCTTGAATCGTTTGATTCCCTACTTGGATCAGTGCATGCTGGTCCCCTAATAAACGAAGCACTTTCCCTAAAAGGAGACGCTTTACGGCATTTGATTCGTCGGTTGTATGTGATGTTTCCTGCGGAGCTGCAGTGTTTCCAAAAAGGTTTTTGAGCGCCTGCTGTACATCATTTCGTATGTTCATTTTCAAAAGGTGCCTCCTTGTCCATTAGATTATCTGTAAGATTGAACAGGAGCGAAAGTTTTCCGGTGCAAGTCGGTCGGTCCATAAGCTGCGAGCGCTTCAAGATGCTCTTTTGTCCCATAGCCTTTATTTTTATCAAAGCCGTACTGCGGATACTTTTCGGCGTATGCGCTCATCATCCGGTCTCTCGTTACTTTCGCAATACACGCACCTGCTGCGATAGACACGCTCTTGGCATCACCTTTTATAATTGAAGACTGAGACGTATCGAGCGGCAGTGTCATCGCGTCAACGAGCAAATAATCGGGTGTATCGGACAAATCGCGGATTGCTTCGACCATTGCCAATTTTGAGGCTTCATAAATATTGATCTCATCAATAACAGCTGCTTCTACAATTCCTATGCCGACTGCCACAGCTTCTTTCATAATGAGATCGTAATATTCCTCACGCTTTTTTTCTGTAAGCTTTTTTGAGTCTGTGAGCCCAAGTATTTCGCATTCCTCAGGCAGGATGACTGCGCTGGCGACAACCGGTCCTGCCAATGGGCCCCGGCCTACTTCGTCTACTCCTGCAATAAAACGAAACCCCTTGTTTCTCGCAAGCCTTTCATAGGAGGTCATATTCACCCACTGTTCTTTTAGCGCTTTTTCCTTTGCGTGCTTTTTCAGCCATTGCTCTACAAGCGCTTGTACGCTTTTTCTCGGATCATTTTCACACTGGGCAAGAAATGGGTCCTGGTCATCTCTTACCTCTTGCAGACGGTCTCTAATGTCTTTTACGGTTAATGTATTCACTTTCTCTTCTCCCTTACTGTATGTATCGGTCCTGTCAGGAAAAAATAAAGACCCGCATTTCTGCGCGTCTTTACATCGTCGGCTGTTCGAATGACAGCCTCCCGAACTTTTCTGTGCGGATATCACGAATGATCACTTCAGTCGTTTTATCGTAGTTAATAAGCCCACCGCTCATGAGGCAGCCGCGTTTTTCACCTATTGCATCAAACAGCTCCGCGATGTCTTCAGGTATCTCATCGAGCCCGTAGCGTTCTTTAAGCCGTTCAGGATAATGTTCTTCGAGAAAACGGAGGCCAAACACGGCAACATCCTGAAGATTGATAATCGAGTCTTTAATAGCACCCGTGACTGCCAGCCTCAACCCGACAAGCTCGTCCTCAAATTTAGGCCATAAAATCCCCGGAGTGTCTAAAAGCTCTAATTCTTTCCCGACTTTGACCCATTGCTGAGATGTTGTGATACCGGGTCTGTCTCCGGTTTTCGCAATGTTTTTCTTTGCCAGCCGGTTGATAAGCGTTGATTTTCCGACGTTCGGAATGCCGATGATCAGCGCCCGGATCGCTCTTGGCTTTACACCTTTTGCTCTCATCCGGTCAAATTTCTCCTGCAGGATATCTTTTGAAGCCGGAACAATTTGATTTAATCCTTGGCCGTTTACAGAATTAATGGACAGAGAGCGGATTCCTTGGTTCTCAAAGTGCTCTTTCCACTGCTGTGTGACTGCCGCATCTGCTTTGTCAGCTTTATTTAACAGCATAATTCTCGGCTTATTTTTTAAGATGTCTTCAATCATTGGGTTTCTTGATGACATCGGGATTCTGGCATCTACCAATTCATATACAATATCGATTAATTTTAATTTTTCGGTTACTTCCCGTCTTGCCTTTGCCATATGGCCAGGGAACCATTGGATTGTCATGTGACACGAACACCGCCTTTATCTTCTGAGTGTGCAAGATTCTTAGTTGTTCTTTATGTATTTTACGATGCCTGACCGGCATTTTCAAATTCTGTATAAAAAAAGAGCTTGTTACTGGTAACAAGCTCTTTTCGTTCGTTATCATTATCGTCTGATTTCTTTAATACGAGCCGCTTTTCCGCGAAGTTCACGCAGGTAGTAAAGCTTAGCACGGCGTACTTTACCGTAACGTACAACTTCGATTTTCGCGATTTTTGGTGTGTGTACAGGGAAAGTACGTTCAACGCCAACACCGTAAGAAATCTTACGAACTGTGAACGTTTCGCTGATTCCACCACCACGACGCTTAATCACAACACCTTCAAAGATCTGGATACGCTCACGGTTACCCTCAACAACTTTTACGTGTACACGTAAAGTGTCACCAGGACGGAACGTAGGAAGATCAGTACGAAGCTGTTCTTTTGTGATATCTTCAATTAGTTTTTGCATCGTTTTCAACTCCTTCCAACAGATGCTCTTGGCCACAAAACCCGGCACAGCGGAACATCGTTTTCAAGCTTAAACGGATAAGCCCGTTCAAGCCACAAGTAGTATCTTATCACAATTTCATAGCCTATGCAATAAAATCTATTCTTTTTCCCATTCAGAAATCCATTTTCTTTCTTGCTCTGTAAGCGGATAGTCTTTCAGAAGATCCGGGCGTCTTAAATAGGTTCTTCTGATCGATTCTTTATTCCGCCATTCTTTGATTTTAGCATGGTTTCCTGATAGAAGTGTTTCAGGCACTTTTAAACCTTTATAATCTGCCGGTCTTGTATAATGCGGATGCTCCAAGAGCCCCGTACTGAACGAATCCTCTATGTGGGAAGCCTCTTTGCCAAGCACACCCGGAAGCAGCCTGACGACACTGTCAGCAATCATCATCGCAGGCAGCTCACCGCCTGTCAGAACGAAGTCGCCAATTGATATTTCATCTGTCACCAAATGCTCGCGGATTCGCTCATCATAGCCTTCATAATGGCCGCAGATAAACAGCAAATGCTCTTCCTTTGCCAATTCCTCGGCTTTTTTTTGGGTGAAACGCTCACCTTGCGGGCAGACAAGGATAACGCGCGGCGGACTGTCGGCTTTTGAGGCCAGATCCTCAACCGCGTCAAAAACAGGCTGAGGCTTCAGAACCATACCTGCTCCGCCGCCGTAAGGATAATCATCCACTGTATTATGCTTGTTATCAGAATACTCCCGGAAATTGACGATCTGGAACTGCACTGCTTCTTTTTCTTGGGCTTTTTGAAGAATGGATGAACCGAGCACCCCTTCAAACATTTCAGGAAACAGCGTCAAAAAATCGATTTTCATTCGTCTATTAATCCTTCCATGAGTTGAATCTCAATTTTCTTTTCGCTGACATCAATCTGTTTGACGACTGATTCAATGTAAGGGATCAGCGCGTCTTTTTTACCTTTACGACCGATTACCCATACATCATTGGCTCCCGGTGTTAAAATTTCTTTCACCTTTCCGATCAGTTCGCCTTCTTCGGTAAAAACTTCACAGCCGATAATTTCGTGGAAATAAAATTCTCCTTCATTCAGCTCACCCAAATCCTCTTCAGGAACTTTGATGATGGCGTTTTTCAGTTCCTCTACTTCATTCAGGCTTTGTCTTTCTTTAAACTGCAGCAGATGAAATTGCTTATGCAGCCTGTACGTGTTTACCGTTACCTCTATCGGTTCTTGGCGTCCGTCCATAAACAAATACAGCGTGTTGCCCGGCTTGTACCGTTCTTCGGCAAAATCCGTTTTTGAAATGACCCGCACCTCACCTTTAATTCCGTGGGTATTTACAATTTTACCGACATTAAACCATCGCTTTGTCATATGATCACCTCTGGCGAATTTCAATTACTGTTCCGTCTTTTATGACGATGGTGTTTGCTGCTGTTTTCTCATGCCAGTCATCTCCGACTTCAATGGTCAGCAGCGCATCGATTTCCTTTTCTTTCATTTCACTGCCAAGCGGTAATGTATGTACTTGGGTAATTTGAAAATCGATCATTTTCATATTATCTTTTCGTTTTTCTATTGCCTTTTTAAATTGTTCAATTACATCTGGGTTCTGCTGTTCTTTTTCATGTTTTCTAAGCTGAAAATAGAGCTGGCTGCATTCTCGTTCAAGCATTTGCTTCTTTTCTGTGAAAGTAGATAAAAGCTTTTCTTTGCTGCGCTCGGTTAAGACTTGCATAACGACTACACGGTGAATAATTTGCATCGCACCAAGCTCCCTGCTTTTAAAACTTTTTCAAGACCAGACTTTTCTATCTTGTCTTATCTTCTATCAGTTTACCCGTTTTTTGCGTGTAAAAAAAGGGGAGGTGCCGGCCCTCTCCCTTTTAGTCAAATATTTCAAATTGAACTTTCTTAGAAGACTGTGCGCCAGCTGCAAATACAGCTGTTCGAATCGCTTTTGCAGTCCGGCCTTGCTTCCCGATAACTTTACCGGTATCTGACTTATGAACAGATAAGCGCAGCGCAATCTTTTGATCGGTTTCTTCTCTTATGACCCGAATGTCATCTGGATGATCAACAAGCGGCGTCACAATCGTGACAATCAAATCTTCCAAGTGTTGATCAGTCATTACTTGCCTTGTTTAGCGTTGTGGAATTTTTCCATGATTCCTTGGCTAGAGAACAAGTTGCGAACTGTATCAGATGGTTTCGCTCCAGTTTGAAGCCATTTAAGAGCAAGCTCTTCATCGATTTTTACTTCCGCTGGTTTTGCAACCGGGTTGTAAGTGCCGACTGTTTCGATGAAACGGCCGTCACGCGGTGAACGAGAATCTGCTACAACAATACGATAGAAAGGAGATTTTTTTGCTCCCATACGTTTTAAACGAATTTTTACTGCCATTTTACTAGCACCTCCGAAAATATTTCAACAAGATAGTATATTAACAATGATAAAAGTGTTTGTAAAGTGTTTTTTCTTAACAACGGTTTTATCATGTATAACCGATTACATAAAAGGTAACTTAAATCCTTTTTTCTTTCCTTTTGACATGTTTGTCATCTGCTTCATCATTTTTTTCATTTCGTCAAACTGCTTAAGCAGACGGTTGACTTCCTGCACGGACGTCCCGCTTCCTTTCGCAATCCGCTTGCGCCGGCTGGCATTAATGATATCCGGCTGTTCTTTTTCAAGAACGGTCATCGATTTAATGATCGCTTCCACATGATTCAGCTGCTTTTCATCAACTTGAATATTTTTCAAGCCTTTCATCTTACCTGCACCCGGCATCATTTGCAGAAGCTCATCCAAAGGCCCCATGTTTCTGACCTGTCCGAGCTGCTCCAGAAAATCATCCAATGTGAAGCTCATTGTTCTCATTTTTTGTTCCAGCTCTTTGGCCTTGTCTTCATCGACGGTTGCCTGAGCTTTTTCAATCAATGTTAACACGTCACCCATGCCGAGAATTCTTGATGCCATGCGTTCAGGATGGAATGCTTCTAATGCATCAAGTTTTTCGCCTAAACCGGCGAATTTAATCGGCGTGTTTGTCACCGCACGAATGGAAAGTGCAGCACCCCCGCGCGTGTCTCCATCAAGCTTCGTTAACACAACACCGGTTAAACCGAGCTGTTCGTTAAAGCTTTTGGCTACATTCACGGCATCCTGCCCGGTCATTGAATCGACAACCAGAAAGATTTCTTCCGGATTCGCGATTTCTTTCACTTGGGTGAGTTCATCCATAAGCTCATGGTCGATATGCAAACGGCCTGCTGTATCCAAAATGACATAATCATAGTGTTCTTCCTTGGCTTTTTCGATAGCCTGCTTGGCTATTTCTACAGGGCTGACCTGATCACCAAGGGAAAAAACAGGCATGTCGAGCTGCTTGCCTAGCGTTTCCAGCTGCTTGATTGCAGCAGGACGGTAAATATCGGCAGCAACCAGCATCGGTTTGCGATTATGCTTTTTGCGCAGCAGATTTGCAAGCTTACCGCTCGTTGTCGTTTTACCGGCACCCTGGAGACCGACCATCATAATAACAGTCGGCGGCCGCTTCGCAACGGCGATTTTGCTCTCTTCGCCGCCCATCAGCTCAGTCAGTTCCTCTTTAACGACTTTAATGACCTGCTGGCCGGGCGTCAGACTTTTCATGACGTCTTGGCCTACAGCGCGTTCACTTACTTTTTTGACAAAATCCTTGACTACTTTAAAGTTAACGTCAGCCTCAAGCAGCGCAAGACGAACCTCACGCATCATATCTTTTACATCTTGTTCGCTGACTTTCCCTTTTCCGCGGATTTTAGAAATCGTCTGCTGCAGTCGGTCGGCTAATCCTTCAAATGCCATAGTTTGCCGCCTCCTAATCTAATTTCTCAAGCGCTTCAATCAGAGCTGTAATTTCTTCCTTTTCTTCAGTACCGGAAGCAAGCTCCTTCAGCTTATTAAACATCTCTTTACGCTCCTGAAACTTTTTCAAAAGGAGCAGCTTTTCTTCATATTGTTCAAGCATCGCTTCTGTTCGTTTGATGTTATCATAAACAGCTTGTCTTGAAACCTCATACTCTTCGGCTATTTCGCCAAGGGAGAAATCGTCCAAATAATAAAGAGACATATAGCTCTTCTGTTTAGACGTCAACAACGACTGATAAAAATCAAACAGATAATTCATTCTCGTTGTCTTTTCGAGCGACATATGAGCTCTCCCCTTTGTTAAGTCAAATCCCTTTACGATAACTTAGTTTACATGGTTTTAATGTGAGTGTCAAGTTTTTATCTTGTCAAAGCAACGATCACTTTTTCCAATATTATCCAAACATCATCTGATTTATTCCGATATTGTATATGATCCTATTTTAAAGGAGGATTCTCATGAAAAAAATCGGTTTATTGGTTATGTTATGCTTGGCTGCCGTGTTACCATTTATTTTTCCCGCCCAGCAAGCAGCTGCGGCCGGAGCCCCTTATAAGGCCTCCATCTCAAATATTAGCACGGACGGAGGCGTGTACGGTAAAATCAATTACGGACAGGGCCAATTTTGGCGAGTCAAGTACAATATTACGATAAGCGGTACATTGCTCGACGAAAAAGGAGCGCCAGTGCCAAACACACCAGTCAGCTTTGAAGCAGATACAAAAGTCGGGAATACAACACAGACAGCTGCGGGAACAACTGATGAAAACGGAAAGTTTAACGTTCCGATGTATTTAGGACCTGCTGCTGGATACTACACGTATTACACATCTGTTTCCGTCCATTACTATGACATTATTCCATTCAGGGTTTATTCAGGTGATGCGAGATTGCTATCCACTGATAACAGCCTTTATCATTTCGCCTATCAAGTGAGACGATAACAAAACAGCCCCCAAGGCTTTTGGGGGCTGTCTGTCTTTTTAATCCTCCGCTTTTTCCACTAAATCTGAAAAGAGCCCGTATACGTAAGATTCAGCGTCAAACTCCTGAAGATCATCAACTTTTTCTCCTAAACCGACTAATTTAACCGGAATATGAAGCTCGTTGCGAATTGCAAGGACAATGCCGCCTTTTGCAGTGCCGTCAAGCTTTGTTAAAGCAATTCCTGTAACGTTTGTTGCTTTAGAGAACTCCTTCGCCTGTGCCATTGCGTTTTGTCCAGTGGTGGCATCAAGGGCGAGCAGCACCTCATGAGGCGCTTCAGGCACTTCTCTTTCGATAACGCGCTTCACCTTTTCGAGCTCCTTCATCAGGTTTACCTTATTTTGAAGACGCCCTGCCGTATCACAAATCAATACATCGGCTTCTCTCGCTTTGGCAGCGTGAACAGCATCATAGATGACAGCCGCAGGATCGCTGCCGGCCGCCTGCTTAATGACAGGCACACCCGTACGTTCTCCCCATACTTCAAGCTGTTCAATCGCTCCTGCTCTGAAAGTGTCTCCGGCAGCGAGTACAACAGACTTTCCTTCTTGCTTTAGTTTATGAGCAAGCTTTCCGATCGTTGTCGTTTTGCCGACTCCATTTACGCCGACTAGGAGAATGACATTTAAACGACCTTCCTGAATGTTCAGCTCAGAAATTTGTTCGTCTCCGCTGTTATAAATCTCCACCAGCTTCTCAGAAATAACAGACTGCACTTCCTGCGGATCTTGAATATTTCTGCGTTTCACTTCTTTTTTGAGCTCGTCTATCAGCTCCATAACCGTTGTAAAACCGACATCAGCACTGATCAGGACCTCTTCAAGCTCTTCGAAGAAGTCCTCATCAATTTTACGGTAACGGGACACGAGATCATTCACTTTGTTTTGAAAGGAGTTTCTCGTTTTTTCAAGGCCGTCCTTAAACTTTTCAGATACGGAATCTGTCTGTTTTGTGATTTTCTCTTTTAATTTTTTAAAAAAGCTCATCTTATAACCTCTTTCCTCGTTACTGAACGAATTCTTTTGTCTCTTCCAGCTTCACTGAGATGACCTTAGAAACACCGGATTCCTGCATCGTCACTCCGTAAAGCACATCAGCTTCCTCCATTGTGCCTTTTCTGTGGGTAATCACAATAAACTGGGTATCCGCACTGTATTTTTTCAAATACTGCGCAAACCGGAACACATTTGCTTCGTCAAGCGCGGCTTCTACCTCGTCTAAAACACAAAACGGCACAGGGCGCACCTTTAAAATTGAGAATAAGAGCGCAATAGCAGTAAGCGCACGCTCTCCGCCAGACAAAAGGTTTAAGTTTTGCAGTTTTTTCCCCGGCGGCTGCGCGATAATTTCCACTCCGGAATGCAGCAGATCATTCGGATCGGTGAGCCTTAATTCCGCTCGTCCTCCTCCGAATAAGGAGCGGAAGACTTGATCAAAGTGAGAGCGGATTTGGACGAATGTGTCGTTAAAGCGTTTCGTCATCTCTTCGTCCATTTCCTCAATCACTTGGAACAGGGTATTTTTTGCTTCTGTTAAATCTTCTTTTTGTTCTGACAAGAATTGATAGCGTTCGTTAACCCTCTCAAACTCATCTATGCTTCCGAGGTTTACCGATCCAAGCTCTTCTATTGCGAGTTTAATCAGCTTCACGCGCTTTCGTGCTTCCTCGGGATCTGTTTCAAGCTGGTATTTCTCTTTAGCTCCCTCAAAGGACAAGCTGTATTCTTCCCGCAAGTATTGCAGCAAATTATCAAGCTCGACTTCCATTCGGCCTAGTTTTACTTCTTCGTCTTTTAAGAGCGTTGTTTTTTGTTTATACAGGCGCTTCATTTCTTTCAGCTCGCGCTCATACGTATCAAGCCCCTGCTGAAGTTTGATCCTCTGGTCACGCCTTAACGCAATCAATTCAATTGTTTTTGTTTTGTCATTCAATTTATGTTTCGCGGCCTCTTCCAGTTTTTCTTCGCCGCTTGTGCTTGATGACATTTCTGACGTTAAGAAGCTTAGGTCCTCTTTCGTCTCTTTTAAAGCAAGCTCTGTTTCTTGGAGCTCTTTCTTTAATCTAGCGAGGTTGTCCTCTTCGCTCTTACATGCTTGCTCTTTTTTCGCTGCTGCGATCTTCAGCTCAGTCAGCTCATTGGAGAGAGACTCTTTTGTAGAGGACTGTGTCTGTTTTTGTTTTGTCAGTCTATCAATATCCTCTTCAAGCTGTTTCATCTTTTCGGATACGGAAGAAAGCTTTTCTTCCAGCTCGCGTTTGCGCGCTTTCTTCTCTTGATCGCTTTCTGACAGAGCTGATTTCTCTTGATCATAGAGCTCTAAGTGAGTATTGATATTCTTCTCAGCGACTTGAAGCTCATACAGCTGGCCTTTCACATCCTGCTGCTTTACTCTTAAGCCTTCCCCGGCCTCTCTTAATTCAGCCAGTTTTTTCTCCATCTCCTGAATGGATTGCTTAAGGGTTTTGACCTCTTGTTCAAGCTGCGCTGTTTTTTCTTCCATCTCAACGAGCCGCTGGGTGACATCCTCTAGTTCCCGGCTTCTTCCTAGCAGGGAATTGTTTTTCTTTTTAACGGCGCCCCCCGTCATTGAACCTCCAGGATTCACGACATCGCCCTCGAGAGTAACAATGCGGTAACGGTGTCCAAGCAGCTTCGCAAGCTCATTTGCGCCTTTTAAATGCTCTGTAATCAGAACGGTGCCAAGCAGGTTTTGAATGATACGGCGATACGCAGGATCAAATGTGACAAGATCACTGGCAACCCCGAGAAATGACGGGTGCTGCTCCGCAGTTGCCGCGTCCCTGCTTTGAAGCTGACGGTCTTTGATGACAGAAAGCGGCAGAAATGTCGCCCGGCCGAACGAATTCTGTTTCAGATATTGAATCGCTTTACGGGCGGACTGTTCATCATCGGTTACGACATGCTGTGCTGAAGCTCCGAGTGCTATTTCAATGGCCGTTTCATACTTTTGTTCTGTTGAAATCAGCTCAAGGACTGCCCCGCGAATACCGCCAAGCCGCTCTTTCGCTTTCAGCACCTCTTTAACACCTTGATAAAAGCCGGAGAAATCTCCCTGCATCGTCTCAAGCATGTCTTTTTTCGATCTCGCCTGCTGGACGTATTGGTATGCTTGGTAAAGAGCAGATTCATTTTTCTCATATTGACGCTTTTTCTGCTCGTATTTGACCTGCATTTCACGATACGCGCCGACTTGGCTGTGAATCTCCTGCTCTATGCGGGCAAACTCGGTTTCACATGCAGCTTTTTGGGCGGAAATATCGCGCCGTTCCTGCAGATGCTTTTCATTATTATCAGCTAGCCTCTGCTGGGTAACGGCTGATTGGGACATCTGGTCATCAAGCAGCTGGAGCTCATTGCGAATCGACGCCTGGCTGTTTAACAGCTCAAAGTAATCGCTTTTCAGCTGTTCAATTTTCTCTTCGACATTTTCATTATGAAGACTGAGAGCCTGCTGCTTTTCCTTCACCTGTGCTTTTAAATCTTTCACTTCTGTCTGAAGCGCTTCGAAAACAGCTTCCTGCTTCGCAAGATCTTCTTTCAGCACAGCTTCTTTTTGCTGAAACTGTACGATGGCTTCTTCAAGCTGCTCTCGGTTTTGCACAGCGTTTTTTTTGCGTTCTTTCAGTACTTCTTTGCGCCCTTCCAGCTTTTCAAGCTCCTCACTTGTCACAAGCAAGACTTGCTGGAGCTCGTCCACTGATTCATCGAGCGCTTGAATTTTGTCTCGCGCATCTTCAATTTTCGCTTCTTTTGCTGTGATAGCAGACGATTCAGCGAGCTCTTCTTCTTTAGCGGCTTGCACTTTCTCCTGAAGGCTTGACCATTTGGCGTGCAGCTCTTCAATATCGTAAGCGGTCAGCGCAATTTCAACGTGCTCAAGCTCTTTCTTTTTCTCCAGGTAGTCTTTCGCAATTGAGGCCTGTATTTTAAGAGGTTCAACCTGGCCTTCCAGCTCATGTAATATATCTTCTACCCGGTTTAAATTATCCTGGGTTTCAAACAGCTTGTTTTCTGCTTTTTTCTTTCTCGTTTTGTATTTGAGCACCCCTGCTGCTTCTTCAAAGATACTGCGGCGATCCTCCGCTTTGCTGCTCAGGATTTCTTCCACTTTCCCTTGGCTGATAATCGAAAATGCTTCTTTTCCAAGTCCTGAGTCCATAAATAAATCAATAATATCTTTTAAGCGGCACGGCTGATTGTTAATTAAAAATTCACTCTCGCCAGATCTGTACACACGTCTTGTGACACTGACCTCATGGAAGTCAATCGGCAAAAAATGATCGTCATTATCAAGCGTAAGTGTAACTTCGGCAAGATTTAACCGTTTTCTCGAATCACTGCCGGCAAAAATAATATCTTCCATTTTCCCGCCGCGAAGGGAACGTGCTGATTGTTCTCCAAGAACCCAGCGAATAGCGTCTGTGATATTGCTTTTTCCGCTTCCGTTCGGGCCGACAACCGCAGTGACGCCTTTTACAAAATCAACGGAAATCCGTTCTGCAAATGATTTAAATCCTATAACGTCTAAACGTTTGAGGAACATAGCGATCCTCCTTATGTAATAAGTATTTCAATTTTATCATAAACATGGATGAAATAAGACGGCAAACATACTGAAATCCCCCTTATAACTCAGGGGGATTTTATTGTTTCGTATGGTGTTTTTGCAATTTAGCTAGAGCTTCCTGAGCAGCGTGCTGTTCGGCTTCTTTCTTTGAACGGCCGTTTCCGACTCCGAGTGGTTCACCTTTTAGAGATACGATGGCTTCGAATTCACGGTTATGGGCAGGTCCTTTTTCGTTGGATATTTTATACTCCAGCGAGCCCTTGCCGTCCCGCTGCACGTATTCCTGCAGCTGGCTTTTAAAATCCATCACATGAGAAAAAGCACCATCGTTTATTTTAGGGAACACATAGACTTTTAAGAAACTTTCGACCGGCTCTAATCCCTGGTCAAGATACAAGGCTCCGATAAATGCTTCGAAGACATCCGCCAAAAGTGCAGGACGTTTTCTGCCGCCCGTCATTTCCTCGCCTTTCCCTAATAGGACAAGATCGCCGAATGACAGTTCGTGAGCCAATGAAACGAGAGACGGTTCGCATACAATCGCGGCTCTCAATTTCGTCAAATCTCCTTCACTCATAGCCGGATACTTGGCAAATAAGAATCTGGAGATCGTCAGTTCCAAAACAGCGTCACCTAAAAATTCAAGCCTTTCATTATCTTCATACGGCTTTTTCCGATGCTCATTCACATAAGATGAATGTGTAAATGCTTGATACAAAAGCTTTTCATTTTGAAAGTGAACCGAGATCCGTTCTTGAAACTCTTTAAATTGTTCTATTTTTTTATAGAACTTTTTCTTATCTTTATAATGTGAGTGTTTTGACATAGTAACCTCCATAGGCACATCAGGTTCACCGCGCTTCTCTGACTAAACCGGATACAGCGCGCGTAAAAGCGGCATGCTGTAATAACTGCACGAATAAAGGGCTAAAGCCCCGCATTTCAGCGGGACTTTTAGCATCAGCTTATTGCTGGTTTTGTATGTAGTTCACAGCGTCGCCGACTGTTGCAATCTTTTCAGCATCTTCGTCAGAAATTTCCATATCAAACTCGTCTTCAAGTTCCATAACAAGCTCAACTACATCCAGGGAATCAGCACCTAAGTCTTCCTTGAAAGAAGCTTCAAGTTTGACGTCTGCTTCATCAACGCCAAGGCGATCTACGATGATTTTCGTTACACGCTCTAATGTATCTGCCATAGCAATTCACCTCCCCTCAAGTATTATAGTGGATTCGTTTTTAAAAAACTAGAGTAACTATGATGAAATTTTCGAGAAAAAACTTACATTACCATTCCGCCGTCAATATGAAGCGTCTGGCCTGTCATGTAACGCGCTCCCTCTGAAGCAAGAAACGTGACGACGCTGCTGACATCTCCGGGATCGCCAAAGCGAGCGAGCGGAATTTGTTTCAGCATTTCATCTTGAACGTCTTTGGCAAGCTTATCTGTCATATCAGTTGAGATAAATCCAGGCGCAATCGCATTAACTGTGATGTTGCGGCTTGCGAGCTCTTTAGCTGAAGACTTTGTTAAGCCGATCACACCTGCTTTTGCAGCCACGTAGTTGGCTTGTCCAGGATTTCCGCTGACGCCGACGATAGACGATACGTTAATAATCCGGCCTGAACGCTGCTTCATCATTTGTCTTGTCACAGCTTTCGTGCAGTTGAAAACACCCTTCAGGTTAATGTTAATAACATCATCCCACTCATCTTCTTTCATTCTCATGATGAGATTGTCTTTTGTAATTCCGGCGTTGTTCACTAGAATGTCAATTGTAGAGAAAACAGAAATCGCTTCTTTTATCATGTTTTGTACATCTTCAGGATTTGATACATCGGCTTTGACAGCAATTGCTTTTCTGCCCATTGATTTGATTTCATCTACGACTTCATTTGCTTTCGCTTCGCTGCCTGAGTAGTTAACGACAACGTTTGCACCGTTTTTGGCCAAGTCAAGGGCGATTGAACGGCCGATTCCGCGGGATGCGCCAGTGACAACAGCTGTTTTTTCATTAAGCATTCTCATTCTCCTCCTTAAGCGTTTGAATTGCCAGTTCAATCGTTTCCGGGTCTGATACGGCAATGGTTTTTAAGCGTCTGTTTACTTTTTTCACAAGGCCTGAAAGCACTTTGCCGGGACCGATTTCAATAAACGTCGTAACACCCTCTGCGATCAGCTTGTTAACAGTTTCCTCAAAACGAACCGGGGAGTACAGCTGCTCAATGAGTTTCTCTTTAATGTCTGCCTTATCTGTCATCACATCTGCAGAAACATTTGAGATCACCGGCACGCCTGCGTCTTTCAGTTCACAGGAGTCCAAGACTTCCTTCAGCTTATCAGCGGCAGGCTTCATCAGTTCAGAATGGAACGGACCGCTTACGTCAAGCGGGATCGCACGTTTAGCGCCGTTCTCTTTTGCCTGTTCAGATGCAAGCTCTACTCCTTTTGCCGTTCCGGAAATAACGATTTGTCCGGGACAGTTGAGGTTGGCAAGCTGCACAAGGTGGCCATCCTCAGTGACTTTATCGGTTACTTGTTTCAATGCGTCGGCATCCATGCCGAGAATGGCAGCCATCGCTCCTTCTCCGGCCGGCACCGCTTCGTTCATGAACTCACCGCGTTTTCTGACAGTATAAACAGCGTCTTTAAAGCTCATTGCGCCAGCCGCCACCAGTGCAGAATATTCTCCAAGGCTGTGTCCGGCTGTGAAATCAGGTGTAATGCCTGATTCTTTAAACTTTTCAAGCACAGCAATGCTAGTCGTCAGCAAAGCAGGCTGCGCATTGTATGTAAGGGTTAATTCTTTGGCATCACCTTCAAAAATCAGTGAGCTAAGCTTTGTTTCCAATGTTTCGTCCGCTTCATCGAACAGACGTTTTGCAGCTGGAACCTGATCATAAAGCTCTTTCCCCATGCCGATAAATTGAGATCCCTGACCAGGGAATAAAAATGCAATCTTACTCATGATGTAAAAACCTCCAGACTATTCATCTGTTTTTTCTTCTTTTACTTCTTCCTGAATGAGCGCAGCCATGTTTTGGCTGACCATCTCTCTGGCTTGGCGGATCGCATGGTAAACCGCACGGGCATCAGAAGAGCCGTGTGCCTTGATTACCGGCGCTTTCAAACCGAAAAGACTTGCTCCGCCGTATTCGGAATAATCCATTTTCATTTTCATTTCCTTCATCTTCGGCTTCAGCACAGCGGCCGCAAGCTTAGATGTAAAGTTTGACGTGAGCGCTTCTCTCATCATTTTAAAAATGGACATCGCAGAGCCTTCAAGCGTTTTGAGTGTAACATTCCCGGTAAATCCGTCCGTTACTACGACATCTGCTACATCGTCTAAAAGGTCCCGTGCTTCCACGTTTCCGATAAAGTTGATGTTTGCCTCTTTTAATAATTGGAACGTCTGCTTCGTCAATTCGTTTCCTTTTTTATCTTCTGTTCCGACATTCAAAAGACCGATTCTCGGTGAAGTCACGCCTCGGACTTGCTGGGAATAAACAGAACCCATAATGGCGTATTGAACGAGATGCTCAGGCTTGGCATCTACATTGGCGCCGACATCAAGGAGCAGAAATCCGCCGCCTGATACAGTTGGCAGTGTCGGTGCAAGCGCAGGGCGGTCAATTCCTTTAATTCTTCCCACAATAAACAGGCCGGCTGTCATTAACGCGCCGGTATTTCCTGCTGAAATGCAGGCGTCAGCTCTGCCTTCTGCAACTTCCTGCGCCATCAGAACCATAGAAGAGTTCTTTTTTCTCCGCACGGCGCGGACCGGTTCGTCCGTAGGCTCAATCACTTCATCTGCGTGCAGCACCGTGATGCGATCTGATGATGTTGTTAAATACGATTCTATTGTTGTCTTGTCACCGACAAGTGTAATATGAAGATCATCAAATGACTCTATACCCTTCATAACTCCGTCAATAACAGCTTTGGGAGCGTGGTCTCCTCCCATTGCATCTACAGCTATTCTCATGCATGCTCCACCTTTATGAATGTTTTGAACGGTACATGTCAAAGCGTCCAGAAAAAACAATTTCCTCTGCAACATAGCTGTTCACTTCGACAACCGTTCTTCCTTTATCTTTCTCAACCGCCGTCACTTTCGCTTTCGCAACGACGCGCTCACCCTGCTTTACCTGCCTGGTAAAGCGGATGTCTGCACTTGCAGTCAGCGCCAATTCGTCATCTATAATTGCAACGGCCAAAGAATTCGCCTGAGCAAATAAATGGTGTCCTCTTGCAATTTGATTCCGGCTGAATACATGCTCCTGTTTTATTTCTAAAATAGAAATCGCCTGATCATCCAGCTCAAGGTCAATAATTTCTCCGATGACTTCGTCTAGTGACAGGGACTTCACTTCATCTTCAAGCGTTTTCTCTGCCACGTTCTTAATTCTTTCTCTCAGCTCCGGTATGGAAAGCTCCAAGCGGTCCAAACGAATCGTCTGTATGCTAACTCCGAATTTTCCCGCTAATTCTTCATCTGTAATAAATGGGGTTGCTTTGATCGTCTGCTGAAGTAATTCCTGGCGTTCTTTCTTATTTCTTCTCATATCTAAACACCATCCGGCAAATTAAGACTAGGTACTAATAGTAGTATATAATTTCATAGATTGGAATGCAATGATTGTTTCTGGCTAAACACCAAAAACTTCTTGCCTCAGCTCAATTTTTCCCCGTCCATGACTCCGCTTTTCAGCAAATGCTCTCTTAGCGCCCCATATTCAGGGTCGTTCCAGAACGCTTCCGAAGCCACCAGATTTGCAGCGTCCTGCCTTGCCGTTTCAAGCGCTCTGTAATCATGAACCATGTCCGCCACCTTAAAATCAGGCATTCCGCTTTGTTTTTTTCCAAAGAAATCTCCCGGGCCTCTCAGTTCCAAATCCTTTTCAGACAGTTCAAAGCCGTCATTGGTTTCCGACATGATTCTCATCCGTTCTTTTCCTGTTTCTGATTTCGGATCAGCCATAAGAATGCAGTAGGATTGGTGCTCGCCGCGGCCGACTCGGCCGCGCAGCTGGTGAAGCTGGGACAAACCAAAGCGATCGGCGTCGTAAATGACCATAATCGTTGCATTCGGGACATTCACTCCGACTTCAACAACAGTGGTTGATACGAGAATTTGACACGTATTCGCGCTGAATTCCCTCATCACCTGATCTTTTTCATCGGAATGCAGTTTTCCGTGCATCAGACCGACGTTCCATTTTCCACGGAAAACCTCAGAAAGCATATTGTATACATCTATAGCGTTTTGCACATCAAGCTTGTCTGATTCTTCGATCAGCGGACAGATAATATACGCCTGTCTGCCTTGCTTTAATTCTTTTTCGACGAATGCCAGAATGCGGTCCAGCATGTCATGTTTCACCCAATAGGTCTCGATTTGTTTCCGCCCCGCCGGCATCTCATCAATGACGGAGACATCCATTTCACCGAAAACAGTAATCGCCAGGGTTCTCGGAATCGGAGTGGCTGTCATAAAGAGCACATCGGGATCCTGCCCTTTGTTCCGAAGCTTCTTCCGCTGTTCAACTCCAAATCGGTGCTGCTCATCCGTAATGACAAGACTTAGCGCTTTAAACTCGACCTCATCCTGGATTAAAGCATGGGTTCCTACAAGAATATCAATCTCTCCCGCAGCAAGCCGCTCAAGCAATTCCCTTCGGCGCTTCCCTTTTACAGAGCTTGTCAGAAGGGCGACATTGACATCCCACTTTTCAAACAGTGAAACAAGGGAATCAGCATGCTGTTCAGCAAGAATTTCTGTCGGAACCATAAGCGCTCCCTGATATCCGGATAAAATGGCCGCATAAAGCGCGATGGCAGCGACTGCCGTTTTTCCTGATCCGACGTCTCCTTGAAGAAGACGGTTCATTCTATATGGGGAAGACATGTCTGCTGTTATTTCGCGAAGCACGCGGGATTGGGCGTTGGTGAGAGGAAACGGGAGGCTTTTGACAAATGTCATGAGTTCTTCGTTTGAAAAACGCTGCCGTATCCCTTGTGACTGCTCTCTTTCCGCCTTTCGGAACGCCTGCATTTTCAACTGAAATAATAAAAATTCTTCGTAAACGAATCGGCGTCTGGCCAGCTTTAATGCTTCTCTTGTTTCTGGCTGGTGCATCGCTTTTAACGCTTGATGATAGTCCGGCAGCTTATAGCGAACTTTAAGATTTTCCGGGAGAGGATCAGGTATTGAGTCCGCATATTGGGTCAGCCCGTGCTGAATAAAACGTCTCATCATTTTGACGGTGACATTTTCTTTCACGGAATAGACTGGTTCAATGCTTTTATCCTCTTGATGCGGCCCATTTTTTAATTCCTGAACAGAAATGGTCTGACGGTGCTTGTCCCATTTTCCGGAAATCGTCACAACAGAGCCCAGCGAAAGCTTTTTCTTTAAATAAGGACGGTTAAAACAAATGGCAGTGATTAAATAATGGCCGACAAGAAGGCGAAATGTCAGCCTGTTTCGTTTTTTTCCGTAATAGGTAAGAGAAGGCTCTGAATGAACCTTCCCTTCAACTGTGACTCTTTCATCATGCTGTACTTCTTCTAAATCCCTCAGCTCGTAGTCATCATAGCGATAAGGGAAATAATTCAGAAGATCAGAAATGTCATAAATACCGAGTTCATTTAATGTTTTTTCTGTTTCCGGCCCAATGCCCTTAATGTTGGCTATACTAGTTTGCTGATGTTGTTTCACTTGAACCCAGCGCTCCTCCGAATATTTTTTTCTCTAATTCTCTTCCCGTCGGTGTTGCCGCTAAACCGCCCTGGCCTGTTTCTCTAAGGGCAGTGGGCATCGTTTGGCCGATTTTATACATCGCATCGATGACCTCGTCACATGGAATCCGGCTTGTAATGCCTGCTAATGCCATATCAGCAGCAATCATCGCGTTTGATGCGCCCATTGCATTCCGCTTCACACAAGGCACTTCAACAAGGCCCGCAACAGGATCACACACAAGGCCGAGCATATTTTTTAATGTAATGGCCATGGCCTCCGCACTTTGCTCAGGTGTTCCGCCTGCCATTTCAACAATTGCCGCAGCTGCCATACCCGAGGCAGATCCTACCTCTGCCTGACACCCGCCGGCAGCACCGGAAATACTTGCATTATTTGCTACGACAAATCCGAAAGCTCCCGCCGTAAATAAAAAGCGGATCATTTGTTCTCTTGTCGGGTTCAGTTTTTCTTTCACGGCAAATAACGTACCCGGCACTACACCTGCAGATCCGGCAGTCGGTGTCGCACAGATTGTTCCCATGGCGGCATTCACTTCATTTGTTGCGACAGCTTTCGATACTGCGTCTAAAATCAGCGCTCCCGACAGGCTTTTTCCAGATCGAATGTAGGCCTGTAATTTAACGGCATCCCCGCCTGTTAAGCCCGTTTGACTCGTAACTCCTTCAAGCCCTTTCTGAACCGCCGCTTCCATAACAGTCAGATTGTGATCCATCTGCTGAAAAATTTCTTCTTTTGTTTTTTCTGTTACTTCCATCTCTTGAGCGATCATGATGTCAGAGATGGATATTTGCTTTTCTTTCGTTATCTCAATTAATTCTTTTACATTACGAAACATAACTGGCTCCTCCTGACCCTTCGCTAGTCAGCAATCTTTGTCACTTGAATAATGTTCGGCAGCTTCGACAGCTCATCGAGAACATCATCGTCAATATTTTGATCCACTTCTATTGTCATCAGCGCAAGCTGACCAATATCCTTGCGGGCGACTTCCATATGGCCGACGTTGATTGAGAATTTCGCAAGGACATTGGCAACTCCTGCAATGGTGCCAAACTTGTCATTATGGACAACTAGAATGGCAGGGTGGTTTCCAGACAGACGGAGCTCAAAGCCGTTTAATTCTGTGATTTCAATTTTTCCTCCGCCTATCGAAATTCCCGTCAGTTCAAGTTCTCCCTTTTCATCAGAAATACTAATTCGAGCTGTGTTCGGGTGAACCGGAACAGCGTCTTCAACTCGAAACTCTATATCAATTCCTTTATCTTCTGCAATTTGTATAGCGGTTTTAATCCGTTCGTCAAATGTATCAAAATCAAGCAGACCGCCGATAATTGCCACATCTGTGCCGTGACCCTTATATGTTTCAGCAAAAGAGCCGTAAAAGGACACAACGATGCGCTCAGGCTCTCTGCCAAATAAACTTCTGGCCACTCTCCCGATTCTCGCCGCGCCTGCTGTATGCGAACTGGACGGACCGATCATAACCGGGCCGATAATATCAAAAACGCTTCTATATTTCATGCTATTCCTCCTTATGAAACAGAGCTTATAAGCGGCTTTGCTTCTAGACTAATTGATCGGATATAAAATGGCAAGCGGGCGCGTTACAGCGCTGCCGCACTTAAAAGCAGACATAAGAATAGAAGGGCAATTTGCCCTTCTATTCTGCAGAAATTATATACGAATACAGCGGCTGTTTTCCGTTGTGGATTTCAACCTCAATCTCTTCGTACTTGTCGTTGAGAAACGCTTCAAGCTCTTCAGCTTCTTCTTGAGACGCATCTTCTCCATAAAGAATGGTGACAATTTCGTCCTCTTCTCCGATCATTTCTGACAAGAGCATTTTTGCAGCACCCAGCTGATCTTCAGCACTGCCGATAATCGTTCCATTCAGAATTCCCATAAAGTCGCCTTTTTTTATGTCTTGTCCGTCAATATGAGTATCCCTGACTGAGTATGTCACCTGTCCGCTTTTTACTTGCTGAATGGCACTTAGCATATTGGCTTCATTTGCTTCAGGCTCCTGATCCGGATTAAATGCCAGCAGCGCTGACATGCCTTGCGGAACCGTTTTGGCAGGAATGACAAAAACCTGTTCACCCATTACGCTGGCCGCTTGATTAGCAGCCATGATGATGTTGGAGTTATTCGGTAAGATAAACACAGTGTCTGCATTTACAGATCTTACAGCATCGACAATATCCTCAGTGCTCGGATTCATTGTCTGGCCGCCTTCAATTACAACGGAAGCGCCAATGCTTTTGAATAAATCAGAAATGCCTTCTCCCATCGCAACAGTCACAATGCCGTACGGCTGCTTTGCCGCTTTCTCGCTGTGAGCAGGCTCGCTGTCCTGGCTGATGATGGAAGTGTGCTGCTCTCTCATGTTTTCAATTTTGATTTTTATTAATTCACCGTAATTTTGAGCGTAGTTTAACACGTTTCCCGGCTCTTCAGCATGAATATGAACCTTCGCCAGAGACTCGTCTGCAATAACCAAAAGAGAATCACCAAATTGGCTGAGGTCATTTCTGAATGTGCCTTCATCAAATTCTCTTTTATTCTGATCGAGCCTTACCATCACTTCTGTACAGAAACCGAATTCAATATCATCTGTATTCATCATGCTCTGCGCGCTCTTATGATGCTCTGCGCTGACCATGTCATCAAGTGACGGAAGAACGGTTTTCTCAGGAACGGTCTCTCCTTTTAATGAAGCGAGGAAACCTTCATACACACAAAGCAGGCCTTTGCCTCCGCTGTCAACGACTCCTACTTCCTTCAGGACAGGCAGCAATTCCGGTGTCCGGTTTAAGGATGCCTCAGCTTCCTTTGTCACCGATGTCATCAGCGCAATGATATCGGTTTCTTTTTCCGCCAGGGCCACCGCTTGTTTCGCAGCATCTTTTGCAACTGTTAAGATGGTTCCCTCCACAGGCTTCATGACTGCTTTGTAAGCCATATCGACACCGGCTTGCAGCGCGGCGGCAAACTCTTTTGCATTAATTTCTTTTTTTGTTTCAATGCTTTTACTGAATCCTCGGAACAATTGGGACAGGATGACTCCTGAATTCCCTCTTGCCCCCATGAGCAATCCTTTAGATAACGCGGAGCCCACTTTACCGATATCACTTGTCTCCAAATGCTCCACTTCTCTTGCCCCGGAAGTCATTGACAGGTTCATGTTTGTTCCCGTATCACCATCCGGCACCGGAAACACGTTGAGCGCGTCAACCGCACTCGCGTTTTGCGACAGATTCTGTGCACCTGCAAGAATCATCTCGGCAAAGGTTCTGCCGTCTAATGTTCTGATAGACAATCCTACTCCTCCTAACTACGGGTTCGTCACTCGTACGCCTTGGACATAAATATTGACAGAGTCCACTGCAAGTCCGACTGTTTGATTTACTGTGTACTTTACTTTTGTTTGGACGTTATGTGCCACTTCAGAAATTTTTGTGCCGTAGCTGACAATGATATACATGTCAATATGTATCTGTTCTGCTTCTTGGCGAACTTGAACACCTCTGCTGAAATTCTCTTTCCGAAGGATTTCAGTCAGTCCGTCTTTAATTTGGTTTTTAGAGGCCATTCCAACAATGCCGTAACAGTCAATCGCAGCGCCGCCGGCAACCATTGCAATGACTTCATTCGATATATCAATCTGCCCGTATTTCGTTCTTAATTCAATGGACACACTAGTTCCTCCTTCGAATGCATAGAGTTACAGCTATTCTACTATATGAATTCCATTATGAAAAGAAAAGACGCGACAAACGCTGCACGTCTCTTTACATATACTATAGCGCCGCTGTTTGTGCAAGATGTCAAGTGAATTTTCTTGAAAGATGATGAAACAATAGTTGCAAACGTTTTTTAGCTGTGGTAAATTATTTAAAGTATCCATATCGAAAGCATCTAAGAACATATGAAAGTGAAAAAGTAGATGTTTTGTGCAAGTGAGGAGGGAAACAAATGGCACGTAAATGCGTTATCACAGGTAAAAAAACAACAGCTGGGAATAACCGTTCTCACGCAATGAACGCTTCTAAGCGCACTTGGGGCGCGAATCTTCAAAAGGTTCGTATCCTTGTGAACGGAAAACCTAAAAAAGTATATGTATCTGCTCGAGCTTTGAAATCCGGTAAAGTTGAGCGTGTATAACAAAATGAACGCCTGCCCTGATATGTGGCAGGCGTTTTTATGTGGTGAAAGGGGGCTTGAACCCCTGGGCTTTAATCTTTTCTAAATGAGCCCAGCATCGCCCGGACAATTCCTCCTAAAAACTTCGGCAATTTAATGGTGTAAAATTTCATTTTTGTCCCCTCCTATAAGTCCCGTAACCGCCTGTTCATCGCTTTAAGGTTCATTAATTTCAACAAATGAGTGAAAGCAGAAGCTAATCCGTGCTTCTTATCATTATTAATATGCCTTTCGCAAACGAAAAAGTACCTCGTGAATGAATGAGTTCGTTACTAATACATAGTGTTGAACCAAGCGTAATATGACACTTATTTAGCGGATATTTAAAACCGGTGAGAGTCAGCTCATTTACTTCTTCTGTAAATGGGATGAAGGAGATATACCGTTTGTTTTGATCGATAAGAAGAGAATATTCGCCTGGAGAGAACATCTGAATATCATTCTGTTTGTCTATAAGCTTCATTTTCGAATTTGTTTTTACTCCCCTGTACAGCAGCTGAATATTTCCTAAAAAGTGATCTGCTCTGCCTCCCGTAATTCCGAAGATTTGAATGACATCCGGCTGCTTTTCGAGGGCCCAATCAAGAGCGAGGTCTAAATCCGTTTGATCTTTTTCTGCCTGGAACACATGGAGAGCGGGCGCGGCTTTTTCGATTTGCCGGCGTTCCTGCTCCGTAATGCTGTCAAAATCTCCGAAAGCTTCATCAGGAATGATGCCGGCATCTAAAAGCGTGACTGTGCCCTTGTCAACCCCGACCCAGATCGTGTGATCAGCCGTATAACCAGTCAGGTCGGGGATCAAATCTTTTGGGCCTCCCGCAACGATATTGATTTTTCTCATCTCTTTTTCCTTTCTGCTTCTGGGTACAGGAAAAAGAGCTCGGGCTAAATGCGCCCGGCTCTTTCTCCTGCTGCTTATTTGTTTCCTCTTATCTCAGAAATAGCTTTTTCGCGGTCAGTTTGGCCATAAACAGCAGAACCGGCAACAAGTAAATTTGCGCCCGCTTCGATGACTAGCGAGGCTGTTTCTTTGTTGACGCCGCCGTCTACTTCAATTAGCAGATCATGTTTCCCTTTTTCCTCTGCCATTCGTTTCACTTCTTTTATTTTCGGAAGAACAGAATGAATAAATTTCTGTCCGCCAAATCCAGGGTTCACCGTCATTAAGAGTACGAGATCAAGTTCTTCAAAAATATGCTCAATTACTTGAACAGGTGTATGCGGATTCAGGACAACGCCAGCTTTTACACCCTGCTCTTTCATAAGCTGGATTGTCCGGTGAAGGTGCGGACAGGCTTCGGCATGTACAGACAGGATATCTGCTCCAGCTTTTGCGAAAGCCGGGATATAACGGTCTGGCTCTTCAATCATTAAATGTACATCCAGGGGCAGTTTTGTCACCGGACGAATGGCTTCTACAATCAGCGGCCCAATCGTAATATTCGGGACAAAATGGCCGTCCATGACATCAACATGAATGTAATCGGCTCCGCCTTTTTCTACATCTTGAATCTCCTTGCCTAAAGCGGCAAAATCAGCGGAAAGAATAGAAGGTGCAATCTTTACCATGATCTAATACCTCGGCTTTCTGTCTTTGATCTCTGTGATAAATTCAACATAATGGTCGTAGCGGTACTGCTTTAATTCCCCTTCTTCAACAGCTTGTTTGACTGCACATTTCGGCTCTTTCAAATGCAAACATCCTCTGAATTTGCATGATGCGCTTTTTTCTCTGATGTCAGGGAAGGTGTAGCCCAGCTCTCCTTCTTCAATGTCTGTAAACTCAAGAGAGCTGAAACCCGGCGTATCCGCAACCAGACCTCCGGACGTGTGAATGAGCTCCACATGGCGGGTTGTGTGCTTCCCGCGGCCTAAATGCTCGGAAATCTCGTTTGTTCTCAAATCCAGTTCGGGACTGATCGCGTTGAGAAGCGAGGATTTTCCAACCCCCGACTGGCCGGCAAAGACCGTTGTTTTGCCGCGGAAATGCGGGATGATCTCCGTTAAACTTTCTTGGTCCTTAGAAGAGGTAAGAAATACGTCATAGCCAATGTTACGGTAGTCTTCAGCATACGCTTGAATGAGCTTTTGTGTATGTTGATCTTCAATTAAATCCATTTTTGTAATACAAATAATCGGCTGGATGTCATTCGCTTCTACGAGAACCAAGAAACGGTCGAGCAATGCTGTGCTGAAAGATGGCTGCATCGCCGAGAAAACAAGCACCGCTTGATCAACGTTGCAGATCGGCGGCCTGATAAGTTCATTGGTTCTTTCTTTAATCTCCAGAAGATATCCTTCTTTATTATTTTCAGCTTGATAAACAACATAATCACCGACCAAAGGGGTGATTTTATTTTTTCTGAAAATGCCTCTTCCTCTGCATTGTATAACTTTTCCGTTATTTGAATCCTCTGATTCATCCAGTACGTAATAAAAGCCGCTAAGCGCTTTAATAATTTTGCCCTCAGGCATATTTTCCCTCCTTGTTATTCATCTTTCGGATACTCAATTGTTTTGTAGCTGACGACTTTATTATTTACCATCACTTGATAGTACCCTTTTTGGCCAGGTTCAATCTTCAGTTCGATCGTCCGTTCTGCAGGCTCTTTAATCTTAAAATGTTCGTAAGTGTCAGAAATGCTGTGGTCCGCGTCGTCAATCGCGATTTGCACCTCCAGCTCGTCCCCTTCGTTTTCAGGCTCATATGGAATCTTGACTTTTTCTTTCACTGTTTTCGCCGGTTTTTTCTCAGGTCCGAGAGAAAATGTCACTTCGACCTCATTTCCCGGCTTTAGGGCCGTTCCCGCTGCCGGCTTTTGTTTGACAACCTGTCCTTCCGGAACGTCATCTGAGTACGCTTCTTTTTCCACCAGCTTGAGCCCGTTATCTTCCAGATATCCTGAGGCTGCTTCTTTACTGTATGTTTTTAAATCTCTGAGCGTAATATCTTCCGGCCCGATGCTGACTGTGAGCTTAACTTGATCTTCGTCCGGCACAAGTTCGGTCCCTGCTGACGGATTCTGGTCTATGACAGTGCCGGCGTCTTTCTCATCATTATTTACTTCATCCACCGTTACATTTTTAAAGCCCTGTTCCTTTAACACTTTTTTTGCCTTGTCGACTGATTGGTCCGTCACATCACCGATCTGCTTTTTTGCTTTACCTGTGCTCTTATAAAGCGTAACCGTTGCCCCTTCTTTAACAGTGGACTCGGCTTTAGGATCGGTTTTGACCATCAGGCCTTCTTCGATCTTCTCATCTGAGATTTCCAATACGTCTGAATCTACCTGCAAGCCTTCTTTTTCTAGAAGATCTGCCGCTTTCTCATATTCCATCCCTGCTACATCGGGTATTTTGACATCCTTAGGCATAAAAAGAGAAGGAAAAACAGTGACGGCGAGAACTCCTGCCGTGATAAAAATCAGGCATATGGTGAGCAAAATCCACGGCCATTTTTTTCTCTTTGCTTTTTTCTTCGTTTGGTTTTCTTGAGGAAATGTCATGTCAGCTTCGGTTTCATTAGAAGCTTTCGCAAGCTCTTCATCCTTAATAATCGGAATCGCTTTCGTCATTTCTTCATCATCTTGAATCGTAAATTTCTTTTCGTTGAGCCTGTCCGCGTCAAAAGCTGTTCGAATATCTTCTTCCATATCTTCAGCAGTTTCATAGCGATGAAAAGGATCTTTGGCGGTTGCCTTTAATATGATGTTTTCAACGCTTTGGGGTACTGAGGGATTCCACCTTTTCGCTGAAGGGGTTTCAGCCTGAAGATGCTTTAAGGCGATGCTGACAGCCGATTCTCCATCAAACGGGATTCGGCCGGTTAACAGCTCAAATAAAACAATCCCAAGCGCATAAATATCTGATTTTTTTGTGGTCAGACCGCCCCGCGCCTGTTCGGGGGATAAATAATGGACTGAGCCCAGCACAGAATTGGTGTGGGTGATTGTTGTCGAAGTCAGTGCAGTCGCAATTCCAAAATCCGTTACTTTGATATTGCCCATATGGTCGATCAAAATGTTATGCGGTTTAATATCCCTGTGGACAATATGATTTTGGTGGGCATGGGCAATGGCTGAGACAATTTGCTCCATGATGCTGAGCGCTTCTTTGGGATGAAGCGGCCCATTTGCTGTTATGTATTCTTTTAGCGTCATGCCCTCTACGTATTCCATGACAATATAGTAAATGTCATCTTCCTCGCCCAAATCATAAATGCTGACAATATTCGGGTGATCAAGACTTGATGCCGATTGGGCTTCTCTTCGGAAACGCCTGATAAACTCATTGTCATTCACATAGTCAAACCGCAGGATTTTGATTGCGACTTCACGATCAAGAATAATGTCCTCAGCTAAATAAACGTTGGCCATTCCCCCGCCGCCTATGGCACGGAGAATCTGGTAACGCCCGCTGATTCGCTTGCCGATTAGCACTGATCTTCACCCTCTTCAACATGTAAAGCAAGCTCAAGCAACACTGCTGTAATATTGTCTTCCCCGCCATTCTCATTGGCTTTGTCCACAAGCAGGTTTACTTTTTCCTGAGGAGCTGAATCGCTTTGCAGGATGTCTTTTAATTCAGTGACTTCCACTTTATTCGTCAGTCCATCAGAACATAAAAGGAGTTTATCTCCGGGTTCAATTTCGAAAGAACGTGCGTCAATACTGACAGATTGATCTGTTCCGAGCGCCTTCGTCAGCACATTTTTGCGCGGATGATGCTCAGCATCTTCTCTGGAGATTTCACCGGTGCGAACCAGTTCATTCACAAGAGAATGATCCTCTGTCACCTGAACGAAAAGATCGTCCTGAAGCAAATAGCATCTGCTGTCGCCTATATGAGCAACGGAAACCGTTTTGCCTGTAAAAAGAGCGCATACTATGGTTGTTCCCATGCCTTGGCATTCTTCGTGCGCTTGGGCATGATCGTAAATCTTGCTGTTTACCGCGAGAATCTGTTCAATGAGCCACTCTTCACACTCTGACGGCGCTGCAGGAATCGTATCTGCCTCATTCCATTTCTCTCCCATGGCTTTCACAGCCATCTTGCTTGCAACATCTCCAGCAAGATGGCCGCCCATGCCATCAGCGACAACCGCTAATACAAAATCGTCTTTCCCCTTAAAAATACCCGCATCATCTTCATTATGCTGGCGGATTTTCCCTGTATCTGTTTTTAAGGCTGTTAACAACCCTCATCACCTCGTCTCGTCTTGACGCTCCTTCGCGCGAAGCTGACCGCAGGCTGCGTCAATGTCATGGCCTTGCTCTCTTCGGATCGTGACATTTACTCCGCGGGATTTCAGCGTTTTCTCAAAAACAAAAATCTGCTCGCGCGGTGTGCGGACGTAATCCCGTTCAGGCACATAGTTTACCGGAATCAAATTCACGTGGCATTTTACGCCTTCCAGCAAGTCTGCAAGCTCTTCAGCGTGCTCGACCTGGTCATTTACGCCGCCGAACAGACCGTATTCAAAGCTGATCCGGCGTCCTGTTTTATTAATGTAATATTTAACGGCTTCCATTAAATCAGGCAGCTTGTACGCTCTGTTAATCGGCATCAAACGGCTTCTGATTTCTGTATTTGGCGCGTGCAGAGAAATCGCAAAGTTAATCTGCATTTGCTGATCAGCGAATTCGTAAATTTTCGGGATGATTCCGCTTGTAGAAACAGTAATATGGCGGGCACCGATATTTAGTCCCTTATCATGGTTAATGATTTTTAAGAAGGCAAGCATTTCGTTAAAGTTATCAAATGGTTCGCCAATTCCCATGATGACGACAGAGCTGACGCGTTCATCCGTTTCATCCAGCGCTTTTTGAACTTTCACCACTTGAGCGACAATTTCGCCCGCTTCAAGATTTCGTTTTAAGCCGCCGAGCGTTGATGCGCAGAATGTGCAGCCAATGCGGCAGCCGACTTGTGTCGTTACACATACAGAATTACCATACTCGTGTCTCATTAAAACGGTTTCGATTGTATAACCGTCGTGAAGCTCGAATAAAAACTTCATCGTACCATCTTGAGAAGTTTGTTTAACAGCTGTTTTCAGCGTCGTTAATACGAAATGAGTGTTTAATTTCTCACGCAGATCCTTTGACAGGTTTGTCATTTCGTCAAAAGAAGATACTCGTTTTTCGTAAAGCCATTCAAAAATCTGTGCCGCGCGGAACGGTTTCTCTCCGTTGTCTGTCAGCCATTGTTTGATTTCGTCTAATTCAAAAGAATAAATTGAAGGACGCTCTGTCCGCAATTCTTTTCTGCTCTTTGTTTTTTTAAGTTCTGTCATTGCTTATCCCTTCTTTCTCATGCTGCAAATAAAGAAACCATCTGTTCCGAAATAATGCGGAAGGATTTGAAGCCTCCCATCCCGAACAAAGGGTCTCGCCTTTTCGGGCAGCCGCTTTTCAAGAGACAAATCGGGTTCAAAATCAGGATGTTCTTGTATAAACGCATGGATAACTTCTTCATTTTCTGTCCGATCCATTGTACACGTACTGTAGACAAGAGTGCCACCTTTTTTTACTAATGGCGCAATTTCCCTTAAGATAGACAGCTGGATTTCAGCAAGCCGGGAGCTGTCATTTGGGGTTTTGGTGTATTTCATATCCGGCTTTCTTCTGATCACGCCAAAGCCTGAGCATGGAGCGTCAACCAAAATACGGTCAAACTGTTCACTTTTAAACGTTTCTCCCGCTTTTCTCGCGTCCATTGTTTTCGCATCAATAATGGAAAGGCCAAGCCGTTCTGCCGCTTCTTTGATCAGCTTCACCTTATGTTTGTGAAGGTCAAGCGATGTCACACTTCCCTTGTTCTCCATTAATTCAGCGATATGGGCTGACTTTCCGCCCGGCGCCGCGCACGCATCAAGCACCGTTTCACCTGGCTTAGGATCAAGGGCCCGGGCAACCAGCATGGAACTTTCATCCTGGATGGACACTTCACCGGTCTGGAAGAAGTGAGTTCCGGCGATTGTTCCCTTTACAAGCTTCACAGCATCCTCGGCGAGATCGCCTTTTTCTGCTTCGATTCCTTCAGCTGCCATTTGATCAAGTATTTCCGCTCTGTCTGTTTTCATTTGATTGATACGCAGCGTTTGCTTAGGCGGAATGAGATGAATGCGGCAAATCTTTTCAGCCGCATCAAATCCGTATGCGTCTGCCCACTCTTTCACGAGCCATTCAGGATGGCTGGTTTCTGTCGCAAGCCTGAGAACAGGATCTTCGATAGCGTCAAAGGAAGGGACTCCTTCACGCTGAATAGAGCGAAGCACGCCGTTGACAAATGAGGCAATGCCTTTATGCCCTCGGTTTTTAGCAATCTCTACCGCTTCATGGATGACTGCCCGGTCCGGGATTTTCTCTAAATATTCCATTTGATATAAGGACAGGCGGAGAAGCTGGATAACCCACGGCTTCACCTTTTGCGGCTTGTTGATAAACGGCTTGAGCATATAATCCAGCGCAATTTTGTTTTGCAATGTACCGTACACGAGTTCAGTCAAAAGCCCCCGGTCCTGATCGCTCAATTTATTGGATTTAATAACCGATTTCAGGAGCAGGTTACTGTATGACTGATTTTGTTCTAATTTGACCAGCGCCTCCAGCGCAATATCGCGAACGCTATTTGTTTTCATTGTGTACTCCTAACATATCACCTGTCTCAACATGGGCGCCACGGACAAAGTCTTCGCCTCGCATACGTTTTTTGCCGGCAGGCTGCAACTCTGTTAATAACAGTGCCGTATCGTTTCCTGTGGCGACGATAATTCCTTCTTTTTCGATAGCAATGACTGTGCCGGGCTCGGCTTTTGCCGGCGCCGCTGTTTTCTTGGCCGCCCACACTTTCAGGTTTTGTCCATTTAAAGTCGTATAGGCAACAGGCCATGGGTTTAAACCTCGAACTTGATTATAAAGCTCTTCTCCCGCTCTGGACCAGTCAATCAGCTCTTGTTCTCTTTTAATGTTTGGCGCATACGTCGCTTTCTCGTCATCCTGCTTTTCAGGTGATATGTCGCCGGCTATAACTTGAGGAACTGTTTCAGACAAAAGCTTCGCGCCAGCAACGCTTAATTTATCGTGCAGGGTTCCGACATTGTCGGTTTCTTCAATGTCTACTTCCACTTTTGAAATCATATCGCCTGCATCTAATTTTTCCACCATGTACATAATGGTAACTCCGGTTTTTTTCTTTCCTTGGAGAATGGAATAATGGATAGGAGCCCCGCCTCTCAGTTCAGGCAAAAGAGACGCATGGACATTAATGCATCCGTACTTAGGGCTGTCGAGAAGCTCTTTAGGCAGAATTTGCCCAAACGCTGCCGTCACAATAAGATCCGGTTTTAATGCCAGCACCTTTTCAATTTCTTCTTTCAGTCTGACTTTTTCAGGCTGAAGAACCGGGATACCGTGACGCAAAGCTTCTTCCTTCACAGGCGGAGGCGTGAGCACTTTTTTTCTGCCCTTCGGACGGTCCGGCTGCGTGACGACCCCCACTACTTCATATCCGTCATCTATCAGGGTTTTTAACACAGGAACTGAAAAATCGGGTGTTCCCATAAACACGATTCTCGTCATCAAATCATCCTTCCATATCCGCTAGTTCATCTTCTGTATAATATTTGCTTATTTTTGATGTGAACAGCACGCCGTCCAAGTGGTCCATTTCATGCTGCACGGCTCTCGCGAAAAAGCCTCTTGCTTCAAGAATAAACGGTTTTCCCTGACGGTTATACGCCCGCACTTTCACATAATCGGCACGTGTGACATCTCCGTAGACGCCGGGAAAACTCAAGCATCCTTCAACTCCGGTTTGCTCGCCGTTTTGTTCAAGAATTTCCGGATTCACAAGGTCAATTCTGCCGCTTTCTTCTCCGATATCAACAACAGCCGCTCTTTTTAAAATACCGATTTGCGGCGCTGCCAGTCCGACTCCATCCATTTCGAGCATGGTATCGTACATATCATCAAGCAGTTTTTTTATCTTTTTATCAAAAACAGTCACGGTTTCCGCGGGCGTTTCCAAAACCTCCGCGGGATGTGTGACGACCTTTTTTACTGCCAATTCATTACCCTCCAAGACGTGAGATCTTACATCATCATATAAGGATTCATATCAATTGAAATCATTACATGTTTTTGTTCAATTTCGCGTTTATAATGTTCCAGTATCTTCTTCAATAAAGCTGATATCTGGGTTTCCTGTTTGTATTTTATCACGCATTGATAGCGATATCTATCTTTGATCCTGGCGATCGGCGATGCGCTTGGACCGAGTATTTTCGTATCTGCCCCGCAGTTTGCTTTCAGAAAGTGTGCGATTTTCTCAGCCGTTACAGCCGCTTTTGCCACTTCCTCGTGAGAAACCGTCACAAGAGCCAAATAGTAATACGGCGGGTAGGATTGCTCCCTCCTGTACGCCATTTCTTGCTGATAAAACGTTTCATAATCATGCGTTTTCGTCAGCTGGATGCTGTAATGGGACGGTGTATACGTTTGAATGATGACATTGCCGGGTTTTTCATGTCTTCCCGCGCGGCCGCTGACTTGTGTTAGCAGCTGAAACGTTTTTTCGGCAGATCTGAAATCAGGAATGTGCAGTGTTGTGTCAGCGCTTAAGACTCCGACAAGTGTCACATTCGGAAAATCAAGCCCTTTCGCAATCATTTGCGTTCCAAGAAGAATATCTGCTTTGCCTTCTCCGAAAGCAGACAATAATTTTTCATGGGCACCTTTCCGAGAGGTCGTATCAACGTCCATCCGTATGACTCTTGCATGTGGCAGCACCTTTGTTAATTCTTCTTCCACTCTTTGTGTTCCCGTTCCGAAAAAACGGATATGATCGCTCCCGCATTCAGGACAAGTATGCGGAACAGGCTCTTCATGTCCGCAATAATGGCATTTCATCCTCTGGCCGGAACGGTGATACGTCATGGAAATGTCGCAGTGAGGGCATTGCGGGACATATCCGCAGTCCCTGCACATCACAAAGGAGGAATAGCCCCTTTTATTTAAAAACAGCACAGCCTGTTCACCCTTGGCAATGGTTTCTTCAAGCTTTTCCATCAATTCTATTGAAAACATAGAGCGATTGCCGTTTCTGAGCTCCTCTCTCATATCCACAAGCGAAACCTCAGGCATCACTTGGTGATTGACGCGGTGTTTCAGCGAAAGCAGCTCGTACACTCCTTTTTGCGCCCGTGCATATGACTCTAACGTCGGTGTAGCACTGCCTAACACAACCGGACAGCGGTGGTGCTCCGCCCGCTTGATCGCTACCTCTTTCGCATGGTAGCGCGGCATTTCCTCTTGTTTATAGGACGATTCATGCTCCTCATCGATGATAATCATCCCGAGATTTTCAAACGGGGCAAAAATAGCGGACCTCGCGCCTACGACAAGCCGTACTTCCTTGCGGTGGATTTTGCGCCACTCGTCATACTTTTCACCAGTGGATAACCCGCTGTGCATCACGGCTACCTGAGAGCCAAAACGCCCTTTAAATCGATGAACCATTTGCGGCGTTAACGATATTTCCGGTACAAGTACGATGGCTTCTTTTCCTTTCGCAAGCACTTTTTCAATCGACTGGAGATAAATTTCAGTTTTGCCGCTTCCCGTCACTCCGTGCAGGAGAAACACCTGATGTTCATTGTTGTCTAACGTCCGGCGTATCGGCTGAAAGGCCGCGCTCTGCTCGTCTGTCAGCGGCAGCGGTTCTGTTTTTTTGAACATTTTGTCCTGATAGGGGTCTCTGTAAACCTCTTCATAGGTTTCTTTCAGAAGCCCCTTTTGGATCAGGGTCTTGATGGTGGCCGAGCTTGCGTCTGTTTTTTTGCACAGGTCCGCAGCAGGTATTTTCGTGCCTTCCGGTTCCGTCATGAAAAAGTGCAGGATCGCCTGTTGTTTGGCCGCTTGTCGGGATAAACCCTCAGCCTGCTTGGAGAGCTCTTCTTTACCGGCATTGGCCTGAATATACCTGACCATTTTTTTGTTCGCTTTTTGCGCCACTTTATAAGTTACATCGATATGGCCTTTTTGAACCTGCTTCTGGATGATTTTCAGCGTATCGTGATCAGGTATATCGGAATACAGCAAGCTCTTTGTTTCAGAAAACAGCGGTTCTACCTGCGGCGGGATATCCGCACCTTCCGCAATCTTCAGCTCTTTTTCATATTTTGCCTTTAATGCGGCAGGCAGCATCGCTTGAAGCGCCGTAATCTTAAAAGACAGCGTTTTGTCTGACAGCCATGAAGACAAATGCATCAGCTCTTCTGTCAAAACAGGCGTAAGATCTAATAAATTCTCCACTTCTTTGACAGATTTACCTGAGAGATCAGACGTATCTTTGACAGCTGTCACAAACCCTTGAATTTTACGGGGGCCAAACGGAACAATGACCCTCATTCCCGTTTTGATCATACCTTTAAGATGGTCTGGGATTTTGTAATCAAACGGCCTGTCTATATTTTTGGTGCTGACATCAACGATGACTTCGGCAAAATTCATGAGTGCTCTCCGGTTTGTTTTAAGAGGGCTGCGACTTCTCCAAGAATGTCAAACGAAACATCGAGCTTAGACATCTTCGGCAGCTCGCGTTTGCGCCCGTCTTTGAAAAACAGCGTCACAATATTCGTATCAGCACCAAAACCGGCCCCTGCCGCTTTCACATCATTCGCCACAATCATGTCAAGATTTTTGGCAGAAAGCTTTTTGCGGGCGTAATGTTCCACATCTTGTGTCTCAGCAGCAAAACCGACTAACAGCTGATGCTGTTTTTTCTCGCCCAGTTCTTTTAAGATGTCGACCGTTCTTTTTAATTCAAGGGTCATTCCGCCGTCTTGCTTTTTCATTTTTTGGTCAAATACTGTTTTTGGCGTAAAATCGGCAACAGCAGCTGTTTTTATGACGACGTCGCTTCTCTCATACACAGAGAGCACCGCATCGCGCATGTCCGCAGCCGATTGGACAGAGATAAACTGAGAAAGCCCTTTAGGGACATCAAGAGAAACCGGCCCTGAGATCAAGGTCACGTTTGCACCAAGCCGCACCGCAGCCTCAGCTAATGCGTATCCCATTTTACCCGTCGATTTATTCGTGAAAAAACGCACAGGATCAACTGCCTCCCGTGTCGGGCCTGCTGTGATCACCACTTGTTTGCCTTCTAAAGGCGCGTCTTTTTCTTCTGCAAAATGCTTTTCCGCAAGCTCTACGATGTTTTCGGGTTCTTCCAATCTTCCTTTTCCAACGTAACCGCATGCTAAATAGCCCTCGCTCGGCTCAATAAAACGAAAACCATCCTGATAAAGGACAGAAATATTGCGTTTGACTGCCGGATGGTCATACATATGCACATTCATGGCGGGCGCAATCCATACCGGCGCTGTTGCCGCTAATAAGGTTGTTGTCAGCATATCATCAGCAATGCCGTTGGCCAGTTTTCCAATCACATTGGCCGTAGCCGGCGCAACAATAATCAGGTCGGCCCAGTCAGCTGCGTCTATATGAGAGATGACGCTTGGATTTTGTTCTTTAAATGTATCTGTATATACTTCATGGCGGCTCAATGCCTGAAATGTCAGCGGTGAAACGAACTGGCACGCAGATTCAGTCATAATGACTTTAACATTTGCCCCCGCCTGCACCAGCTTGCTTGTCAGCGCACAGGCTTTATAAACAGCGATGCCTCCGCTCACGCAAAGCAACACATTTCGATTGTTCAGCAATGACTTCTCCCCCTCTGCAATTTAAAACAGCACGGAAAAAAATAACAACCTACATGATATAGGTTGCTACTTGTGCTACTATTCGCGGTCTTCCTTTTCAAACGAAAGCAGGCCTGCATCAATTTCTTCTAAAGCTTTGCCTACATATTTGTGTGAAATCGTATGTTCAATCATCTGGTCTTTTTTGATTTGCATTTCACGCGCGCGTCTTGCAGAAACGGTTACGAGCGTGTATTTCGAATCCAATTTATTCATTAATGAGTCAATTGACGGATCTAACATCAGTTATTCAACCTCCAGCATTTTCTTATATCTTGGTGCAACGCGCTCACGCTTCAAATGTTCAGCGAGAACGATTGCTTTGATTTTGTCGCAAGCCGTTTCGACATTATCATTTTCTACGACGTAATCATATGCGTCCATCATTTCGATCTCAGCTTTTGCGGCTTTCATGCGATTTTCAATCAGAGCATCTGTTTCCGTTCCTCTTGTCACAATTCTGTTCTTCAGTTCAGAAAGACTCGGAGGCGCAAGGAAAATAAACAGACCTTCCGGGAAAGCATTTCTCACTTGAAGAGCGCCTTGAACTTCGATTTCTAAAAAGACGTCTTTTCCTTCTTGGAGCGTCTGTTCAACATAATCGACAGGAGTGCCGTAATAATTGCCGACATATTCTGCCCATTCAAGCAGTTTATTGTTTGCAATCATTTGCTCAAATTCTTCTCTCGTTTTGAAAAAATAATCGACTCCGTTCACTTCGCCCTCTCGCGGGTTTCTCGTTGTTACTGAAATCGAATACTCGAATTTTGTATCTTCTTGCGAAAAAATCGCTTGCCGAACCGTTCCTTTACCAACTCCTGAGGGACCTGAGAGAACGATTAATAAACCTCTTTCTTTCATGCGGCAATTATCCCTGCCCTTCATCCATAATTTCTTCTTTAACAGAAAGTCTGTGTGCAACTGTCTCAGGCTGGACGGCAGATAAGATAATGTGATCACTATCCATGACGACAACTGCACGGGTTCTTCGTCCGTATGTAGCGTCAATTAGCATTCCGCGGTCTCTTGCATCCTGGATCATCCGTTTGATTGGCGCAGACTCCGGGCTGACAATCGAAATCATCCGATTGGCGGAGATAATATTGCCAAATCCGATATTAATCAGTTTAATCGTCATCTTCTACGTTCCCCCTGTAAAATAGACGTCTCTAGTTTAGCCTAGCAAGTCCGTCTGTAAACAATACGCACAGTCACTATTCTATATTTTGCACTTGTTCTTTTATTTTTTCAATAGAACTTTTCATTTCGACGACAAGCTTTGTGATCTGGTGATCATTTGCTTTTGAACCGATTGTATTTGCTTCCCGATTCAGCTCCTGGACAAGAAAGTCGAGTTTGCGCCCGACAGCTCCGCCTTCAGCTAATATATCACGAAACTGAGCGAAGTGGCTCTTCAGCCTTGTAATCTCTTCTGTAATATCAGAGCGATCTGCAAAAATAGCGCATTCTGTAACAAGCCGGCTCTCATCCAACACGTCTTCGGTCCATTCTTTTATTCTGGCGTACAGCCGTTCCCTGTAACGAGACACCGCATCGGCTGCCAAAGATTCGGTCTTTTCGGCCAGCTCTTCAAGCTGGTCAATATGCATCAGACAGTCTTTAGCTAGAAGCAGCCCCTCTTTTTCGCGCATCTCACAGAGTCCTTTTACGGCTTCCTCTGCAGCAGCTGTTATTAACTCCTCAAGCTTTTCATTTTGTGTCTGCTCCTCATGAATCTGGACGACATGATCAAGCTTGAAGAAGTCCATGACATCAGGCTCTGCGGACAATTGATATCGCTTTTTCATATCCTCTGCAGCTGCGACAAACTCATCGAGAAGCGGCCAATCAATGTCAAGCCTTCTCTCTACAAGCATATCACTGTCAACGGAGACGAAAAGCTCAATTCTTCCGCGCTGTATGTACTGCAGAATCGTCTGTTTCAGCTTATCTTCTAAATATAGCAAAGGCCTTGGCAAACGAGCGTTCACTTCTTTAAACCTGTAATTCACAGATTTAAGTTCAACGCTTACAGAGAGATCATCTTGTGTTTTGCTTGCACTGCCGAAGCCTGTCATACTTCGTATCATAAATAAAACACCCAATTTCTTCCCTGTTCTCAAAATAAAAGGGCAATAGACATGCTATTACCCCTAAGATTATATCATATGAATTTATTTTTTTCTTGTCAAAAGTGACCCCGCCAGCAAAAAAGTAGGGATGGCCGACATGCCGATGACCAGCATCCAGTCTCCCGGCGTGATGGCAACCGTATGGAAAATCGGCTGAAGCGGCGGATAGTAAATGACCACCAGCATCAGTAAAATCGATGACAATACAGCGCCGATCAGATACAAGTTTTCAAACGGATTTCTGGAAAAAACGGACGTTTCGCTCCGGCAGTCAAATACGTGAATGAGCTGAGCCAGCACCAACGTCGCAAACGCAATTGTCTGCGCATAAGACAAATTCTCAGGATTGCGGTGATACACGATGATAAAAGCCAAAATCGTGGCAGCACCGATTAAAAAACCTCTGGAGACCACCTTCCATCCAAGCTTGCGGGCAAACACCCCTTCTTTCGGGTGACGCGGCTTCCGCTTCATCACGTCTCCTTCCGGCTGATCCATGCCGAGCGCCATCGCCGGCAATCCGTCTGTCACCAAGTTGACCCACAAAATCTGAATCGGCACGAGCGGCAAAGGAAGGGCAAGCAGCATGGCGAAAAGCATGACCAGAATTTCTCCTACGTTAGAAGCCAGCAGGTATCGGATAAATTTTCTAATATTTTCATAGATATTTCTGCCTTCTTTAATCGCTGATTTAATGGTTGCAAAATTATCATCTACGAGAATGAGGGATGATGCTTCCTTCGCCACATCCGTTCCTGTAATACCCATGGCAACGCCGATATCAGCCTGTTTGATAGCCGGCGCGTCATTGACGCCGTCTCCTGTCATTGCAACGATATGTCCGTTTTCCTGATACGCTTTAACAATTTTCAATTTATGCTCAGGAGAAACGCGGGCAAACACATACACATCCTCCACTACGTCAGAAAGCTCTTCTTGCGAAAGCTCATTCAGCATCTGGCCGTCCATGATTTTTCCGCTTTTCGGGAGGAGGCGCAAATCTTTCGCTATAGCTTTTGCTGTCTCAACATGATCCCCTGTAATCATGACCGTCTTAATTCCCGCTTCACGGCATTCTTTAATCGCCTGTCTGACTTCAGGGCGCGGCGGATCTATGATGCCTGAAAGGCCAAGCATTGTCAGATCTTTTTCCGCCTGCTCCATTGACGGTGTTTCCCCTGCTTTTACCGGTCTATAGGCAACCGCAATCGTTCGGAGCGCCTGGGAAGCCAATTGCCGTAATACTGCCTCTGTTTCTGCTTTTCTCTCATTTGAGAAAGGAGCGGCAGAGCCGTCATAATAAATACGGGCGGACCGCTGCATCAGTACATCCGGCGCGCCTTTCGTAATGATATAGCGCTTTCTGTCCTGATCCTCTACAATGACAGTCATCATTTTTCGGGCTGAATCAAATGGAAACTCCTCAACCACCCGGTAATGGGATTCCACAAACTCCTTTGAAAAGCCGCCTTTTCTTGCCGCGGTGAGCAGCGCTCCCTCTGTCGGATCTCCGTCAAGCACATAGTCACCGTTTCTATTCTCAATATTCGAGTTGTTACAAAGCGCTCCGAACAACAGCATTTGCTCCAGAGGCTTATGCTCATTCACACTGACCTCTTTATCGTTCAGTGTGAAGCCTCCTTTCGGATCGTAGCCCGTGCCCGATACTCTCCACGTTTTTCCTCCGGACCATACATGTGTGACCGTCATTTTGTTTTGCGTCATTGTTCCTGTTTTGTCTGAACAAATAATAGAGGCACACCCAAGCGTCTCAACCGCCGGAAGCTTTCTCACGATTGATTTTTGCTTGATCATACGCTGTACACCTAATGACAGCGCTACTGTCACAATGGCTGGCAGCCCTTCTGGAATGGCGGCTACCGCTAGCGAAACACCGGCTAAAAACATACTGTACAGATCGTGTCCCTGGATCACGCCGACAGCGACAACAAGTACAGTGAGCAGTAAAGCGACAACAATTAAAATTTTCCCGAGCTGCTCGAGCCTTCTTTGCAGCGGGGTTGACAGAGTTCCCGCCGATTCAAGCATGTCAGCGATTTTCCCCATAGCCGTGTTCATTCCTGTACCGACGACAACACCGACACCGCTGCCGCGGGTGACGATGGTTCCCATAAAGGCCATATTCGTAATATCCCCCAGCGACACATCGGGTTTTTTCAATTTATCCGCATGTTTCACAACCGGGATTGACTCTCCGGTTAACGCTGATTCTTCAATTTCCAGGCTTTTCGCTTCGACAATGCGGACATCTGCCCCAATCCGGTCGCCGCTTGTAAACTTCACAATGTCGCCCGGCACCAGTTCTTTCGAAGGGATCTTTGTCCAGCTTCCTTCCCTGAGTGCCATCACATGAGGAGTTGACAGCTCTTTTAATGCCTGGAGAGATTGCTCTGCACGCCTTTCTTGAAAGAAACCGAGTATGCCATTCACAAACACAATCGCAATAATCGCAACCGCATCTACATATTCACCAAGAAAACCTGAGATTAACGTTGCCGCCAGAAGCACAAGCACCATAAAATCTTTAAACTGCGCGAAAAACAAGAGAAGCGCTGATGTTTTTTTCCCTTCTTGCAGCTCGTTTGGCCCATGCTTGTCGAGGCGTTTTTTCACCTCTTTTTCAGTTAATCCTTGTTTCATGGACGTATTTGTTGCCTCTAATAAGTCTGTTTGTCCCATTTCATGAAACTTCATTCCGCTCGTCCACTCCCCTGCTCTCTTATAGAGATATCACTCTATAAGCATGCTTATTCTGACTCGTCCCATTTCATGCTATAATTATCGAATGCAGGAAGAATGAGAGGGTGTATTATATATGTCGTTTGATGGCATGTTTACATACGGAATGACACACGAACTGAACGAGCGAATAATGGGCGGACGGATCACGAAAGTCCATCAGCCTTATAAGCACGATGTGATTTTTCACATCCGCGCCAATGGAAAAAACCAAAAGCTTTTATTATCGGCACACCCAAGCTATTCACGGGTGCATATCACGGCACAAACGTATGAAAACCCGAGTGAACCGCCGATGTTTTGCATGCTGCTAAGAAAGCATATTGAAGGCGGATTTATTGAAAAAATTGAACAGGCGGGCCTTGACCGCATTATGATTTTTCATATTAAAAGCCGTAATGAAATCGGCGATGAAACGCATCGAAAGCTTTATGTCGAAATTATGGGCCGCCACAGCAATATCATTCTGACGGACGGAGAGGAAAATGCGATCATCGACGGGCTGAAGCATTTATCACCGTCAATGAACAGCTATCGCACCGTACTGCCGGGCTACGATTATAAACTTCCGCCGGCCCAGGACAAAATCTCACCGCTAGAAGCGACTGAAGATGACATGTTGCGTCATCTCAGTTTTCAAGAAGGACGGCTAGATAAACAAATTGTTGACCATTTTTCCGGTGTTTCTCCGCTCTTCGCAAAAGAAGCTGTCCACAGAGCGGGCCTTGCCAACAAAGTGACACTGCCAAAAGCGTTGCTGGAGCTCTTTGCAGAGGTAAGGGAGCACCGTTTCAACCCTAACATTACGACTGTTAACGGGAAGGAATATTTTTATCTGCTGGAGCTGACTCACCTTAAAGGAGAAGCACGCCGCTTCGATTCATTAAGTGAGCTGCTGGACCGTTTTTATTTCGGAAAAGCTGAGCGGGACCGGGTTAAACAGCAGGCTCAGGATCTTGAGCGGTTCGTTGTGAATGAGCGGAAAAAGAACGCCAACAAAATCAAAAAACTGGAAAAAACACTGGAGTATTCGGAAAACGCTAAGGAATTCCAGCTTTACGGGGAGTTGCTGACCGCAAATTTATATATGATGAAAAAAGGCGACAAGCAGGCTGAAGTCATCAACTACTATGATGAGGAAAATCCGACAATCGCCATCCCGCTGAATCCGAACAAGACGCCTTCAGAGAATGCACAGGCCTATTTCACTAAATATCAGAAGGCGAAAAACTCAGTTGCCGTTGTCGAAGAACAAATCAGGCTGGCTCAGCAAGAAATTGAATACTTCGACCAATTGATCCAGCAGCTGTCTTCCGCTTCTCCGCGCGATATCAGTGAAATCAGAGAAGAGCTTGTGGAGGGGAAATATTTACGTCCTAAGCAGCAAAAAGGGCAGAAAAAACAAAAACAGAACAACCCTGTGTTAGAAACATACGAATCCTCTTCCGGCCACACTATTTTAGTCGGCAAAAACAACCGTCAAAACGAGTATTTAACGACCAAAGCAGCTGCCAGAGACGACATATGGCTTCATACGAAGGATATCCCGGGCTCCCATGTTGTCATCAGGAGCAGCGAGCCGGATGAACAAACAATTATTGAAGCCGCCACAATTGCAGCTTATTTTTCAAAAGCAAAAGATTCAAGTTCTGTGCCTGTTGATTATACAAAAATCAGGCACGTCAAAAAGCCGAACGGCGCAAAGCCCGGATTCGTGACTTATGACAGCCAGCATACCGTCTTTGTCACGCCTGATGCGGATACTGTCATCAGACTGAAAAAAAGCTGATTTATATAAAGAAAAGCCAGAGCAGCAACTGCTCTGGCTTATTTATTTCTTCTGATCTGATAAAGCCTGTCTACTTCGCTGACAAAGTCGCCGTCAATGAGCATGTCCACTTTTTCAGCAAGTTCCTTCGTATGCTTTGGACTGGCTCCGTTTGTCGAAACAGAAACCGTAACATGCCCTCTTTTTACGATTTTCGGCATGTACACATTGCCCAGCTCAGCGTCACTGGCACAGTTGACAAGCTGGGAAGGCGATGCATTTTGAGCGATCTCTTTATTCACAGCGGCGTCATCCGTCGCGGCAATAATCAAAAAAGCGTCGAGATAATCCTCTTTCTCAATCTTCCGGCTCAGCCACTTGATTTGGCGATTGTCTGCCATCTGCCTGATTTCCGGTTCCGCAACCGGACTGACAAGCGTAATATCCGCTCCATCAGAAAGCACTGTTTTTAACCTTCTGAGCGCAATACTGCCGCCCCCTGCGATCACAACCTTTTTCTTCTGCAAACTAATGTGAAGCGGGAGCATATGAGCCTCCGTCAAAATTAAATTGCCCCTCATGGTTGTCAGCAGTTTCTTTTACACGATTTAAAAATGCCTTTTTCACATGCGGGTGGAAACCGATATAGGAAGAGAGGTAGACATTTGGATTTTTGGCCTTCAATTTCCAGACCTCACGTTCAATCTCATTCATCAGCATCCCGGTAAACAGCAAATACGGAACAATAAAGGTCGTCACGCCGTCATCTTTTTTCAGCTCAGAAAAAACATCTTTGTAATTGGGACCGCATGCTGTCATAAAACATGGAATCACTTCCTTGACGGGCATGATGTTTTGGAGCAATCCGGCAATGCCGGTTACGTCTCTTTTTACATCTGGGTCTGAGCTTCCCCTGCCGATGAGCACAACCCTCGCGTTTTCGTACGGAACGCCTATGTCTTTAACACGATGATAGACAGCTTTGACAACTTCTTCGTCAATCCCAATTGGACTTCCGTATGAGATATGGATTGAAGGATACCGGGACGCGGCACGGGCAATTTCTTCCGGAATATCCTGTTTTGCATGAGCAGCCGTTAAAAGAAGCAGAGGCACCACTGCGATATGAGTGGCGCCTTGCTTCACACATGCTTCAAACCCTGTCTCAATTGCCGGCTCCTGCAGCTCTAAAAAACTGATTTCCTGAACAGGCGCAGAGATGTGCGCTTTGCATCCTTCCAAAAATGCAGCGGCCTCTTGCTGAGCCTTTTTTACCCGGCTGCCGTGGCCGACATATAAAATCGCTTGTTTCATTTACAACGCCTCGCTTAAATCTTGTTTTTTCAGCTCAGATTCAAACCATTCCAGCTTATAGTGATAATTTACAACATTTCCAACAACAATTAAACTCGGATTTTTAATGTCTTCTTTTTTCACCGTTTCTGAAAGGGTGTCAACTGTACAAAAAACAGATTTTTGCTTGTCCGTTGTTCCCCAATGAATAAACGCTGCCGGAGTAGAACCGTCCCGGCCGTTTTCCAGGAGTTTTTTTTCGATCTGCTGCACATTTTTAATGCCCATATAGATGACAAGTGTATCAATCCCTGTGGCCAGCGCTTTCCACTTTTCCTCAAAATCCTCTTCTTTTTTATAATGCCCCGTTACAAAAGCCACGTTAGAGCCCGCGTCCCGATGAGTGACAGGAATCCCGGCATAAGCAGCCGCCGCGATTCCCGATGTGATACCGGGGACAATTTCAAACGGAATGCCATTTTCAGAAAGGCATTCCGCTTCTTCCCCTCCTCTGCCGAACACAAATGGGTCTCCGCCTTTCAATCTGACAACGGTTTTCCCTTTTTGCGCATACTTCACAAGAAACCGATTGATGGTTTCCTGCTTCATTGTATGAAAATCTGGAAGCTTCCCGCAGTAGATCAGGTCCGCCTGCTCCTTGGCATATTGCAAAATCTCTTTATTTACTAATCTGTCATATAGGATTACATCAGCTTTTTCAATGGCTTTCAGCGCTTTAATTGTCAGCAGATCAGGATCTCCGGGACCCGCTCCTACAATATATACTTTCCCCATCGTCTTTCCCCCGATCTATTCGAGTTCTTCCAGAACGTTCGCTGTGATGTTATTCTTGTTTGCATTTTCGGCATCTGAGAAGAACACAGCTGAGCGGCGTTTAGCTCAGTTGCTGCTTTACAAACTCGATCAGCTGATTTTTGCACTCTTCACGATCATATTGTCCTGAGTCAAGGACGAGCTCAGGAGCTTCCGGTTCTTCATAAGGAGAATCAATGCCTGTGAAGAACGGAATTTCTCCGTTTCTTGCTTTTTTGTAGAGCCCTTTTGGATCTCTTTGTTCACAAATATCGAGGTCGCATTTAATATAAACTTCATTAAATTCGCCTGCTTCCACAAGCTGGCGGACCTGGTCTCTGTCCTCACGGAAAGGAGAGATAAAAGCAGTAATGACAATGGTGCCCTGCTGCACAAAAAGTTTCGCTACCTCTCCGATTCGGCGGATGTTTTCTTTTCGGTCTTTATCAGAAAAACCGAGATCTTTATTTAAACCGTGGCGAATGTTGTCACCATCCAGCACAATAACTTGGTAGCCTAGCTCAAAAAGTTCTCTCGCAGCAGCATTGGCAATGGTTGATTTGCCTGATCCGCTTAAGCCCGTCAGCCAGAGAATGGAGCTTTTATGCTTGTTTTTTTGCTGATACTCTTCTTTTGTAATAGAGGCTTCATGCCATACGATATCGCGATTTGTCACTGCCAGTCCCCCTTAAGAAACGCCTGCTTCTTCTTTTTTCTTCATGCCTTTGATTAACACCTCTACAACTTCTGCGCGGCTGAATTCTGCAGGCGGCAGTACACCGTCTCTCAGCATCCCTCTCACCTTGGTGCCTGATAAAATCACGTGATGCTCTCGGCCGTGAGGGCACGTTTTCGCTGTTCCCATATTTCCGCATTTTTCGCAGAAGAAGCTGTGCTCAAATTTCAGCGGTGTAATGCCGAGTTCTTCAGGTTTAAATGTGTCAAACAGCTCCTGGGCTTCGTACGTGCCGTAATAATCACCGACACCGGCGTGATCGCGGCCGACAATGAAATGCGTGCAGCCGTAGTTTTTTCTGACAAGCGCATGGAAAATCGCTTCTCTCGGACCGGCATAACGCATTGCAGCCAAGAAAACGCCAAGGAAAACTCGCTCTTTCGGGTAATAGTTGTCAAGAAGCACTTGATAGCTTTCCATACGGACATCAGCGGGGATGTCATCAGATTTTGTTTCGCCGACAAGCGGGTTTAAAAACAAACCGTCCACTGTCTCAAGAGCCGTTTTTTGAATATATTCATGCGCTCTGTGAACAGGATTTCTCGTTTGGAAACCGACAATTGTTTCCCAGCCTTTTTCTGCAAACTGGCGTCTTGTTTCCGTCGGTTCAAATGTAAACTCAGGGAATTGTTTGGAAGCTTTTTTAATCAGTGTGATCGGACCGCCGACATATGTATCACCGCGGCTGAACAGCTTTTTTACACCCGGATGAGCCTGATCATCCGTTTTATACACGTTAACAGCTTCTTTTTGTTTGTCAGGCACGTATAAGTCTTCGATTTGGATAACGCCGTATGTTTCTCCGTCATACGTTAATTTTACTGTTTCGCCGACTGACAGTTCGGCTGCTTTTTGTGCATCTACCGGCAGCGTGATCGGAATAGACCATACAACACCGGAAGCAAGACGCATGTTTTCAACAACAGATACGTAATCTTTCTCATTTAAGAAGCCTTCGATCGGGCTGTATCCGCCGATTCCGATCAATTCCAGGTCAGCAAAAGAAATCAAATCAAGTTCAATTTCTTTCTGAATGCCGCTTACCTCATACGACTCATTTACTCGGTTTACCAGTTTTCCTCCATGTGGTGCTAAGCTCATAATATTCATTTCCTCCTAGTTAACAGATAAAATAACTCAGATTAATAGTTAGATTCCCCCGCCTTGATCGTGGACAGAGCGTCTCTCTTTACGAATGGCTTTTGTCAGGCTGACGGCACCGCCTGCCGCTAAAAGCACACTTACCATGATAAAGATTGAATAATAATCCGCCTTTAAAAACATAGATACAAGCAGATAGGAGATGGATAAAGATAAAAACGGCGACACGATCCATACTTTCAGCATCGTTTGCACGACCTGTTTATGAAATACGTTTGGTCCGTTTTTCGCCATGCCTATTCCGATAATAGACGATGACGTTACTTGCGCCAAGGGCACCGGCATTCCAAATATAGAACTGATGATCACCAGCCCTGCTCCTGTTCCGGATAGGAGAATGCCTTCCCCTTTTGAAAACCGCGTGATTTTCTTCCCGTTTGTTTCTAACACCCTGCGGCCTAAGATCAGTGCGCCCAGGGCTACAAAAACTCCCCCATACAGGGTTCCTTTCGCTACATCCAGTACGCCGGCAGCCACTAACGGTCCAACAGCATTCGCTACATTGTTCATGCCCGCAGAGAATGCTTCAAAAAAACCAGCGCATAGCAAAAGGATGCCAAGGATGTTTTGTTTACGGGTAGACGTAATTTCGATCTTAAAATAACGAAACAGCTTTGCTACAAAAAATGTAAAACCAAAAGCGAACAGCGGAACGAAAATCCAAAATGAAACAATAATCAGAAGATTGTTTACAAACAATACTTTGTACGCAACGCCCACACCGACAACCGCCCCGACCGTGACTTCACTTGTCGATAAAGGAATGCCGAGCAGATTAGCTGTAAAAAGCGACAGTGCAGCAGCCCCGATAATGATGCAAACAATCGTCAGCGTGATCGTCTGTTCCGGGATAATCCCAGAGCTGATGGTTTTCACAACTTCGCCCCCGCCAATGACAGCCCCGGCCAGAACACCAACAGCACATATGATCAAAGCGTAGGTTTTCTTTTTGATGGCCCCAGAGCCGTAAGCAACTCCCATTGAAGCTGCAGCGCCGCTTGCGCCAATATTCACTGCGAAAAACAAGCTAAATAAAATAGCGGCTAATTCCATTTTGCAGCTCCTTATTCATGCAGTCCGCATTCTGTTTTCGCCATACCGTTCCATCTGCCTGAGCGCAAGTCCTCTGCGGTAAATGCAGGTGACGTACAAGGCGCGCAGCCGATACTTGGATACCCTTGATCGTGGAGCGGATTGTAGTCCAGCTCATTCCGAGAGGTGTATCTCCAAATGTCTTTCCAAGTCCAATGGATAAGCGGGCAAACTTTTACTGATTTGAATTTCTCATCTTTGTTTAAGAAATTCGTATTGGCACGGCTTGGCCCTTGGTCGCGGCGCAGGCCGGAAAGCCATGCCGGGTGGCCGGAAAGCGCCTCTCTTAAAGGAACGATCTTTCTGAGATAGCAGCATTGATTCGGCTCTCTTTCCCACAGTTTATCACCATGTTCTTCCGCCTGTTCCTCAAGAGTAAGGTTCGGTTTCTTCAGGATGATATTGAGGCCGGGATAGCGCTCTTTCACGCGTTCTATCGTTTCATAGGTTTCTTTAAAATGAAGCCCTGTATCGAGAAATACAATCTCTGCGTCTTTTTTCACTTTATAGATTAAGTCAATCAGAACGATTCCTTCAATTCCGAAACTGCAGGCATAAACAAGCTGATTGCCGTAATGGCCGTAAGCCCATTTTAAAACTGACAGCGCCCCTTTATAAGGATCGTCCTCCGGAAATGTAATCGTTGGTTCTTCCCAATTATCGTACGTTAACATTTCTTCTTTCCTCCTTTCGGAGACAAACAAACAGTAGCTTTCTGCCGGTTGTCTTTCCCAATTGTAATGTGATGCGGCTGCTGTTATCTCCGTAAACAGCCCCTCTTAAAATAAAAAACTTTCAATCCGGCGGAAAGAAAGACAGGAACTGCATGTAGCCCTTATCTTTCAAAATGGAATACATTTTGCTGGAAGTAGCACCTTACACATTGTGCAGGTTGCCGGGCTTCATAGGACCAGTCCCTCAGCCGCTCTTGATAAGTTTTTCAGATTTGTAGTAAATTTTAGCACAATTCTAACATAAGTCAACCCGAGTTTTTTTATAGGATTAATAAAAAAACAGACCCAAGGGCCTGTTTTCAATCGTGGCAAGGCATTAAAGCCCTTCACAATACTGAAATTTATTTTTTAATTTTTAAACCAATCTTTTGACTCGGGATTCATTTTCCATGTTTGCAGCTTCTTCAGGTCATCTGAATGAATATTTCCATTCTCAAGTGCAACCTCTGTCAGTGTGTCATAATCAGTTAACGAGTAGTATGGAAGATCAGCCTCAGCAAACGCTTCCTGCGCTTTAGGAAGTCCATACGTAAAGATTGATACCACACCAAGCACTTCACAGCCAGCGGTTTTCAGAGCTGCTGCAGCTTCGAGTACGCTGCCCCCTGTGGAAATTAAATCTTCTATGACAACTGTTTTTTGGCCTTTTTGAACTGCACCCTCAATTTGATTGCCTTTTCCATGTGCTTTCGGTTTGCTTCTCACATAACACATCGGCAGGTTCAAACGGTCAGCCGCCAATGCCGCATGAGGGATACCTGCTGTCGCTGTTCCTGCGATCATCTCAGCTTCCGGGAAATGCTCCTGGATAAGCTTGCTGATGCCTGCAGCAACATCATTTCTTACCTCTGGGAAAGAAAGGGTAAGGCGATTGTCACAGTAAATTGGCGATAAAATGCCGCTCGCCCATGTAAACGGCTCATTCGGGCGTAAAAATACAGCTTGAATGTCTAATAGATGTTTTGCGATGATTTGTTTCATTGTTTGATTCCCTCCCATTCGAGTTTGACAGCTTCATAGGCTTTTAGCGGATTTAGAGCTTTTGTAATAGAGCGTCCCACAACAATTGCTGATGACCCTTTTTCTCTTGCTATAGAAGGCGTTGCAACGCGGACTTGATCATTCGCAGTGTCTGCTGACATACGGATACCCGGAGTCACCGTCAAAAACGACGGCGACACTGCTTCGTAAATGGCTTTTGCTTCATGAACAGAGCACACCACTCCATCAAGTCCGCTATTCTCCGCCAGTTTGCTGTAGTGCACAACCGTGTCGATGAGAGGCTTTCTGATGAGCAGCTCATCCTTCACCATTTGTTCAGATGTGCTTGTCAGCTGGGTTACCGCAATAAGTGACGGACGTTGTTTTCCTGCCGGCGTGCCTTCCTCTAAGCCTTCCAGGGCTGCTTCCATCATTTTTTTGCCTCCGGCTGCGTGAACATTGACGAGATCGACTCCAAGGCAGGCAAGACGCTTCATTGCTTTATTCACCGTGGTCGGAATGTCATGGAGCTTTAAATCTAAAAAGATCTCACAGTTTCTTTCTTTTAATTGTGCAATGATAGCCGGGCCTTCTTGATAAAAAAGCTCCATTCCAACCTTCACAAATAACGGTTCTTTGTGAAAAAGCGCTAAAAATGACAGTGTTTCTTCAGCTGATGCAAAATCAAGCGCGATGATGGGCAGGTTGTTTTTCATGCTTCCAGCTCCTTCCGATGCATTCTTCAACAGATTCATAGCCGTATCGGCGTAAAACAGCTGGGAGCTGTTCAATGATGTCAGGGCATGCGAAAGGATTCACGAAATTTGCTGTTCCGACAGCGACCGCACTTGCTCCAGCCAGAAGAAATTCCAATGCGTCTTCGGCCGTCTGAACGCCTCCCATCCCGATAATCGGAATGCTGACAGCCTGGCTGACCTCATACACCATGCGGATGGCAACAGGCTTTACAGCAGGACCCGAAAGCCCTCCAGTTTTATTGGCTAATATTGGCTTGCCTGATTTTAAATCGAGCCTCATGCCGATTAATGTGTTGATCATCGTTAGACCATCCGCACCCGCCTCTTCGATCGCTACCGCAATTTCTGTGATGTTTGCCACATTCGGAGAAAGCTTCACATATACAGGCACATCTGACACTTTTTTAACAGCCTTCGTCAAATCAGCAGCCATGGCAGGATTTGTGCCAAAAGCAATTCCGCCTGTTTTGACGTTCGGACAGGAAATGTTCAATTCAAGCGCATGGACATTAGGCGCTTTGCTGATATGTTGTGCGACTTCAACATAATCCTCGACCTGTGAGCCGGCGACATTGGCAATAATAGGCGTATCAAATTGCTCAAGCCATGGCAGCTCATTTTCTAAGACGCTTTCCAGCCCTGGATTTTGCAGACCGATCGCATTGAGCATTCCAGCGCCAGTCTCAGCTACCCTAGGTGTCGGATTCCCGAAGCGGGGCTCCTTTGTCGTAGCTTTGATCATGATTGCTCCGAGACAAGACAAATCATAAAAACGCGCAAACTCTTTTCCAAAACCGAAGCAGCCTGATGCGGGAATGATCGGATTTTTCAAATCCAGACCCGGCAATTTCACCTCTAGCATTACAGCGCCACCTCCTGAGCTTTAAATACAGGTCCGTCAAGACATACCTTTACATAGGATGTCTCACTTTCGTTTGTATGGCACACACAGGCGAAGCATGCACCGATACCGCAGCCCATTCGTTCTTCCATGGAAATGTAAACCTCTTTGTGGGCGTATTCTTGTTTGAGCGCCTTTAGCATCGGTGTCGGCCCGCAGCTGAGGAGAATGTCAAATTCAAGATTTTTTTGTTTGATGACATCTGTGACAAACCCGGTTTCCCCGTAGCTTCCGTCAGCTGTTGCTACATATGTGTCGCCGTACTGTCGGCATTCTTTTTCGTAAAAAACATCCTTTGCCGATTGGAATCCTAAAACGTGTATGACCTTTACGCCTTTTTCCTTTAAACGTTTCGACAGTTCTTGGAGAGGCGGGACTCCTACACCGCCTCCTACCAGCAAAGCCGTCTTTCCGGGTTGGACTTCATCTACTGGAAAGCCATTGCCCAAAGGCCCGAGGACATCCACGAGATCTCCCTTCTGCTTCAGCGACAAGAGTCTTGTTCCTTCCCCATCTACTCGATAAATCATGGTGACTTCATTTTTTTCAAAGTTAACATCAGCAATGCTGATTGGTCTTCGCAAAAGAGGCGTAACCGCTTCGCTCACTTTCAGATGAAGGAACTGTCCCGGGACAGTAAACCCTTGGACAAGCTCCCCTTTTAGAACCATTTGATACACCCGGTCTGCAATTTGCTGGTTAGCACACACCGTCAAATACGCTTTTTTCATATAGTGATTGCCGCCTCCTGATTTGTGTTGATTGCCGGCATTTGATCGGCACGGAACGTCATGCTTTCCAGCACCCGCAAAATGGCTTCTGCCGTATCTAAAGATGTTAAGCAAGCAACACCGTTTTCTACTGATTCACGTCTGATTCTAAATCCGTCTCTTGCCGGCTGCTTTCCTTTTGTCAGCGTATTGATGACAAACTGGGCTTCTCCGTTTCTGATCACATCAAGCAAGTTCGGGCCGTCCTGACCGATTTTTCCGACGACCTTCGCTGGAATTGACGCTTCCTTGAGATACCCCGCCGTTCCTTCGGTCGCTAAAATGTTATACCCGATCGCATGGAATCGTTTAGCGATGGCAAGCCCTTCTTCTTTGTCCTTATCAGCCACTGTTAAAAGCACGGAACCGTAGTTAGGAATTTGAATTCCTGAAGCTATCAGCGCTTTATAGAGGGCCTTTTCAAGAGTGGAATCTTTGCCCATGACCTCTCCTGTTGATTTCATTTCAGGCCCTAACGTAATGTCCACTCTTCTCAGCTTCGCGAAGGAGAAGACCGGCGCTTTTACAAATACGCCCTGCTGTTCAGGCTGCAGGCCTTCATTGTAGCCAAACTCAGCCAGCTTTTGCCCGAGAATGACTTTTGTCGCGAGGTTCGCCATCGGAATGCCCGTGATCTTGCTTAAAAACGGCACCGTTCTGCTTGATCTCGGATTGACTTCAAGCACGTATACTTCACCTTGTGACAGGACGAATTGAATGTTGAGCAAGCCGACAATGTTCAGCCCTTTCGCGAGTGCGATCGTATATTGTTCAATTTTTTTCTTAATGTCTTCCGTCAGAGACTGCGGCGGATAGACCGCGATGGAGTCTCCGGAGTGCACGCCCGCACGCTCAATGTGCTCCATGATTCCCGGAATGACAACGGTTTGGCCGTCAGACACCGCATCCACTTCGATTTCTTTCCCAGTCAGATATCTGTCAATTAAGACTGGATGCTGCGGATTGATTTTGACTGCGTTTTTCATGTAATGAAGCAGCTCTTCCTCATGATAGACAATTTCCATCGCCCGTCCGCCAAGCACATATGAAGGGCGCACCAGTACCGGATAGCCGATGTTGCTTGCGATGTTTACCGCCTGATCAACCGATGTCGCAGTTTTGCCAAGCGGCTGCGGCACTTGAAGTTCTTCCAGCGCCTGTTCAAACTTATCCCGGTCTTCCGCACGGTCTAAATCTTCTAATGACGTTCCAAGGATTTTGACTCCGCGTGCAGAAAGTTCGTCAGCAAGGTTGATTGCAGTTTGTCCGCCAAATTGCACGACAACGCCCATCGGCTGTTCGAGGTCAATGATATGCATGACATCTTCGATCGTAAGCGGTTCAAAGTACAGCTTGTCTGAGATACTGAAATCGGTCGACACGGTTTCCGGGTTATTATTGACGATAATTGCCTCATAACCTGCTTGTTTAATTGCCCACACAGAGTGAACCGTGGCGTAGTCAAATTCAACCCCCTGGCCGATTCGAATTGGGCCGGAGCCAAGTACGATCACGCTTTTCTTATCTGTAACAACAGATTCATTTTCTTCTTCATATGTGCTGTAGAAGTATGGCGTTTCTGATTCGAATTCCGCCGCGCACGTATCCACCATTTTAAATACCGGTGCGATTCCCGCTTGTTTTCTCATGCTGTAAAGCTCAGATTCTTTCATTTTCCACTCGCGGCTGATGTACTTATCAGAAAATCCGAGTTCTTTTGCCTGTCTCAGCACATCTGTATCGCCCGCATTTGCTTTCAGCTCTTTTTCAAACTGAACGATTCCGAACAGCTTATGCAGGAAAAAGAGGTCGATGGCAGAGAATTCATGAAGCTGCTCAACTGTGTAGCCCCTTCTGTACGCTTCAGCCAGGTAGAATAAACGCTCGTCTCCGGCTTTTTTAATCCGCTTCTCGAGAAGCTCGTCTGAAATATCAGCGGCATCTTTTAATTCAAGATGATACACATCAGCTTCCAGTGAACGCACAGCTTTCAGCAGCGATTCTTCAAGCGTGCGGCCAATCGCCATTACCTCTCCCGTCGCTTTCATCTGAGTGCCGAGCCTTCTGTTTGCTGATTCAAACTTATCAAATGGCCAGCGCGGTATTTTAGATACGACATAGTCCAGCGCTGGTTCAAACGCTGCATATGTCTTACCTGTCACCGGATTCATCATCTCGTCTAATGAAAGGCCGACGGCGATTTTAGCTGCGAGCTTTGCGATCGGATAGCCTGTCGCTTTTGATGCAAGGGCAGATGAACGGCTGACACGCGGGTTCACTTCAATGATGTAGTATTGGAAGCTGTCTGGATCTAAAGCGAGCTGTACATTACATCCGCCTTCAATTCCAAGCGCACGAATCAGTTTTAAAGATACATTCCGGAGGAGCTGATATTCCCGGTCGCTGAGCGTTTGGCTCGGTGCGACGACAATACTGTCTCCTGTATGGATTCCGACCGGATCAATGTTCTCCATATTACAAACGACAATCGCATGATCTTGGCTGTCTCTCATGACTTCGTATTCGATTTCTTTGTAGCCGGCAATGCTTTTTTCAAGCAAACATTGGTGAACCGGGCTTAATTTTAAGCCGTTTTCTACAATTTCTTTCAGCTCAGCTTCGGTGGAGCAAATCCCTCCGCCTGTGCCGCCTAATGTATATGCAGGGCGGACAATGACAGGAAATCCGATTTGGCTGACGAAATTCTCCGCTTCTTCTAGCGAGTGAATGATCTCACTTTCAGGGACGGGTTCATTCAGCTCATTCATTAATGTTCTGAACAAGTCACGGTCCTCAGCTTGCTGGATTGCAGAAAGCTTTGTGCCGAGCACCTCAACGCCGCACTCCTCCAGCACACCTTGCTCAGAAAGCTCAACCGCAAGATTCAAGCCTGTTTGCCCGCCGAGTGTAGGAAGAATGGCGTCAGGACGTTCTTTTCTGATGATCCGTGTCAGAAATTCAGATGTCAGCGGTTCGATGTAAACCCGGTCAGCCATTTCTGTATCAGTCATGATCGTCGCAGGATTTGAGTTGACAAGAATAACCTCATAGCCTTCTTCTTTTAATGCAAGGCAGGCTTGAGTTCCCGCATAATCAAATTCAGCTGCCTGACCGATGATAATTGGTCCTGACCCAATTACTAAAATTTTGTTAATGTCTACGCGTTTTGGCATACCGCTTCCCCTTCTTTCTCTGTTGTTTCGATCATTTCGATAAATCTGTCAAATAGATGATTAGCATCCTCAGGACCGGGTGATGCTTCCGGATGATATTGAACCGTAAATGCCGGCAGTGTTTTGTGTTTCAGCCCTTCAATCGTATCGTCGTTTATCGCGATGTGTGTGACTTCAAGCTCTGTTTCATTAATAGATGAAACTGTATAGCCATGGTTTTGGGATGTTAAGGCAACTTTTCCGGTTGCAAGCTCTTTTACCGGATGGTTAGAGCCCCTGTGACCGAATTTCATTTTTTCAGTATCGGCTCCGCACGCCAGCGCAAATAATTGGTGGCCGAGACAAATTCCGAATAATGGCACTTTTCCAAGAACACCTTTTATCATTTCAATTGCTTCAGGTACATCTTTCGGGTCACCAGGTCCGTTAGAAAGCATGATGCCGTCTGGCTTCAGCTGAAGGACTTCTTCTGCTGTTACATTGTAAGGCACAACAATGACGTCACATTTCCGTTTGTTCAGCTCTCTTAAAATGCCGTGCTTCATGCCAAAGTCCACCAAGACAATGCGTTTGCCTCTTCCCGGACTAGGGTATGCTGTTTTGGCTGACACTTGGGATACTTGATTTCTCGGCAGTTCAGTTTCGTTCAGTCTTTTCAGTACTTCTTCGATATCTTCATCAGGTGAGGCAAACGTTCCTTTTAGCGCGCCGGCCGTGCGGATCATTCTCGTCAGCTTTCTTGTATCAATTCCTTGCAGTCCCGGAATGTTTTTCATTTTTAAATACTCATCCAATGTGTAAGCTGAACGCCAGTTGGAAGGCAGTTCACATAATTCTTTCACAATCAATCCTTTAACAAAAGGCGTAATAGATTCAAAGTCATCACGGTTAATGCCGTAATTTCCGATAAGCGGATATGTGAACGTAACGATCTGCCCGCAATAAGAAGGGTCTGACAAAATTTCCTGATAACCAGTCATACCTGTATTGAAAACGACTTCTCCCATGCTGTGCTCCAAGCTCCCGAAGGCTTTCCCCTCAAATACCGCTCCGTTTTCCAGTACTAATCGTCTTTTCATTTCACAAGTCTCCCTTCTTCATAAGCAAGCGTTCCTGCTGCAATTGTAGCGACTGGCCAGCCGCTGCAGTTAAGGCCGTTAAATGGTGTGTTTTTACCTTTAGATAAGAATGTTTCTTTGTCTATAACTGCTTCTTTTTCCAAATCGATTAATGTGATGTCAGCTGCTTGTCCCGTTTTCAGTGTTCCATATGGGAGACCAAACGCTTCGCAAGGCTTGATTGTCATATAATCAATCAGCTGTTTCAGCGTCCAGCTGCCGTTTTTAACAAAATGTGTGTAAAGAAGCGGGAACGCTGTTTCCAAACCGACAATTCCGAACGGCGCCAGCTTCATTTCTGTGTTTTTCTCTTCTTCTGTATGCGGCGCATGGTCGGTTGCTATAAAGTCGATCGTTCCGTCTAAAAGTCCTTCAATCAGTGCATCTCTATCTTCCGCACCGCGCAGCGGCGGGTTCATTTTATAGTTTGTATCCAGCCCGGGAATGTCTTCATCACAAAGCAGTAAATGGTGAGGTGAAACTTCTGCTGTGACCCGAATTCCCGCTTTTTTCGCATCACGCACGACTCTCACAGATTCTTTCGTGCTGATATGGCATACATGGTAATGGCAGTTTGCCGCCTCAGCCAGTAACACGTCACGGGCAATATGAACCGATTCACACACAGAAGGAATGCCGTTAAGCCCGTTCGCTTTTGAAAACGTCCCCTCATGGACGCTGCCTCCGTAAATTAAGGAGTTATCCTCGCAATGTGCGACAATCGCTTTGTCAATCGCGGCTGCGCGTTTCATTGCTTCATACATCATTCCTGCTGTCTGTATACCGACGCCGTCATCTGTAAATGCAAATGCCCCAGCTTCTTTTAATGCTTCAAAGTTTGTCATCTCATCGCCAATTTGTCTGATCGTAATAGATGCATAAGGAAGGACTCTGACGCATGATGTTTCTTTAATGCGGTTTTGCATCCATTCCATCTGCTCCTTCGTATCAGGAACCGGCCGTGTATTCGGCATAGCTGCTACTGTTGTATAACCGCCGCGCGCCGCTGCTTTTGCGCCTGTTTCAATGGTTTCTTTTTTCTCTCCGCCAGGCTCTCTAAAGTGTACATGGAGGTCAACAAACCCCGGTGAAACGAGCAATCCTTTCGCGTCAATAACCGTTTCTCCATCTGTTGCATCAAGCTTGCCGATTTCTGAGATGACCTCTCCTGTCACTCGAATATCCTGTTCTGTTTTTTCACCATTTTCGTTAAGTATCCAGCCGTTTTTAATGAGATATGACATACGCTGCTTCTCCTCTTTTCGCATTGGTTTGTAAGGCTCGCTGTAACACTGCCATTCTGATAAATACGCCATTTTGCATTTGTTTGAAGATTCTTGATTTTTTACTTTCTACTAAGCTGTGATCAATCTCCACTCCTCTGTTCACAGGCGCCGGGTGCATAATAATCGCATGCTGCTTCATACGTTCAGCCCGTTCTACAGTCAAGCCGAATTCATTTAAATAGCCTTCCTGGCTGACAGCTGACTGATGTCTTTCATTTTGAATACGCAGCAGCATGACAACATCCGAAGTCTCTACTGCTTCATCCATTGGGACATACGCGCCAAACGTATTTTCTTCATCCTGCCATTCCGGCGGACCGGAAAACAGAACGCGGGCACCGAGTCTTGTCAACACTTCAGCATTAGACCTCGCGACTCTGCTGTGCTTAATGTCGCCGTGAATGGAGACGGTAAGACCTTTGAACGTATTGAATTCTTCATTGATTGTCATTAAATCAAGCAATGATTGTGTCGGATGCTGGCCGCACCCGTCTCCCGCATTCAGAACCGGGATATTTACATGTCCGACAAGCTCTTTGTAGTACTCATCCTCACTGTGTCTGATGACACACGCGTCAACACCGATTGATTCGAGCGTTCGAATTGTGTCATATAAGGTTTCGCCTTTTTGTACGCTGGTGCTTGTTCCGTCAAGATTCAGGACATTCATGCCCAGTTTCTTTTCAGCTACCTCAAAGCTGAATCGTGTTCTGGTGCTTGGTTCAAAAAACAGATTCGCTGCAAATTTACCTGTCAGCTGATGGTCTGTTTTTCCGTTTTTAAGGTCTTGAGCAGTTTGAAGCAAGTCTTTGATTTCCCCAGTGCTGAGTTCACTCATCGTCGTTAAATGCTTCATTTTCTTTCCCCTCTCATTTCAACTTGTTTAAGGCTGAAAAAACCCCGGTCTTGGATAGACTCGGGGTACGGTTAAATAGAGGAGCAGCGTGAAGCTTTCTTCTCTTTATAACCCTTCCAAGCCTCTCTGGACTTTCATTAAAAGGTTTAAATATGATGTTGTTCGGATGTGTCTGCCTGTTCTTCCTTCGCTTGCGGAAGAATCAGGTTTAAGACGACACCTACAATTGCCGCAAGCGCCATGCCTGACACTTGGAATCCTCCTTCAGACACCTGAATAAATGCGCCGCCTACGCCGATTACAAGGATGACTGATGTGATGATGAGGTTTCTGTTATTTTCATAATCAATTTTGTTGTCAATCAGCATTCTCAAACCGCTGGAAGCGATGATGCCGAACAGCAGAAAGGAAACGCCTCCCATAACCGCTGACGGGACTGAACTGATAAGCGCAGATATTTTGCCGATGAAGCCGAAACAAAGGGCAATCACTGCCGCGCCTCCGATAACAAAGACGCTGAACACTCTCGTAATGGCCAGTACGCCAATGTTTTCTCCATAAGTTGTTGTAGGCGGGCCGCCAATCAAGGAAGCAAGGATTGTGGCCGCGCTGTCGCCCATTATTGAGCGATGGAGACCCGGTTTTTTAATGAAGTCTTGTCCTACAACTTTGCTCAGCACCATCTGGTGGCCGATATGCTCTGACATGGTAACAAATGCGACAGGGACCATTGCTGCGGCGATGCCAAGCGTCACTGACGGTGTATAATCTTTAAACGGGATGATAAATTCAGGAACTGCAAACCATTTCGCGTCAAGCACCGGCTGGAAGTTGACAATTCCTTGAGTCAAGGCAAACAAGTATCCGCCGATGATTCCGATCAAAACCGGGATTAAGCTTAAGAAGCCCCGCAAGAAAATCGCGCAAATGATCGTGATCGCTAAAGTGACACCTGCAACACTGAAATGTTTTAAGCTGTAAACCAGCTCACTGGCATTCGGATCAGCATACATGGCCATATTTACCGCTGTGCCGGCCAGACCCAGTCCAATGACGATAATAACCGGACCTACGACGACAGGCGGGAGAAGCTTCATCAGCCAGCCTGTTCCGAGCTGTCTGATCAGCAAGGCAATCAGCCCGTACACAAGCCCTGCCAGAAACGCACCAATCATTGCCGCTCCGGGTCCGCCGGTCGCTTTTACCAAGATGATCGGAGAAATAAAGGCAAAGGATGAACCGAGATACGCTGGTATTTGTCCTTTCGTGATCAGAAGGTAAGCAAGTGTTCCGATACCGCTCGTCACCAATGCAACAGCAGGACTCATTCCGACCAGCTTCGGAACCAAAATCGTTGAGCCAAACATCGCGAATAAATGCTGCAGGCTGAACGAAACCCAAGAGAAAGGTTTCGGGATTTCCCTGACTCCTAAATTAACTTTTTTCTTACTCATGATGATTTCCCCCTGATTGATGACTTTTCATATTAGGATGACTTAATAACTGTATAAAAAAACCTCTTTGCTGTTTTTACGCAAAGAGGCATACAAAGACCGGCCGCATACTTTCGGGGCTTCGCTGTGCACCTCTTTGCAACCTCTCTGGATTGCGTTTAAAAAGGTGATACATTATTCATTTTCATAAATGGCGACGAGATCGTTTTTGTCAACCTCATCAAGCTGAACCATAACCTTTTCAGCTTTTGAAGTCGGGATGTTTTTCCCGATGTAATCTGCTCGGATCGGCAGTTCTCTGTGTCCTCTGTCAACAAGCACAGCCAGTTGAATCGAGGAAGGTCTGCCTACATCGACAAGGGCGTCCATTGCGGCTCTGACCGTTCTTCCTGTGTAAAGAACATCATCTACGACAATTACTTTTTGATCTGTGATGTCTACCGGTATATCTGCACCTTTCACAAGCGGTTCTTCATTGCTCGTTTTTTTGGATAGATCGTCTCTGTAAAGGGTGATATCAATTTCTCCAACCGTTACAGGATTCCCTTCAATCTGTTCTATCCGTTCGGCGAGGCGTTTTGCCAAGTAAATGCCTCTTGTCTTGATACCGACAAGGATGCAGTTGTTCATCCCTTTATTGCGTTCAATCATTTCGTGAGCAATTCTGGTCAGCGCACGTCTGATTGCCTGTTCGTCGAGAATGACAGCTTTTTGATTCATTATGTGACACCTCACAGTTCATTTAGAAGAAAAAACCCCTCTTGCCATTGGCAGAGAGGGGTTTTAGGACAAGGTGCGTGCATATACACGTATCCCGTCAATCCGTTATCCTTCTCAGCCTCTCTGGACTGTTTTAAAGAATCTATTCAGCTTCGTTTATTATTTCAAAAAAGAGATGCCCTGTCAACGGGTTTTTCTCAAATTTTCAATTAAAGCAGACATATCCTCAGGAAGCGGTGCTTCAAATTCAATATATTCGTCAGTGCGCGGATGCTGAAAACCTAAAATTCCGGCATGAAGCGCCTGTCCGTTAAAATCGATCGTTTTTCTCGGCCCGTATTTCGGATCTCCCGCTAACGGGAATCCGATATACTTCATATGCACACGGATTTGGTGCGTTCTTCCTGTTTCAAGCTGGCATTCCACAAGCGTAAACTCCTGGAAGCGGTCAAGAACATGAAAATGAGTGACGGCGTTTTTTCCATCACGTGTTACAGTCATGCTTTGCCGATCTTTCTTATCCCGCCCGATCGGCGCATCAATTGTACCGTCATCGTGAGAAATAAGCCCATGGACAACTGCCGTATATTTCCGCGTAACCGTTTTGTTGACCAATTGGTTTACAAGTGACTCGTGCGCCATATCATTCTTCGCCACCATTAATAAGCCAGACGTGTCCTTATCGATTCTATGGACAATCCCCGGGCGCATCACGCCATTTATTCCGGATAGGTCCGTACAATGAGCCATAAGGCCGTTTACAAGTGTACCCGTAAGATGCCCGGGAGCTGGGTGCACAACCATTCCGCGAGGTTTATTGACGACCAGCACATCCTGATCTTCATAGTAAATATCCAGATCCATAGGTTCTGCCAGCACGTCGAGCGCTTCAGGCTCAGGCACAGTGACGGTCACCTGATCCCCCGGCTGAATTTTATAATTCGATTTTACAGGGCTTCCGTTCACGACAACTTGTCCGTCCTTCACCCATAGCTGCACCTGGGTTCTCGACCAACCATTTTCAGTCGATGCCAGAAATTTATCAATCCGCTCACTTTTTTGTTCTTCTGAAGCGGTTATGTCAAATTGATTCATGCTATTGCTCCTTCTTCTTTTTCCCGCTGTCCAACAGCATTTGTATAAATAAAAGCATTACGCCGACACATAATGAAGAGTCCGCGATATTAAAAATCGGATAATTGTAATTGACGATAATGACATGGATAAAATCCACCACTTCCTGTCTGACAGCCCGATCGATAAAATTGCCGATGGCGCCGCCAAGCATGAGTCCAAGGGAAACACCAAGAAGCTTTTGCCCTTTCGTATAACGCTGTATGTAATAAACAATACCAATAATGACTGCAGTTGTGATGAGGTAGAAAAACCACATCTGACCGGCTAGTATCCCCCACGCCGCACCCGTATTGCGATGGGAGGTGATATAGAATACCTGATCAATGATCGGTATGCTTTGTCCAAGTTCCATGTTCTTGACGACAAGCCATTTTGTCAGTTGATCAGCTGCGATAATAAGTAGTGCGATAACGTAATACAGCACAAACGTTCCTCCATTATACGGTTACTTTAGTCCATTATGCATTTTATCAATAAAAAGCACTGGAGTAAAGAAATATCAGCTCTATACAGACTTAATCGGAGAGGCGCTGTTATTCATACAGCGCCTGATCATATTCGATATCAGTTGATTTCCACAGAGGAAGTGTTTTTTTTTCAAATTGGACTGAATACAGAAAATCATTTGCTGTTCGCGCTGTCGGCAGCACAGCCAGCTTTGAAAGAGGGATGGGAGCTCCAGTTTCTTCACAGTATCCGAATGTGCCGTCCTCAATTTTCGACAATGCGAGAAGAACGTCTTGAAGCTCTTCTTTAATATGATAGATCAGAGTTGCTTTTTGTTTATGATTGATTGCTGCTTGCGGGCTTGTTGAAACCTGAAAGCAAGAATACTCAAATAATCTCGACTGTAATTCTTCTTTCATCAGAAGAAGTTCCGTATAAATTGCGGTCAGTTGATCATTCATTCATCACAACTCCTGCTCTTAACGTAATACCTATATTGTTACCTGTGAATGATGATCTAAAGCCCATAAGATTTTTCCTGCCATTCTAAACGATGTCACTCTTGGCACAAAAAAGGCCCGGCTTTTGCGCCGGGCTCTTTTCATTAGTTCTGATAATACTTTTCAACGATTTCAGCGTTGCGCAGTGACAATGTAGGATATTTCGGGTTCGCACCTACATCTTTAGAAATCACACGGGATCTCTCACACATTTCGCCTTCAGCTTTCTCGACAGCGATTTTCCCTGTCTCAAAGCTTTGCGCATCGTTTGGCGCTTCATTTTCTTCGCTGATGGTTAATTCAGAAACAATAAACAGCTGAGAAAGATTTTCTTTAATAGAAGCTAATAGCTCTTTGTTTTCTTTATTCGGATACAATTTCAGGCTTGCTTCCAATGATTTACCGATGATTTTTTCATTTCGTGCTGTTTCTAACGCTTTTAGCACATCATCACGAAGAGACATAAAACGGTCAAACTTATCTTCTGTCGCTTCGCTGTTTGGAACCGCAATCGTTTCCGGCATGTCTGTCAGCTGAACGCTCTGCTCGTCAACAAATGTTAAGTGGGACCATAATTCGTCAGCGGTATGAGGCAGAATCGGTGCTGTAAGCTTCACTAACGCAAGCAGCGTTTCATAGAATACAGTCTGCATGCTGCGTCTATCCGGATGATCCGCATGCTCAATGTATACAATATCCTTAGCGAAATCCAGATAGAATGAGCTTAATTCAATTGTACAGAAATTATGGATGCTGTGATACACAACCGCAAACTCGTATTCGTCATACGCTTTTTTCACTTTATCAATCAGTTTGTTTAGCTTAATCAGCATATACTGATCGACTTCACGAAGATCTTCAACAGCCACCGCGTTTGTTTTTGGAGCAAAATCGAACAGGTTGCCGTGAAGGAAACGGAACGTGTTGCGGATTTTACGGTATACTTCAGCAACCTGCTTCAGAATCGCATCAGACACGCGAACATCCGCCTGGTAGTCAACAGAAGACACCCATAATCTCAAAATGTCGGCGCCAAGCTGTTTCATGACTTTTGCTGGAACGACGACGTTACCGATGGATTTACTCATTTTGCGTCCTTCTCCATCCAGTGCAAACCCATGGCTGAGCACACCTTTATATGGCGCTTTTCCTGTTACGGCTACTGCTGTTGATAGAGATGAGTTAAACCAGCCCCGGTATTGGTCAGAGCCTTCAAGGTATAAATCAGCCGGCCGAACGAGATCCTCGCGTTCTTCAAGCACCGCTTGGTGGGAAGAACCAGAATCAAACCAAACATCCATGATGTCCTGTTCTTTTGTAAAAGTGCCGTTCGGGCTTCCAGGATGCGTAAAGCCTTCCGGAAGAAGATCCTTCGCTTCTTTTTCAAACCAAATGTTTGAGCCATGTTGTCTAAACAATTCTGAAACGTGCTCAATCGTTTCATCTGTAATGATTGGCTCGCCGTTTTCAGCATAAAATACCGGAATCGGCACACCCCATGCACGCTGTCTGGAAATACACCAGTCTCCGCGGTCACGAACCATGTTGTGCAAACGCTGCTCGCCCCATTCAGGAACCCATTTGGTTTCTTTAATGGCATCCAGCAGGTCTGATCTGAAATCTTTAATAGACGCAAACCATTGCGCAGTTGCTCTGAAAATGGTTGGTTTCTTTGTTCTCCAATCGTGCGGATAGGAGTGTGTAATGAATTCAAGCTTCACGAGCGCGCCTTTTTCTTCGAGCTGCTGTGTGATCACTTTGTTTGCATCATCATAGAACATACCTTCAAAGCCAGGAGCTTCGCTTGTCATCACACCTTTTTCATCAACCGGACAAAGGACGTCTAAGCCGTATTTTTGGCCAATGATAAAGTCATCTTCCCCATGTCCAGGTGCTGTATGAACACAGCCTGTTCCGGCGTCAGTTGTCACGTGATCGCCAAGCATAACGAGTGAATCTCTGCCGTATAGCGGATGTTCAGCGATAATATTTTCGAGATCTTTTCCTTTGATCGTTCTTGTCACTTCATACTGCTCAAAGCCGCATGCAGAAGCTACAGCTTCAACCAGTGCACTTGCTACAACAAAGCGGTCATCACCGACTGCAATCACGCTGTATTCCAGATCAGGATGAACTGAAATGCCGAGGTTTGCAGGAATCGTCCAAGGCGTTGTTGTCCAAATGATGATGCGCTCGCCGTTTTCAAGCACGCCTTTTCCGTCTTTCACGCCAAACGCAACGTAAATAGATGCTGAGCGTTTGTCTTGATATTCGATTTCCGCTTCAGCTAAAGCAGACTCACTTGAAGGTGACCAGTTAACCGGTTTAAGGCCTTTATAAATATAGCCTCGTTTTGCCATTTCACCGAAAACGCGGATCTGCTGCGCTTCATACTCCGGTTTCAGTGTCACATATGGATTTTCCCAGTCGCCGCGGACTCCAAGACGCTTGAATTGCTCGCGCTGACCTTCAATTTGCTTCCATGCATATTCTTCGCATAGCTTGCGGAATTCAGCTACTGACATTTCTTTGCGGTTCACTTTTTTATTTTTTGTAAGAGCTGTTTCAATCGGCAACCCGTGTGTATCCCAGCCCGGTACATACGGTGCGTTGTACCCGCTCATTGATTTGTAGCGGACGATGAAGTCCTTTAAAATTTTGTTAAGCGCGTGGCCCATGTGGATATCGCCGTTTGCGTACGGAGGCCCGTCATGTAAAACAAATTTAGGGCGGTCTTTCGTCCGTTCCTGTACTAGACTGTAGATATCCTGCTCCTCCCATTTCTTTTGCATGTCAGGCTCACGGTTTGGCAAGTTGCCTCGCATCGGAAAATCTGTTTTCGGCATTAAGAGCGTGTCTTTGTAATCCATTTTCATTCCTCCACCAATTTTTTCAGAAAATAAAAAAAGCCCTCTCATCCCATAAGGGACGAGAAAGCTTATCTCGCGGTACCACCCTTTTAGAAAAAGCCAGGCTTACGCTTTTTCCTCTCGAGCATCGTAACGTGATGAACGTCCTAACCTACTGTGAGTTCAGAAAGGAAACTTAAGGGCTGATCTACATGATTCCGGCCATCCCGGACTTTCACCATCTCCGGGTCGCTATGAAGGCATGATGGAAACATGACTGTCCCTTTCAACCGTCTTTTCATCTGAATTTATGAACGTATTATATTCGACAAGCTAAGAAAATGTCAAGGTAATCAGAGAATTTATTCCTTTTCCTCAAACACAGCGTCGACTTCATACTCAAGCAAATGATCCCAATCATCATTTTTCAGAAGATCAAGCTGCGCTTCAATCAGCATTTGGAAACGTGTTCTGAACACTTTAGACTGTTTTTTCAGCTCTTCGATTTCCATTGCGATTTTTCTTGATTTCGATAAAGATTCGTTGATGATGCGATCAGCGTTTTTCTCCGCTTCCCGAACAATCAGCTTTGCTTCCTTTTGAGAATTGCGCTTTACGTCCTCAGCTGCTTCTTGGGCAACCAGAATCGATTTATTCAGCGTTTCTTCAATGTTGGCAAAGTGTCCGATTCTTTCATCGAGCTCATTGACTTTCGCTTCAAGCTCTGTTTTTTTACGGAGAACAATTTCGTAATCTTTTCTGACTTGACTTAAGAATTCATTTACCTCGTCTTCATCATATCCGCGAAAACTTTTTGTAAACGTCTTGTTGTGAATATCATTCGGCGTTAATGGCATGATGCCACCTCCATTTTTTACATTTCAGTACGGTTATCTAGTTCACATTATAAAACAAATTTCGCACAGATGGAGAAAAAAACTGAAAAACCGACTATTTTTGTCGTTCAAACGTGACTCTCCACTTGTCTTTTTTGGTTTTCCCTTCGATTTTTGTCAGGCTGCAGCGGCCAAAGCCCCTGATAGAGAGCATATCCCCTTCAGCAACCTGGTAAGAAGGGTCTTCAACAACCTTCCAGTTCACTTTTACGAGACCGTTTTTCACCAGCGTTTGTGATTTCTGGCGTGATTGCCTGCTCATAGAGGCGCAGACCGCGTCAAGCCTTAAAGAAGAAACGGTGTCATCTCTTATTTCGACATCCAGTGCAGGAATTTCAAGGTCTGACAAGTCAATTTTCTCAAGCTTGACTGCAGCTTTTCCGGCATGGGTAAGCTGAGCCGCAACAAAATCGGCTGTATCAGCTGAGACAATGATTTGCACCGCCGTCTCTGAAAACACGAAATCGCCAAACTTTTGCCGCTTCAGACCAATTCCCATTAATGAACCAAGGAGAGACCGGTGATCAATCGTCACAAATTTTTCAGCATAGCGAACGTCAAACGCCTGAAGCTCAAAATCCGATTCTTCCGGCGTGATGTATTCAGGATATAAAATGGCCCGTTTTCGCTCCGCTCTGTCATAGCCGCCGGAAAAAGCCAGTCCTACATCTGCCTGTCCCGTGACCGCAGCGAGAATGACCTGTTCCCGGGGATCTAAAAAGTCTGTCAGCTTCATCCGGTACTGCTCCTGGACAATTCTTTTCCATTCGAGCGCCTGATCGATAAAGGCACGCTCTTCTTTTCTGAAGTGCTGATAAATATCGCTCATCGTCTTTCCCTTCTATGTAAAGAGGCTTGGCTGCTGCCAAGCCCCCTATCAAACTGTCACCTTAAAACGCAATCATGCGATAAAGCCCCCACAAGCCGGTTGTTGCAAACCGCAGCACAAGAATGGCTACGATTGGCGAGATATCCAGCATTGCAATTGGAGGGATGATTTTTCTGAATGGCTCGAGATATGGTTCACAGATCGACGCTAAAAACCGTCCGACTGCTGTTTCCCTCGTACTCGGCACCCATGACATAAAAATATATATGATCAGGGCAAATGAGTATATTGTAATTAATAAGCTTAAAACCGAAAAAACTTGATAAAGGATCATCTCGCTTTACCACCTCTGATCGTCTTCAGATATGAGCTCAGAAATTGTGCCTGATACATCTACGTTGTCAGGCGTGCATAGGAAAATATCTGAACCGATTCTTTGGATATCGCCGCCAATGGCATAAACGGTGCCGCTTAAAAAGTCAACAATCCGTTTCGCCTGGTCATGCTGTATCCGCTGAAGATTGACGACAACTGCCCGCCTGTTCTTCAGATGGTCGGCTATTTCCTGCGCCTCCGCATAAACGCGCGGCTCACTCAACACCACTTTAGAGGATTTCTGAACACTTTGCAAGCTTACTACATTCTGTTTGGCTGCTGGTTTACCAGCATTATAAGCAGGTTTTTCTTTTTGTTCCTGTTCTTCATGAGAATCCCGCTCAGTTTCAATATATTCGTATTCGTATTCTTCTTCATCCATTGAGAAAAAGTTTTTCAGTTTATTTTTCATACTCATTGCTGTACACCCCCTGTTTCATTTCCGACTAACGATGAGCCGATTCTAATATAAGTAGCCCCTTCTTCAATCGCGATTTCAAAATCATTTGACATGCCCATCGACAGTTCTGTACACGGAGCGTTCGGCTGTTTCAGCTCTTGAACCTGATCACGAAGTTCTCTAAGCGTTCGGAAACAGCTTCTAATCTCATCTTGGTCATCAGTCAGCGGAGCCATTGTCATCAGTCCGGCCACAACAATGTTGTCAAAGCCGGAAAGCTCCTGTATGAATGGTATCACTTCTTCTTTATTCATGCCGTGTTTAGAGGGCTCAAGCGAGGTATTGACCTGCACAAAGCATTGGACAGCACCTTCAGCCCGTTTTTCAATTTCTTTCGCTAATGAAAGCCGGTCCAGGGAATGAATATAGGAAACTGAATTGACGACAGCTTTGACTTTTCTTGATTGAAGGCTGCCGATAAAATGCCATTCCGGATTTCCTTTAATGATTTCCTGTTTGCGAAGCAGTTCGGCGTCCCGGTTCTCTCCGAGGCACGTGATGCCCGCATCTACCGCCTCCTGTGCTCTTTCAGGCGACACATATTTTGTGACTGCAATAACCGTAACTTCATCGGATCTGCGGCCCGATCTGTTACATGCTTCGTTTATTCGTTCGTTTATATGTCGTAAATGATCAACAACACGCAAGATCTTTTATGCCTCCTTCATTCCGATAAAGGACATCATCCGTCCTGTTTTCCCCTGATCTCGTCGATGGGAAAAGAAAAGTGACGGCTCACTTTCCGTACATAAACCGCTGACAGAAATCTGCTCATTTGCCAAACCGCTGTCGACCAGTATGAGTCGGTTCAGCTCTTTCAGGTCAAGCTGATACTGCCCCTGCCCCGTCTGATTCACGGCGCGATCTGCTGAAAACGGCAATGCGCGGACAGCATTCATCACACGGTCATCTACCGTATAGCACGCACCGCAGATAGACGGTCCGACAACAGCGTATATATCAGAAAGCGTCGAGCCCTCCTGTTCGGTCCATTGCTTCACCATTTCTCTGCCAATCTGTTTGACCGTGCCTTTCCATCCGGCATGAGCAATCCCGACAAGCGATTTCACCGGATCGAAAAAGAATAGAGGCACACAATCAGCAAAGCATAATGCCAAAAATACATTTTTATCATTTGTATAGAGCCCGTCTGTTGCTTTAAAAGCTGAGAGATACTCACGGGCGCCTTTTCCCCTGTCCCTCTGCGTCACTTTTTGGACGCGATTGTCGTGTGTCTGGTCAGCAAATACCCAAGACTGCAAATCAATATTAAACATATCGGCTATATATTTACGATTTTTAACCACATCTGCATCTTTGTCATGAACGTGCAATCCTGTATTTAACGACTCAAAAGGTTTTTGGCTGACACCGCCGTTTTTCGTAGTAAACCCGGCAATGACTTCCGCATCGTTTTGATTCGTTTGTTTCCAGTCTTGTATCATGAGTGTCGAGGGGGTGGTGAGACTGAATGGGTGATATGTATTCATGATGATCCAACCTTTCGACAAACATTTATAAGGCGTAATTTCCCACTTATTTTACCACATCTTTCTGCATTCGTTTAGCGCCGATTTACATATTTCATAAATGAAATGTGCCGGAAGAGTTCAGACTTCCGGCATTTGACAATCAGCGGCAAAAAAGCAGGTTAAACATTGGATTCACTTAATCGGACTAAAATGACATCTTCTCCGATTTTAACTATATTTCGCCAAGGAATGACCATTTCCTCTTCCTTTCCAAAAAAACCGAGAACTTTTCCATTTCCCCCTAGTATAATCGCCTGAATTTTTCCTGTGGTGACATTGATATCAATATCACCGATGCTCCCTAATTTTTTTCCGTTAGAGACATTGACGACATCCTTTACTTGAAATTCTGAAATGCTGATCATCCCATCACATCCTTTTTCGGTCCTTTTTTTCTAGTATATGAACGGGCGGGCTGAACCTTGTCAGCAAGGAGAAATTTTCATATCATTGTTCTTTTTTGCGGCTGCACCATCTTATGATGAACGTGAGCATGATTTTCGTATAATCTACGAGCTGCTCAATCGATACCTCTTCATTAACGGCATGAGCATTATATAAATCGCCCGGTCCGTATATCACGCTTGGAATACCGGCATTATAAAGCCATCCCCCATCGGTTACGGTTTGAGAAACGTCAATGATCGGGCGTTCCTGTTTGATCTCCTCATGTGACGCCGTAAGGGCTAAAACGCCGGGATGAGCCGGATCAACTTCCAAGGCCGGAAAAATTTCTCCTCTTTCTTCAATCATTGAAGAGCCTCCCCATTTGAAGACAGGACGGTTTTCCCTCAGCCAAATATCACTGTCACTCAGCCTGTTGATGTAATCTTCTATTTCAGCAGCCACTTCTTCATGCGTTTCATTGGGATAAAAATGGACGGTAATCCATAATCGGCACTCATCAGCTATAAAGGCCGCATGTCTGCCTCCTTCTATAACAGCAGGATTAATTGTGTTTGTGCCGGGGGTAAAGCCGGGATAGCTTTTCATAATGGCCCAATGGCGCTCCAGCTCACCGAGTCCAGAAATGATTTTTGCCATTTTTTCGATTGCGCTCGCCCCGAATGTTCCTCCGCCAGCGTGGATCATATTCCGTCTTGTTCCATCGTGAAACGTTTGACTGCTTTTCATTTCGATCCAGCCTGTAATCACTCCGCCTTGGCCTTGAATATGCATATCGCTCGTATCCGCCACAACTGCAAAGTCTGCGTGATAGCCCTTTTTGCAGCATTCAAGCGTGCCGGCCTCTCCGACTTCCTCCCCGATGACCGATTGCAGAATCAAATCGCCCGGGAGCTCAACGCCCGCTTCACGAATCAGCTTTAAAGCAAACAGCACACAGGCCATTCCGCCTTTCATATCTGAAGCGCCCCGGCCGATTAAGAAACCGTTTTTCTCACTGGGACAAAACGGGTCATGCCATGCACCCAGTCCTCGCCCTCTTTTACCTCTGCCACATCGACATGCCCATTGATGATTAAACTTTGATAGGCTGCTGAATTTGTTCCCTTTAAAACACCCACAACATTGGGATCTCCTGGATAAACGTCCCATTTGTCGATGGAAAATCCCCGTTCAAGCAAAAACTGCGCAATCCATGTTTGGATGCTGTCTGTATTTCTCGCAGGCGGCGCCGGTGTTTTAAAAGAAATCAGCGTTTTCGCAAGCTCAATGAGCTCGTCCTTTTGTTCTTCCGCTTTTTTCAGTAAAGATTCTACTTGATCAATCATGTTATCCGCTCCTATTTTTAATAGAAAAAAGCCGTTTCATATTCATGAAACGGCTTAATAAAGAAAGCAGAGTGCAAGCTGCTGCATTCTCCGCTTTTTTCACCGCTTCCCTCCGCTGGTATGATCCAGATCAGGTCAATAAGGGTTGAGACAAGCGTCTCTCTCAGCTTCGAAAGCACCCCCAGGATGAATCGTATGTTGTTATGCATTTGTTACCGGCTCAGCTCTTGTTAAAAACGGACGATCCTGATTCCATAATACATGGATCGGCATATCAAAAAAAGAAGAAAGTGATTCGTCTGTCAGCATGTCTTTCATTTGTCCTGACCTAAAGACTTCTCCCTTTTTTAACAAGAGGGCTTTATCAAATATCGGCAAAATTTCTTCTGCATGATGCGTAACATAAAGAATAGACGGCGCATTTTCCCTGCTTGCAATGTGCGTAATCGTATCTAACAGTTTTTCCCGGGCAATAAAATCAAGTCCTGTAACTGGTTCGTCCAGTATAAGCAGCTCCGGATCAGCCATTAGCGCTCTTGCGATTAAAGCTCTTTGTTTCTCTCCTTGAGAAAGAGTTTCGTAGCGGCGGTCGGCATAATCAATGGCTCCTAAGTCCTCGAGCAGGGCAATCGCTTTTTCTCTGATTTCCGCACTTGGTGTTTCATACAAGCCAATCGAAGCATATGCCCCGCTCAGAGCAATTTCAAAAGCTGAATCTGCCGGATACAATTTTTGCTGAAGACCCGCTGAGACAAGGCCGATTTTTCGTCTGAGTTTATCTCCCAGCTCCGTTTTTCCGAATACATGACCAAGCACCTGCATCTCGCCTGCTGTCGGAAAATAGTAAGAGCATAACATATTTAACAGCGCGGTCTTCCCAGCTCCGTTTAATCCGTAAAGCACCCAATTCTCCTTTTCTTCTACTTTCCAATGAATATCCTTTAGTATCCATTTTCCATTCCGTTTTAGTGAGACATTGTCAAGCTTCAAAATCATTGTGGTCCTCCTCTTTCCAAGCCAAATAATTATTTTAATTTTCACAAAACTTTGTACGGACTAGGATACCTTACTTTTTCGAAAACGTAAACCGCTCGTTTCCAAATAGAAAAGCCTTTAAAACAGAAATTGTTTTAAAGGCTTTCGGCGTGCATGCTATTGATGAATATTCTTATTCATTTGTTTGATTGCTGCCTTTTCCAGTCTGGACACCTGTGCCTGGGAAATGCCGATTTCTTCAGCTACTTCCATTTGCGTTTTTCCTTGGAAGAACCGTTTTCTTAAAATCATTTTTTCCCTCTCGTTCAGTCTTCTCATGCCCTCTTTCAAAGCCAGCTCTTCAATCCATTGTGTATCTTTGTTGCGTTCATCACTGATTTGATCCATGACATAAATCGGATCTCCGCCGTCATTGTAGATCGGTTCAAAAAGAGATACCGGATCTTGAATGGCGTCGAGTGCGAACACGATTTCTTCGTGCGGTACTTCAAGAACTTTGGCGATATCCTCTGCCGTCGGCTCCTTGCTTGTCTCACTGATTAACCGCTCTCTTACCTGAAGTGCCTTATATGCGATATCCCTGAGTGATCTCGAGACACGTATCGGGTTATTATCGCGCAAATACCTGCGGATTTCTCCGATAATCATAGGTACAGCGTATGTTGAAAACTTAACATTGTGGCTTAGATCAAAATTATCAATGGATTTCATTAGTCCGATACAGCCGACTTGAAATAAGTCATCAACATACTCCCCTCTGTTATTAAATCTTTGAATGACACTTAAGACAAGACGCAAGTTCCCGTTTACAAGCTTTTCTCTGGCTGAATCATCACCTTCGTCCTGCAATTGCCTAAACAGCTTTCTCATCTCTTCATTCTTGAGTACGGGTAATTTGGAGGTATCCACCCCGCAGATTTCGACTTTATTTCTCGACACTTTTTTCCCTCCCTACAGGAGCTGCTGTACAACGTTAAGTATCTCCTCGGGTGGGAAAAATATGCACTGCCTTCAAACCGAAAAATAGTCATAATTAGGAAATCCTTGTAGAATCAAGGGATTAAGCCGCAAAAATTTTTTACACCATTTTGTTGAATTCTTTTCGCAATCTTTTAATGATTCTTTTTTCCAGACGGGAAATATAGGATTGGGAAATCCCCATCATATCCGCAACATCCTTTTGGGTCTTTTCCTCTTCGCCGACAAGCCCAAAACGCAGTTCCATGATTTGTTTCTCCCTCTCATTTAACTGTTCGAGCGCTTTTTTCAGAAGCTTTTTATCCACGTTTGCTTCAATGTCCTTTGTGATGATGTCGTCATCCGTGCCCAGCACATCAGAAAGCAGCAGCTCATTGCCGTCCCAATCAATATTAAGCGGTTCATCAAAAGAAACTTCTGAACGGATTTTGTTGTTTCTCCTTAAATACATCAGGATTTCATTCTCGATACAGCGAGAGGCATATGTAGCCAGCTTGATTTTCTTTTCCGGATTGAAGGTATTCACAGCTTTGATTAATCCGATGGTGCCGATGCTGATTAAATCTTCAATATTAATTCCCGTGTTTTCAAATTTCCGTGCGATATAGACGACAAGCCGCAGGTTGCGTTCGATCAAAATAGCGCGGGCCGCCTGGTCGCCGCTTGGGAGCTTCATTAATAGAACCTGCTCCTCGTCTTTTGATAATGGCGGCGGCAAAGCTTCACTCCCTCCTATGTAATACACTTCATCGCTTTTTAAGCCCAGTTTCATCAGCAGCTTATACCAGAGGTGCGTCAACCGCAATTTAAGTTTTTTCATCTTCCTCTCCCTTCTAAATGTCACGTCTTATGAGTATGATAAGTAACGGACATTTGCGAACATTAGGATACGTGCTTAATGGCCTTTCCGGACAGCATTTTCGGATGAATAATCGCGTCAAAATCTCCATCTGCCGACAGCTTTGACGTGCTGATGCCGATTAAGCATTTATCCGCGGAAATCATTTCATCTTTTGTCATAATCGTTACATGATCCGGTTTGATACATAATAAAAATTGATGCTGCTGGCCTACTCCCCGATATGGGATCAGCCTCATTTTATCTAAAAAACGAAACGAATCATCAAGCTGTTCAATCGCTTCCATCGGGTCTGCATTTTGGATAATCATCGTTTCAGCCTCTCCGAAAATTGGTTCAAGCTTATCAATGTGAAGAATCATGACCGGCGTTTTTGTGAGCGGATCATACAGCTGGTTGCCGGAATCCACCAGGCCTCTTGCGTGCAGTGTTTGGCCGCCCAGGTCCGCCTGTACCCTGACTCGTTCCTCATATTGAATGTTTTTTGTTTCAATATCTTCGATTCTTCCCTTTGAAAAAAACCATAATGCGGGAAAGCCAGCCACGATAAACATCCAGCTGATCGGGTCGCCAAATCCGGTTTGATTGGTGATCATGACACCGTTTCTGACAATAGAGTTTGACTGCAGCAATGAATGTGCTCCGATGATTCCCCCTCCCATTAGAAAAGTAGCAAAATAAAAGGAAAACAAATTTTGAAAGAAATAGCGAAACCGCTTAAAACCGAATGTCACGAGCACAATGACAACCGAAAAAGCGAGCTTTCCGACCGGGTTCTCAACGATCGGCGAGAAAGGAGTAAACATCAAAAGGACAATACTGGAACCGATAAATGCGCCGCCTATCAATCTTCTTTTTTTCACATGGCGTTTTAAAATAAAAGCAGTCAGTAAAAGCAACAGTGCGTCAAAACAAAAGTTTAACAGCCAAATGACATCTAAATAGATTTTCACACCTGACCCCTTTCTTTCTTGCATCACGCTGTTCCCCTTCTTGTTTCATAAGTATAAAGCAAGCTCTGTGGGAAAGTCTGTCAATTAATGTTGAGAGGCCCATACAATTTTTCAGGGATAACTGCTTAATTTGTCGAGGGAATAAATGAGAGGATATAGAAAAAAAGCTGCCAAGAGCGGCAGCTTTCTTACACTTACTTTTCAGTATTGATATAAAGTTTTCCATTCGCTGTTTTTCTAGTTTCATTGCCGTAATCGTCTCGAACGATAACCTCTACCTTAGCTCCGTTTGCTTTAATAGAAGATGTTGCTGTCCAGTAGCCTTCATATCGTCCCGGAGAAATTTCTCTTAACGGCAGCTCGGTAGCGTTTTGTACATTCGCTCTTGCATTTGTGAGCGGCAGGCGAATGACAAACGTTGCATCTGCGCCTTTCGCGCTTGAAAAAGCGATTTTTACCGATTCACCGGCTTTTAAGGTTTTGTCCTCACCAGGAATCAGTCCAGTAATGACTGGCTGGTCAAAATTCACATCAATGACAGCTTTTTTCGTCGTTTTGTTGCCTGCTAAGTCAGTGGCTGTCACCTTTACTTCGTTGCTTCCGTTTTCCAAAAGGATACGGGCAGAGTAGGAACCGTCTGTGACCGTTGCTTTTTTGCCATTAACCTTTACTTCTTTCAAGTTGTCATCTGAAACAGTGCCTTTAACAGTCAGCGTTTCTTTATTGATTTTCTCGCCATTCTTTGGATTGTCAAGCGTCAGTTCAGGCTTTTCTTGATCAAGTGTGACCGTGACAGGACTTGAAGCATCTGTCGTTCCGGAGTCTGTTGATGCAGCCGCTGTCAGCTTGTTTTCCCCTTTGCTGAGTGAAACTCCTGCCTCGAACGTGCCATCTGCGGCAGTTTTCGTTTCTCCTGCTTCTTTATCACCATTATAAAGGGTTACAGTCGTCCCCGGAGATGCCTTTCCTTTTACCGTGACGTTCTCTTTATTGGTGTATGATTTATCTTCAGGAGAAGTAATATCAGGTACGGCAGCTTCATAATCGACTAACGCGCGAATCATATAGTTGCCGTCTTCTTTATCTCCTTTTTGCCATGCTCCGTTAACATACTGCCAGTTGCGATCTGAGTACTGCCCGGTTTCATCCATTGCCAAGCCTGGTGAATATGGATCAGGTTTTGACTGGATATAGACAAGATAAAAGTCTTTATCAACCATAATCCCCTTCGAGCTGAGATCGACTTTCGTCCATTCGCCATTACGAAGAGCTTCCGCGTTATATGGTCCCGCAATTTTTTTGCCGGGTGCTCCATCTTTCCCTGTAGCATCGTAAACCTCGACCTTAAACTCTGTGCCGCCAGGATCAGGGAACTCCGTATCCCAGAATCTGAATAGCCCTCCTGTCAGCATGCCTTTTTCCTTGCCGTCAGCAAGTGACATTTTAACCGCCCATCCGTTTCCGGCCGCGAAATAGGAATTTGCATTCTCCGCTGTTCCGTCATCATATCCGATCTCGCCCGGATATCCGACGAAAGGCTTCAGCACAGTTTCTTTTGTGATAGCACCTTTTAAATCAACCGAAAATTCATCACTGTAATAGCCCGGTGCAGCCACTTTAATGGTGTAAGAGCCCTCGTAGGCCTCAAGTGTATATTCTCCTTTGTCGTTTGTAGTTGCCGGTTCAACAGCGGCATCCTCGATAACATAGACGGAAGCGCCTTTTACCGGCTCTCCTGTTGTTTTATTGATGACAGTTCCTTTTAATGTGCCTTTCTTTATTTCTTCTAACGTAAAATTAGCTTGGGTTGTCTGATCTGCCTGCAAAGACACTTTTTGCGTTTTCGATTGATAGCCGTAAGCTTCTGCCATAAGCGTGTAGTCTCCTGCTTTATGCGTCAGCTTGTACTGTCCGGTTGATTGATCTGAATAGGTTGATTTTCCTGTTTCAACCACACTGACCTGTGCTCTGAGCGGCAATGCTTGCGGCTGCATATCAGCACTATGTTTTGTTTTGGCAGCTGTATTTGTTGACGGCTTAGCCTTTTTTGGATTAACCGCTTTTTTCTTTTGCTTTTCTGCCGGTTTTTGTACTCCCAGCTTATTCTTTTTGGCTGTTTTCCCGGAAGATTTGTCTGAAAGCTGAACATCATCAACGTACCAGCCCTCTTTTGCAATGCTTTCATCAGACTGAAGGTTAAACATCACTCGAATATTTTGGCCTCTGTATGCGGATAAATTAATTTCTTCGCTGGTCCAGTTTGAAGTCTTTCCGTTATAGGCCCCTGCCTGCTCCCAATTCGTTTCGCCTTCCGGTAAAACAAAAACGTAGCCATAATCAAAATCATTTTCCAGGTTGTGCCAACTTTTAAATTGAAGAAACAGGCTGCCTGAATCAGGCACGTCAATTGGAGGCATAGTGAGATTCATATTCGCACCATTGGCATAATTTCCAGTCAGGTTTGTCCCAAATACTTTTTCTCCTGATGCAGCTGCATTAGGGCCTGATTCCGGAACTCCCCACTCCCAGTTATTATTTGTTCCGCTCGTAAGCCAGCCGCCTGGTTCTGTTTCAAAATCCTGCCTGTATCCAACAGTGATGCTAGGTTTCACGGATACATCATATATGTCAGACTCGACAACATGGCCGCCAAAATCCTGAATGATCCACTTATAGCTTAATGCGGTCCCCTTTATATTTGGGATTTCCGCCTGGTACGTTCCTTTCAGATGATCTCCGCTGATTCGTTTAGCTTTGACCTCGTTCCATTCGCCTTGATCCAGCTTATAGGACAATTTCACGGATGTCACACTCACATTGTCTTCAGCTGTCAAGGTAAGCGGAAGGCTGGCACCTTCATAAGCTTCATTTACTTTCTCATGCTGATAGCCAGGCTGCTCGTCATCTTCCCCATCGACAGAAACTTGCCCTTCTGCTTTTCCTAAACCGTCTGTAACCGCTGATACGGCATCAAAAGCGTTCACCAAACCATGACCGTATCCGTTATTCGGAGAGTCAGGGAATGTAGAATCAGTTAATGGCTCAGCCGTGCTTGTCAATATATCCTCCATCTCATCGACAGAAAGTGAGGCATCTGCCTGCTTCAATAACGCAGCAACAGCAGAAACATGCGGTCCTGCCATCGACGTGCCATCCCATCCGTCTTCATATGTCTGGCCGGGAACTGAAGACCGGATGTTTACGCCTGGAGCAGAAATTTCCGGCTTTGTTTCATCGTATGGCGACGGTCCCTGGAGTGAAAAATCGCCAAGCTTTTTGTTAATATCAGTCGCTCCGGTCGCAAACGCTTCCGGATAATTGGCAGGATTCGCAATAGAACCAGGTCCTCCCGGGTTAAAGAGGTCCGCATTTCCCGCAGAGAATTCCGGGAAAATGTCGGCCGCCCGCCACGCATTGACCATATCTCTGTACCATTCATCAAGGCCGGAGCCCCCGCCCCAAGAATTATTGACGACATCCGGAGCCATTTCCGGATGAGGGTTGCCCTCTGCGTCCTTTGGAGCTAAAATCCATTCACCAGCCTCCAAAATGTCAGCGTCTGTCCCGCCATCTTCAGAAAACGCCTTAACAGCAATCCATTTTGCGCCAGGTGCGACACCAATTTGATTCGTGCCATCAGGCTCAGAACCAACCATTGTACCTGTTACATGAGTACCGTGATCAAGATCATCATATGGACTTGACTCGTTCGCTACAGCATCAAACCAGTTCATGTCATGATCAGGCTCATTGGGGCTTTCCGAATGAAACCCGCGATATTTTTCTTTTAATGCAGGATGTTCCCATTCAACCCCGGTATCAATGGAGGCGACAACCGTACCCGTTCCGTCATAGCCAAGCTCCCAAGCCTTCGGTGCGTCTATTTGGTCTACATTCCATTCTACACCGTCAGTTGCTTTTATCGCTTTTTGTGCTTTTTTCATATTGAATGGGGAAGCGGATGACTTAAAAAGCTGCCGTTTTTCATTCGGAAGCACTTTTTCTACTTCAGGGAACTTCGCCACTTTCTCCATGACTTCTTTTGAAGCATGTACAGCAATTCCATTTACCACATAATAGGAGTGAATATCATCGGCGTTCCCTTTATTTTTCTGGCTGTTTAAGTATTTCAAGACGTCTTTCTGAGCTTCATCAGCTGTCACTTTTAACGAAGACACGACGGCCGAACGCTTTTGATATTCCGTTTTAGCAGCGGTCAGCTTTTTAGATTTCGCTTTTTTGACAGCTGATTTTGCTGCTTTTTGGGTATCAGCTTGATCTTTAAATTTGATCAGAAAGGTAGTTTTTTCTTCTTTTTTAAAGCTTTTCTTTAATGAGCTGGAAATCTTGTTTTGAATCGATTCAGAAGATTGAAGCTCCTGTTTTACAGAAGAAGCAGCGCCTTTGCTGCTTGCCCCGGCTGCACCCGGAAACAGCAGTGAACTGACGACAACTGTACTCAAAACAGAACTGATCAGTCTGTTTTTCGTTTGTTTCCTCATTTTTCATCCCCCTTTTTTAAACCACTTTGTAAAAAAATGTCGTCCCTCCTTTAACATTCAATTTGTTTGTCAAAGCTTCGCTGTACGTTAACTGTAGACAATCTCAATTACAGATATTGTCGTTTTCTGTCATCTTATTTTCATATAAATGAAAATGATGATATGGTCACGAAATATCAGTAGGTATAATAGGTTGATTTGTTGTTATGTGTAGGAAGACATAGTGCAAAAGGCATAAGAGATGAATGGAAATGGTTGAGGAAAAAATAAAAAAAGGACAAAATCGAAAACGATTTTGTCCTTTCAATTAGCCGCGTTTATTGCGGTTTCTTAAGAATGTCGGAATATCAAGCGTATCGTCAGCCGGCTGTGAGGTTTGACGGCTGACTGTGTTTTGATGCTGCGGTTCCTCTCGTTTCGGCTCACGTTTTGGAGCACTCTGATTATGTGATTTGATGTTCTGGTTTAATGATGGACGCTGGGGTTTCGTAACATCTTTCTCCTGTTCGATAAAACCAGTGGCAATCACAGTAACCACAATCTCGTCTTTAAGATTTTCGTTAATAACAGAACCGAAAATCATGTTTACATCCTGATCAGATGCAGAAGCGACAATGTCTGCTGCTTCTTGAACTTCATAAAGGCTCAGATTTGTTCCGCCAGTAATGTTCATTAAGACGCCTTGCGCGCCGTCAATTGCTGCTTCAAGAAGCGGACTGGAAATGGCTTTTTTCGCAGCTTCTGCAGCACGGTTTTCTCCAGTCGCAATACCAATACCCATTAAAGCAGATCCTTTGTTTGACATGATCGTTTTCACATCAGCAAAGTCTAGGTTAATGAGACCAGGAGTAGCGATCAGGTCAGAAATACCTTGAACCCCCTGACGGAGTACGTTATCAGCTTCACGGAATGCTTCAAGCATCGGCGTGTTTTTATCAACAATTTCAAGAATACGGTCGTTCGGGATCACAATCAGCGTGTCCACCGCTTCTTTCATTGCAGAAATTCCGCCCGCCGCCTGCAGCTGTCTTTTGCGACCTTCGAACGTAAACGGTCTTGTAACGACTCCGACTGTTAATGCTCCTAAATCTTTTGCGATTTGCGCAATAACCGGTGCGGCACCTGTTCCTGTTCCGCCTCCCATACCAGCTGTTACGAATACCATGTCAGCGCCTTTTAGCGCTTCTTCAATCTGCTCCTTGCTTTCCTCTGCGGCTTTTTTTCCGACTTCCGGATTTGCACCTGCTCCCAATCCTCTAGTCAGCTTTGCGCCGATTTGCATTTTCACTTCCGCTTTTGACAGGTTAAGAGCTTGAGCGTCCGTATTTACCGCGATGTACTCTACTCCTTGCACTTCATTCTCAATCATTCGGTTGACCGCGTTGTTACCGCCGCCTCCTACTCCGATTACTTTAATTGATGCTAAGCCGTCTATGTTTGTTTCGAACTCCAACATGCTAAATCCTCCTAATCTGCCGAATGACTATCTATCTATTCCCAAAACATGCTTAATAGTTTTTTCATTTTGCTCTGTTTGTTATGTTCGGCTTGTGTTTTTTGTTTTCCTTTTGGCCGTTGCTGCATCTCATTTTGGTGATGATGCTGCTCTTGTTCCTCTGCTGATGAGACGGCGATTTCCTGTATCGCTTCTTCAGGCATCTTGAAGCCAATTTTTCTGCCTTGAATTCTTGCATTCCGGCAGGCAAATTGAATCATGCCAACTGCCGTCATATACTGAGGATCTCTTACACCGATATAATTCGGGCTCGCCACTCTGACATTGTTTTGCAGCACATCCTGCGCTAGTGACATGATACCAGGCATTGCTGCTTGCCCCCCTGTCAGCACGAAGCCTCCCGGCAGATCGCTAATTCCCATATTGCGAAGTTCTTCTGAAGCAATCTCAAGAATTTCTTCGACTCTTGCTTCTATGATATTCGCTGCTTCCTGCTGTGTAAATGTTTGTTTCTGATTGGTGCCTATAACGGTTACCTCAAATACTTCATCTTCTGAAGCCTCGTTATAGTAGGCATGTCCAAATTGTTTTTTCACACGTTCCGCTTCTTCTGTGGACGTTCTCAATCCGATGGAGATATCTTTGGTGATATTTTCGCCTCCGAGAGGAATGACACGGGTAGAAGTCAGGTGTCCGTTCTGGAACACGGCAATGGTGGTTGACCCTCCGCCTATATCAATGAGAGCCACACCGAGATTTTTCTCATCCTTTGACAAAGCAGCAGAACCGGCTGCCAGCGGCTGTAGACAGATATCAGTTATTTCAACACCGGCTCTTTCAACGCAGCGAAGCAAGTTATGTAATATTGTTTTTGAACCGGTGATCAGTGTACCCTCTACTTCTAAACGCACACCAAGCATTTTTTTCGGGTCGGTAATTTCATCTCTTCCATCTACGATAAATTGTTTAGGAATGACGTCGACTATCAGCTGTTCATGCGGTATTGAAACAACCTGGGCCGCTTCCATGACGCGGCGGACATCTTCTACTTGAATTTCTTTATTTTCACTGGAAACTGCTACAACACCGTTTGTATCTTGAATATTGATATAATTTCCATTAACGCCGACAATAGCTTTTCTAAGCGGAAAACCTACCATTCTTTCAGCTTGGTCAAACGCTTTTCTTATAGAATGAACGGTCTCATCTATATCAACGATTGAGCCTTTTTTCAACCCTTCAGACGGTACATTTCCCACACCGATAATATTTAGGGAATCATCTGTCATTTCTCCGACGATCACTTTTGTATTGGACGTACCGATGTCAAGACTGACGTAAAGTTCATTGTTGTTCATTCTATGGCACCTCCTCACATTTCGATCATTTCTATTCTATTATTTGCGGAACAACAATACAATGAATGTGGCTTTACAAGTGTGTAACAAAAAATAACAACGGAATATTCCTTATGTGCTTTTCACATTTTATGTTTATTGAAAATATTCGTTATATCCTATGTATATCCTCTTTTATATCACATTTTTTTTATTTTTTTTAGAAAGAGTCCACTTTGTTAGTAGATTTCTCCTTATAACGGCTATATTCTGAAATAACCTGACTCCAAATGCGAATATACCTGCTAAATACAAGTCTACACCAAGATGGACTCCCAGAAAAGCTAAACTTATTGCCAATATAATATTAAAAAAGAAACCGGAAACAAATACCATTTCATCATATGTACCTTGTAAATGCGCCCTGATTCCGCCGATTAAAGTATCAAGTGCAGCAAGCACCGCAAGTGATAAATAATTTGAGTATTCACTCGGTATCGTTAAGTTTGTCATCAATCCGATCGTTATTCCGAGCACGAGTCCAAGCACGGGCAGCCACATGACAATTCTCCTCCCTTTTAGTCTTTCAGCGGTTTTAGCTGTTGTACGTCCACTGCTCTGTCATAAGCTTTTAAAGTCAGGCTGCTGTCAGATTTACCTGCTTTTAACGCTACATTTTCAGAAGCAAAGATATCCTCCAAATCGGACCCCTTTACCCTGCTGTACAGCTTGTCCGGATCTTCAGCAAGCACTTTTACTGTTAAAGGATAATCATCAAGGCTGTATCCGTCTATTTTTGTTGTGCCGTTTATGTCCCGTATCACTGAAGAAATCACAACTCTTCGCTCATTTATTGAGATATGCTCAGCACCATAGGAGTTGAGTTCATTGATCAGCTTCTTTAGTAAATCCGGCGGTGGATTTTTGACCGCCTCTCCAGTTACGCTTTCAGAAAAAAGCGGAGAAAGGGTGATGACAATTCCGCTACCTGTTATATCGGTCATGCCGGCTGTTTTTTTTAAGGTTTGTAATGTATTATTGAGCGCTGTTTCTTTTGTCAATTCTTTGTTTTGTGTATAGGTATGCAGCAATATATCATACTTTTTAATTTCAGCCAGCAGCTCTTCCTGCTTCTTCTGCTCTGATGTAAGCTCTTCTCTTATATCCCACATATCTCTTGTATCTCGGACTTGTGGATGCTTTAAAGAATTAAATTGAACAGATATCATAAGGCCGAATATGACCATAAGCACGCTGATGCTAATGAAGGAACGCTTTATTTTCAATCACTTCACCCGCTTTTCCAGTCATTCCTTCGTTTTCAGAATGGGTTCCATTTGTACATTTTTCTTTTTTTCTGCGGTAACAGAAATATGATCCATAGAAAGCTGATCGATCAGGCCTCCTGCTATATTTAACGAAGGAAGCAGGACATCAGGATCTCCGATGGCAGAAACGACAAACGGGGCGGGGTGCTGCACCCCGTCTACCGTTACGACCGGCCCGTTGCACTTGATGTAGGAATCATGGGTCAGCCGCTGGCCGTTGACGGAGACGGCTGCCGCACCAGATATATACAGTTCATTTATGACTTGAAAGAGATGGCTTTCGTGAACGATGTAGCTGTTCACGTTCTCTCCTTCCGGTATGTAAGAAGCATCTTCCAAAGTCACTTGAACGCCCTCTCCTTGTACACCGACTTCCCCAATATACATTCTGTACTTTTCTACATCTTCCAGGACGTTATAGTATTCGGTTTTTTCGTTTTTCAGCTTATTTTCAGTCTGACGGACTTTGTTCTGCTTTTGATACAGTTCTTTTTCAAGGTCCTTGTTTTCTTTCTCTTGTTTCAGCAGTTCATCCCGCAGGGCATATTCTTTTTTCCATTCTTCCGTCTCTGTCATGCTTTTGTGGTTTTCTCTTGTCGTCTGAAAAGAAAAAGAAATTAAAAAGCCGGCGATAAGCATAATCAAAGAAAGAAGGACGGCTGATTTGCCCTTCAATTTTCATCTTCCTTTTTGGCAGACGAATCGCTTTTTCCAAACTCCTCAAAATAGGTTGCAACTTCTAAATGAATAATCCCTTTTTTACTGCCGCTGAGCTGTGAAATAATAGAAGGATACGTTTTCATTCGGTCTGCAAAGGTTTTGATGGATGCAGTGACGACATACCCGTCGTTCATATATAATTTAATTCGGTTTTGATCCATTTTGACAGGAGTATAATACACTTCTGAAATCGATTGTTTTATAGAATTTGACAAAGCATCGAGCTGCTTGGCCATCTGAACACGTTTTTTAGCGTCTGTCCAATTCACCAAAATCGGTCCCGCATCATCCGGCGTTACTTCGTCTGGCAAAACTGAACCGTTTTCAAGGACTTCATAATACACATTGTCTTTTTCTAAATAAGCAATCGCTTTATATTCTTCGATCGCAATGTTGATTTTATTAGGAAGGGATTTGCTGATTTCTGCTTTTTTTACTAATTTATTTTGCTGAATCTTTTTTGCTGTTTTTTTCTTATCCAGACTCCAAAATTCAGTATCCCCGCTTTTGATATCGGAAAGATCAATAATCTCCTTTTTGGAAACATTCTCATTGCCGCTAACAGAGATTGATGAAATTTTACTGATCGGTGTCTGCAGATACACGATGATCAGCACCATCATAAAAAAGAGCATAATAAATGAAATAAGCCGGCGGTTTGCCTTCTGTTTTCTCTGCTCTTTAATTTTAGGGATCCGCTCTTCAATATTTACGATTTTTTCTCGGTCATGCCCCGGATTCATTGCCTGTTCACCTCATTCAAATGAAACAGCCTTAAAAGTCTGCCTATTCCAAAACAAACGGCATACTATGATGCCGTTTGTGTTTGCTTACAGTATATCATATGAACAGCTTCAGTTCAGAACTTGAATCAGCGATTTTCACCGATGATTTCAACCTCTGTGTGCATCTCAATCTCGTATTTTTCACGGATCGTCTTTTTCACATGGTCGATCAGATCAAGCACATCTTTTGCTGATGCTCCGCCCGCATTGACGATAAAGTTCCCGTGCATTTCCGATATTTTCGCACCGCCGATTTGATATCCTTTTAAGCCTGCTTTTTCCACTAGATTGCCGGCATGGTTCGGAAGCGGGTTTCTGAATATGCTTCCTGCACAAGGGCTTGAATACGGCTGTGTATTCTTTCTGTAGTCTTTATTGCTTTGCATTTGCTGAACGATTGATTCTTTATCTTTTTGTTCAAGCTGCAGAACGGCTTCAAGACAAACACCAGGGCGTTTCTTTTGCAATACGGACGTTCTGTAGGTGAATTCCATCTCCTCATTTGTCAGCCACTCGATCGTGCCGTCTTCAAATAAAATATGCGCTTTGACAAGGATCTTACTCATATCAGACCCGTGAGCGCCTGCATTCATATAGACAGCCCCTCCGACAGATCCCGGAATTCCGGCAGCGAATTCTAATCCCGACAAGCCTTTTTTGCTCAGCGATGTAGCAAGACGCACGACTGAATAACCGCCACCGACAGTGACTTGTTCCCCGTCAAGCTTCAAGTGGTCAAGACCCGCACCCAGCTTGATGACCACGCCTCTGATTCCTTCATCTAATACAAGAAGGTTTGACCCGCGGCCGATGACTGTCCACTTTACTTCATATTTTTTTACAACATCCATGATGTCCTTGACAGCATCTACACTGCTTGGAATGACCAATACATCCGCAGGACCGCCGATTTTCATTGTTGTATGATTTGCGAGCGGTTCATTTGCAAGCACCTTGCCGACTTCGCGTTCTTTTAATTCTTGTATCACTTTCTCCATCGTAAACCTCCGCATTCCATTTGCTTTTCTATTATTTTTTCAAATCTTCAAGTACGCTGTATAAACGGGCAGCCGCATCAGGAACACCGAGTGACTTTGTCCGTTCGCTCATATCCTTTAATGTTTGTTCATCAAGCACAATCCGGTCAAGCGCTTCAATCAGCTTTTCCCCGCTGAGTTCGGTTTCTTTTAACACAATCGCCGCATCATGCTGACCGAGAGATCGCGCATTGACCTCCTGGTGATTCGCCGTTACATACGGACTTGGAATCAGCACACTCGGGATTCCTAGTGCCGTAATTTCCGCAATGGTCGTCGCACCCGCTCTTGCTACAATCACATCAATTGCCTTTAAATATTCTGGCATCTGATGGAGAAACGGTTTTGTGACCATATTGTCAGCTGCGCCCTTGTTTTTCAGCTCAGTCATTACTTTCTCATAGTGAACCTCGCCCGTAATATACAGAACTTGATACGCTCTTGATTTCAGCGCATCCTGCATATCAATGACCGCTCGGTTAATCGGTGCGGCGCCTCTGCTTCCGCCGAAGATTAATACGGTTTTTTTCTCTTCAGAGAGTCCGAATTCAGCCATTGAGCGGCCCGTCTTTATTGAGACGACCTCAGAGGCTCTTGGGTTTCCCGTAAATACAACTTTCTCACTTGGAAAATGTGATTTTGCTTCCTCAAAACATATTGCTACTTTATTAACATATTTTGAAAGAAACTTATTGGTGATGCCCGGCAGGCTGTTTTGTTCATGAACGATACTCGGAATCCCCATTTTTGCAGCCGCGTATACAACCGGCCCGCACACATAACCGCCCGTTCCAATCACGGCATCCGGCTTAAATTCCGCTAAATACGATTTGCTTTTTTTAACGCCCTTTAGAAAACGCATCACCGTTTTTACGTTTTCAAATGAAAGCTTTCTTTTAAAACCTGTAATTTCAATGGAACGAAACGGTATATTTTCCCGTTCTACAATTTTTTTCTCTAATCCGTTTTCTGTTCCGATATATAAAAATTCCGTATCAGGATGGCGGCGCTGCACCTCTTTGATAAAGGCAAGGGCTGGATAAATGTGTCCCCCTGTGCCGCCTCCGCTTATTGCAATTCGCATAACTCTTCCCCCAGTCTCAGTTTCTCTATAACATAACGATAACCCTGTTTTTATGGACAGGGTTATCGCATCAATTGTTTCCCAGCTTCCTGTTTCATAGGATCGCTTCACTAATAAAATTCATTAATACCTCGAGTACCGGCTCACGTTCAGCAGCACGCCGACAGCCATCAGCATCAGGGTCAATGATGAACCTCCGTAGCTCAGAAACGGCAGCGTGATGCCAGTTACCGGAATAAGGCCCGTCACAACGCCGATATTGATCATAACTTGGATCGCGATCATTGAAATAATCCCCACAGCGACAAAGCTGCCATATAGATCTGGTGCACCGAGCGCGATCCTGATTCCTCTCCACAGCAGCACGCTGAACAGAAGCAAAATAAGCGACCCGCCGATAAACCCAAGCTCCTCTGACAAGATGGCGAAAATAAAGTCCGTTTGCGGCTCAGGCAGATAAAAGAATTTCTGTCTGCTTTGGCCAAGCCCCATTCCGAACAATCCGCCAGGCCCAACCGCATATAGCGATTGAATGATTTGAAAACCGCTGCCGAGCGGATCTTCCCACGGATTTAAGTAAGAGGTAATCCGTTTAATCCGGTATGGAGCCGACAGTACGAGCCCGACAAATCCGCTCAGGCCGATCAGCCCGAGAAAGACGAAATGGGCGATTCGCGCACCGGCTACAAAAATCATGACAATACAAGTACCGACCATTACCGTTCCCGTTCCGAGGTCAGGCTGGCACATAATAATCAAAAATGCGGAAAACACGATGCCGAGCGCCGGGACAAATCCACGTCTGAACGATGTAATGTTTTTTTGCTTTTCAGAGAGAAATTTAGCAAGGAATGCTATCATCGCAAGCTTCATAAACTCTGAAGGCTGTATGCTGAATGCGCCGACTCCGATCCAGCTTCTTGAGCCGTTCCGCACCATGCCTACGCCTGGTATTAAAACAAGCACCAGCAAGAAAAAACAGATAACCATCAGCAATTTAGACCATGTCCGCCATGTCCAATAATCAACATTCATAATAAAGAACATAGCAATAACTCCGATGCCCGCAAACAGCAGCTGCCGTTTCGCGAAAAAGAATGAGTCGTCAAATTTATAATCCGCCCATACCGCACTCGCACTGTACACCATAATTAATCCAATTGTTAATAATAATAACGTAATGATGACCAATAACAAATCAGGCGATGTTTTTTTAGTAGTCAAATCAGTCGACACCCCAAGCTTTAAGTCATTAGGGCTGCCGATTCTCCAAGACAAGCCCTTACTTAAGCATATGCACGGCGTCTATAAACATGTCACCGCGTTCTTCAAATGTTTTGAATTGATCCCAGCTCGCACACGCAGGTGAAAGCAGAATGACATCTCCTTCATTTGAGAGCGCAAACGCCGCAGATACTGCTTGTTCAACATTATCGACACGTTTGACATGTTGTATTCCCAGCTCATTTCCGAGCTGTTCGAGTTTCGGTGCTGTCTGTCCGAATGTAAGCACCGCTTTGACGTGCTTCATGTAAGGCTTTAAGTCGTCAAACCCGTTTCCGCGATCCAGTCCGCCTGCAAGCAGGATGACAGGTTTTTCAAAAGCCGAAAGCGCCTTGCTTGTCGCCAAAACATTTGTTGCTTTGCTGTCATTATAAAACTTACGGTTCTTCACCGTTGTGACATACTGGAGACGGTGCTTGACGCCGGTAAAGCTTGTCAGCACTTTTTTGATGGCCTCGTTGGACGCTCCAGCCGTTTTCACTGCCGCAATCGCAGCTAAAATGTTCTCCAGATTATGCGCACCCGGCAGCACAACCTCTTCCAGAGGAAGAATAGCTTCGCCGCTGTACATAATCATGCCGTCTTTTACATAAGCGCCGTGTTCAAGCTGTTTGCGTACTGAAAAAGGAACAATTCCGGCTTCTCCGGCTTCAGCCAGGCGGACGACTGTTTCATCATCCTGATTGACAATTGCTTTATCTGAAGCTTTCTGATGCAGATACACTTTCTGTTTCGCTTTTTCATAGTTTTCTCTCGTATGATGATAATCCAGATGGGCATCAAACACGTTTAAAATCAGGCTGATTTCAGGCCTGAAGTCGTGTGTCCCCATCAGCTGAAATGACGAAAGTTCCGTTACGATCCATTCATCTCCATCAGCGTGATAGGCAACCTCACTTGCGACTGTACCGATGTTTCCGGCGATCAGCGCCTTTTGAGAGTCTGCCTTCAGCATTTCATAAATCAGCGTCGTCGTTGTCGTTTTTCCATTCGATCCGGTAATCCCGATAAATTTGGCATTAGTCAGATGGTAGGCAAGCTCAATTTCTGTCCAAATCGGTATGCCTCTTTTTTCTGCTTCCTGAACCATAATATTTTCATATGGAATTCCCGGGTTTTTGATTAGTACAGTAATCTGGTGCTGATCGAACAGAGAAACAGGGTGCTCTCCGCAGACAACTTCGACCCCTTTTTCAGAAAGTTTCTGGGCTGGTTCGTTCTCATCAAAAGGCTTTTGGTCGTTGACTGTAACATAAACACCTTTTTCATGAAGAATAGACGCCGCCGCAAACCCGCTTTTCGCGAGCCCAAGGACTAAAAAATGCTGATTTTGCAAAAATAGATCGTTTTCCACTTATAACCACACCTCGATGTAAATTCCTAATACGGCAAGCAAAAGTCCCGCAGCCCAAAATGTTACAACAACTCTCCATTCAGACCACCCGACAAGCTCATAATGGTGGTGAAGCGGACTCATTTTAAAGATTCGTTTACCTGTCGTTTTAAAGCTGATGACCTGCAAAATAACGGATAATGTCTCAATGACGAATACACCGCCGATAATGACCAGCAGGATTTCTAATTTCGTTAAAATGGCAATGGTGACGATTGCTCCTCCCAATGCAAGTGATCCTGTATCTCCCATAAACACTTTGGCTGGATGCGCATTGAATACCAGGAAGCCCAGCACCGCTCCGACAACCGCGACTGAGAAAATAGCAACATCATATTGGGATTGATTCCAAGCCAGGATGGCAAAGGCGCCAAAAGCAATAGCTGCCGTACCTGATAATAAACCGTCAAGACCGTCAGTCAGGTTGACGGCGTTTGATCCGCCGACAAGCATAAATAGCACAAGGATAAAGTAAGCCCATCCAAGATCAAATGACAGATCAGTCCCAGGAATGCGGATATCCGTCGCAAAATTGTAGTAATGATACACCGCATAAAACACAATTGCGATGATAATTTGTCCGATCAGTTTTTGCTTTGACGTCAGACCGAGATTTCGTTTCATGACGACTTTGATGTAATCATCCAAAAAGCCGAGTAAACCGTAACCGATCGTGACAAACAGCAGCAGGAACATTTCCGGGCTTATTTCTGAAAACTTCTGTGTCATCACAATTGTTGTCACAATGATAGACAGTATGATCATGACTCCGCCCATTGTCGGTGTCCCTGATTTTTTCTGGTGTGATTTCGGTCCTTCTTCTCTAATACTCTGACCGAATTTTAATCTTCTTAAAAACGGAATAAGAATCGGAGAGAGCAGAACACTGATTAAAAAACCCATTAAAATTGTAAACAGAATGACTTGCTCAAGCATTGTCCTTTTCTCCTCCTGTTTCTTTCAAACGACATACGTAGTTATCATATTCATGATTTTTTTCCATATGAAAAATCTTTTCAAGCTCCATCATTCAATAACATCTCTTTCCTATGAATTCGTCTTATTTTTATTCAGTTCGACAATCGCTCTTGCCGCCACTTCGGCATCGTCAAAGTCAAAAGTTTCGTTCCCAATCTGCTGATAGGTTTCATGGCCTTTCCCGGCAATGAGGACAACGTCGCCTTTTTTGGCGTTGGCAATGGCAAAGAAGATCGCCTGCTCGCGATTTGCGATGCTGTGGTAGTATTCGTTCTCTACCCCTGCTTCCATATCTCTTAAAATGGCACGCGGATCTTCGCTTCTTGGATTATCTGAAGTGAAAATCGGTTCGTCAGCCAGCTCAACAGCGATTTTCGCCATTTTCGGGCGTTTCGTCTTATCTCTGTCTCCGCCGCAGCCGACAACGACAAAAAGCTTTCCTTCCGCCATGTCTCTGCATGTCTTCAGCACGTTTTCAAGGCTGTCCGGCGTATGCGCGTAATCAACTATAACCGGAAATTCCTGCTGCTGATTAACCAGTTCAAAACGGCCTCTTACGCCATGCAATTCTTCCACGGCTTCTGTAATGGTTTCAAACGGAATGCCTGCCGCAATACAAGTCGCAACAGCAGCGAGCACGTTATACACGTTAAACTGTCCAACGAGCGACATCGTGATGTGCTTAGTGCCTTTGTTCGTCACCAGTTGAAAACTCGTGCCCTGTGCAGTGGTTTTGATATCTTTCGCCATTACATCAGCATTGTTTTTAATTCCATATGTAGAAATATGTGCCGCAGTGACCTTTTCAAAATAAGCGCTTGCCTCATCATCCGCGTTTAAAACAGCCCGTTTTGGATTTTCATGGTTGAATGCCCCGCCAAGCTGAGAAAACAGCAGGCTTTTTGCCTGTCGGTACTCATCCATCGTTTTGTGATAGTCAAGGTGATCCTGTGTTAAGTTCGTAAACACGGCAATGTCATAATCACAGCCGTGAACCCGTCCCAGTGACAAAGCGTGAGAAGAAACCTCCATGATGGCCGTGTCGACGTGCTTGTCATTCATTTTTTTAAATGTTTGCTGCAACGTGACGCTTTCCGGTGTCGTGTTTTTAACGGGAAGTGTTTCGTCATCGATTTTAATGTACATCGTGCCGATTAAGCCTGTTCGTTTCCCCGCTTTTTTGAGAATCTCATCAACCATATGGGTCGTAGAAGTTTTTCCGTTTGTGCCCGTTATTCCGATCAGCTGCAGTTTCTTTGTCGGCTGTCCGTAAAACGCATCAGACAAAACGCTGAGCGCCCGCAGTGACTGCCGGACAATGATGACAGGCACATCCACATCAAGCTCCTTTTCAGCCACAATAGCCGCTGCGCCGTTTTCAACTGCTTTTTGCGCAAAATCATGGCCATCTACCGTATACCCTTTTACACATACAAAAAGACTCCCTTTCTTTACTTCCCTGGAGTCCATCTCAATTGAAGTTATTTCAGGGTCTTGTGAGTCATTTACAGAAGGTTCGGTTGTTAAGTATGTAAGCAGCTTTGTAAGTTTCATCGTATCAAACCTCTCAACATTCTATTCGTTCTTTTTATCATTGAAGTCACATCAAATGATGTGATAATGACTTTTAAGCATACAGTTCATATTTTAGCGTAAAAAAAAGGATACATCCAGCTAATCTTGAAAGATATCAGCATTTTTCTGCAATAAAATAATAGGCAGCCCGAATTAATCGGCTGCCTCCTTTTCATCTTCTTCAGTCAAATAAACACGTATCTTAGAGCCCTCTTTTACTTTTGTTCCTGCAGCTGGTGATTGTTTGACGATTTTGCTTCCTTTTCCGGAAGCATCTATATTCAGATTCACCAAGAGTGACTCAAGATCTGAGACAGACATCCCTACAACATTCGGAACTTCTATTGTTTTTGTGTCGTTCCATTGGTATTTTTTTTCGATTTGATTTTTCCTAGGCTTAACACCAAGCTCCGGCAGGCTGTCTCTCATAATACTTCCCACAATAGGCGCTGCAACGGTTCCGCCAAACTGAATCGTGCCTTTCGGGTTATCCACCGCGACATAGACGACAAGACTCGGATCGTCAGCCGGAGCGAAACCGATAAATGATACAATGTGGTTGTTTTCGAGGTATTTTCCATCTTTAACCTTTTGTGCTGTTCCTGTTTTTCCGCCGACACGATAGCCTTCGACAAACGCATTGCGTCCGGTGCCTTCTGCAACGACGCTTTCTAAAGCATAGCGGATTTGTTTTGATGTTTCCTTAGAAATGACTTGTTTCTTGGCGATTGGCGATTGTTTTTTGACAGTTTTTTTGGTGACCGGATCAAGCCACTCTTTTGCTATATAAGGTGTGTAGAGCGTGCCGCCGTTAACAGCGGCAGAAACGGCTGCAACCTGCTGAATCGGCGTGACGGATACTCCCTGTCCGAAGGCGGTTGTCGCTTGCTCAACCGGGCCTACTCTGTCAAGCGGAAATAAAATCCCTGTTCCTTCCCCCTGCAGGTCAATCCCGGTTTTTTGGCCAAATCCAAAGCCTTTTATATATTTGAATAGCTTTTCTTTGCCCAATCTCTCGCCCAATTCAACGAAGCCGGGGTTACAGGAGTTTTGCACAACTTCAAGGTACGTTTGCAGCCCGTGGCCGCCCCTTTTCCAACAGCGCAGTCTTGCTCCGTCTACTTCTGCATGCCCTTTATCATAAAATTGGTCACGTTTCAGGTTGACTTTTTGCTCCTCCAGAGCCGCCGCAAGTGTAATAATCTTAAAGGTAGAACCCGGCTCGTATGTGCTCCATACAGGGAGATTCCGATTGTAAACGGACGGGTCAACAGATTGGTAGTCAGCCGGATCAAAGTCAGGTCTGCTTGCCATTCCAAGTATTTCTCCGTTTTTCGGATTCATTGCGACTGCAATCATACCGTCTGGATGATATTTAGCTTCAGCATTATCAAGCTCTCGTTCCATTATGGTTTGCACCTTCGAATCCACAGTCAGCTTCATATCGAGTCCATCCTTAGGAGGCGTGTAGTCATCCGCTTCATCGGGCATTTTCTTCCCTTTGGCATCTGTATAAAACTTAACAGAGCCTTTTTCTCCTTTTAAATCATCATCATAATAGGCTTCAAGCCCAAGAAGTCCTTGGTTATCAATACCGGCAAACCCAAGCACATGAGATAAAAAGCTGCCGAACGGATAATGGCGGATACTATCCTCCGCTACATACACCCCTTTTAAATCGAGCGCTTTGATTTCTTTTGCCTTCTCATTTGAAATTTTCCTCCCTTCTGGCGTAATCTTTTCTATCGATGCTTTTTTCGTGACGTGCTTATATACTTTTTCTTCAGACATATTTAACACCGCAGCCAGCTGTTTGCTCGTTTTCAGCGGATTCTGGACTTGACGCGGCACGACAAATACGGTCGGTGCACTTTTATTTGTGGCAAGCTTAACGCCGTTCCGATCAAGGATCTCTCCCCGTTCCGGCTCAAACGGCAGGTTCCGGCTCCAGGAATCCTTCGCCAGAGAAGTCAGTTTCTCCCCCATGACAAACTGAACATACCCCAGCCTTGTATCAATGATCAGAAATACGATCACTCCAAAAAGCAAAACAAATAATAAACGTTTTCTAACCGTTACATTCGAGACGCGCAAGGCACCGTTCACTCCTTATTTAGGCTTGTTTCATTTTATGCCTGCGTATGGACAGGTAGAACGGCGCTCCTCTTTGGAGATATAAAAAAAGAAAGCTTACCCGACGGGGTAAGCTCAGGCTGTCGAGAAAATCTCGACAGCCTTTATTTTTCCTTAAAATATCCATTC